>SVMK01000080.1 GCA_015067465.1 Oscillospiraceae bacterium
CTCCGGCGTGGTCATCCGCGAGGGCGGCTATGTGCTGACCAACAACCACGTCATCGAGGGCGGCTCCTCCTTCAAGGTGCTGCTCTCCGACGGCGAAAAGGTCGAGGCCGAGCTGGTCGGCGCAGATGGGCAGAGAGATGACGAACATAGCCGCGGCAACGAGCAAAACAACGGTCTTGCGATCGGTCTGCTTGCCCTTGGCTTCGCGGTTGTCGATGATGCTGGCGGACACAACCTCCATCAGGGAGATGGCGGAAGAAATGCCTGCGAAGATGACCAGCAGATAGAACAGCATACCGATCAGGTTGCCGACGCCGCCCATGGTGGTGAAAACGTCGTGCATGGTGATGAACAGCAGGCCGGGGCCGGCGTTGACGCTGTTGCCGGTTGCGAAAACTGCGGGGAAGATTGCCAGGCCGGCAAACAGAGCTGCCAGCGTGTCGAATGCGGGGATGATCCATGCGTTCTTGCCGATGGATTCCTGCTTGCCGAGGTAGGAGCCGTAGGTGATCATGGCGCCCATGCCCAGGGACAGGGAGAAGAGCATCTGGCCGCCGGCCTGACGCATGGCCTTGAGGAAGTTAAACTCCGTGCCGGCAATCTCCATGCCCTTGGTGGTGAACATGAAGACGTAGCCCTGACCGGCGCCGGGCAGGGTGAGGTTGTAGAGGATGATGCCGACAAGGATGACGAACAGACCGGGGATGCCGATCTTGTTGAAGCTCTCCAGGCCCTCGGTGCCCTTTGCAACGAAGAAGGCAGACAGGATGAAGGTCAGGAAGGTGTAGAAGATGACGCTGGGAACATCCTGCGTGAAGCTCACGAAGAAGTCCGCACCGCCGGCTGCGCCGCCGAAGCCGTCCAGGCCGACGAGCATCTGGGATGCAAAGCCCACGAAGTAGCGCAGGGCATAGCCGATCAGCACGGAGTAGAAGCCCATGATGATGAAGGCAGACAGGTTGCCGAACCAGCCGATGAAGGCCCACTTCTTGCTCAGCTGGCTGATTGCCATGATGGGGCTCTTGCCGGTCTTGCGGCCGATGGCCATTTCAACGGCCATGCAGATAGCGCCGCAGAACACGACCAGTGCCAGATAGATCAGCAGGAAGGGCAGACCGCCGTTTGCACCCATCTTGTACGGGAAGCCCCACAGGTTGCCCATACCGATGGCGGAGCCGATTGCAGCCATGACAAAGATCAGGTTGCTGCTCCATTGTCCACGTTTGTTTTCCATAATTAACCCTCTTTTTCTTATTTCATATCCACATTACTATAAAGTATCAGATACGAAATTAAATATAGCATTACGCTTGATAATAGTAAACGCCGATGTTATAATGTTTAATATTAGAGTTTGTAATGGAATGCATTCACCGAATCAATGTGCAGGGGGGAGTTTGTGGACAGCAAAAAAGTAAAAGCCTTTCTTACGGCAAAACGTCTGGGCAGCTTAACGGGGGCGGCCGAGGCGCTCAACTACACCCAGTCCGGCATGACGCACATGATGAACGCGCTGGAAAAGGAACTGGGCGTTACCCTGCTGCACCGCGGGCGCAACGGCGTTGCGCTGACGGAGGAAGCGCGGGAGCTGATGCCGCAGCTGACCGCTTTTGCCGCCGCGGCGGACGCTTTGGACGAGGCGCTGGAGCGGATGCACAACGCCAGCCCGCTTTGCATCCGCATCGGCACGTATTCCAGCATGGCGCAGCACTGGATTCCGAACATTCTGCACCGCTTCCGCGCAGAGCAGCGGGGTGCGGACATTTCCATGCGGATGGGGTCAATCGACAAAATTTACGGGCAACTGAAGTCCGGCGAGCTGGACTGCGCATTTGTCAGCTATCAGCCCTCGGAATTCACCGACGCGCTGGAATGGATTTCCCTGCACAACGACGAGCTGGTGGCCATTCTGCCGCCGGACCATCCCGCGCAGGAGCCCCGCTTCGACGTGCGCGGCTTTGAGCGCTGCGATTTTCTCATGCCGGCAAACGGCTTTGAGATGGACATCGCACCCATGTTTGAACAAAACGGCATCCGTCCCGGCATCCGCTTCACAAATCTGGACGATCCGGCGATTATCTCGCTTGTGGAGCACGGCCTGGGCCTTTCCGTGCTGGCAGAGCTGGTGATGCTCGGCCGCTCGGACAATATCCTCGTCCGTCCGCTCAACCCGCCGGCTTACCGCGAGCTGGGTATTGCGTACCGCAGCGAAAGCCTCGGCCAGCCGCTGTTTTGCGCCTTCCTCGAACATGCAAAAACCGCGGTGGCGGAATTTTATGCCTGAGGACGCGCGGCGCGGAATTTACATTTTTCGCAGCGCGTGGTATAATGCAAACACATATTATTTTTCCGGAGGTTTTGTTTCCATGACCAGCATTTTGACCTCGCTCGGCATCAGCAGCACGCAAACGCTGCTCTCGGCCCTTCTGACATTTGTTGTCTGCCTGATCGCCATCAAGCTGCTCACCCAAATCTTCGACCGCCTCATGGCACACGCTTCGCTTGACGGCGCGCTGAAGCATTTCGTGCGCACGGCCGTGCGCATCGCGCTGTGGGCGCTTGCCATCGTGATCGTTGCCGAACGGCTCGGCATCCCCACGGCCTCGCTCGTTGCCGTGATCAGCGTTGCCGGTCTGGCGCTGTCGCTTTCCGTGCAGAACATCATGACGAACCTGTTTGCCGGCATCACCCTGCTCATCACCAAGCCCTTCGGCGCGGAGGACTTCGTCGAGGTCGCCGGACAGTCCGGCACCATCCGCAGCGTCGGCCTTTTCTACACCGTGCTTGCCACTGTGGACAACCGCGTGATCAGCATCCCCAACAGCAACATCACCGTTGCCGCCATCATCAACTACAGCCGCGAGCCGCTCCGCCGCGTGGACATGAGCTTCTGCGCCTCCTATGCCGACAGCGCGGAGGACGTTCGCGCCGCCATCCTTGAGGCCGCGCTTGCGGACGAGCGCATCGTGCGCGACCCCGCGCCGTTTGTCGCCGTCGCTCAGTTCAACGACAGCTCCGTGCAGTACACCGTGCGCCTTTGGTGCCGCAACGCCGACTACTGGGACGTTTATTTCGGCATGAACGAGCGCATCCGCGACTGCTTCCAAAACCACGGCGTGCAGATGCCCTTCAACCAGCTCACCGTTCATCTCACGCAGCAGTAATCCCCACAAAAAAACCGATGCCCAACCGCTTTTTCGGCGTGTTGGGCATCTTTTTTCCGCACGGAAGAATTTTCTCGCTGCGTACGGTCGTTTTTTTATTTTTTCCTCTTGATTTCGACGAAAAGATACCATATTATATTTCTTGCCGTGTCCGGCGGCGCGCTGCCGCCGGCAAGTTTCTTTTGTGTTACAACGAACGGAGGTTCGATCAGATACCCATGAAAAAAACCGTTGCCCTGCTCCTGATAATTGTGCTGTGCTTTTCGCTGTGCGCCTGCGGCGAATCGGAAAACGCCGCATTTCGCACCCTTGCCGCACTCGGAACAAAGCAATACGCCGCCATCTGCCGCGGCGGCGACGAGCTGGCCGGCGCAATCGACGCAGCGCTCATCACCCTCGGAAAAAGCGGCAGCATCTCCGCCATCTCGCTGCGCTGGCTCGGCAAGGACCGCTGCACCCTGAGCGCAGATGCCCCCGCCGAGGCGGAGTCCGCAGCAATCTCCCGTCCGCTCATCATCGGCGTGGAGCAGGAATTTATCCCCATGGCGTATGAAGACGACGGCAAGCTTTGCGGCATGAGCGTTGAGCTGGCGGAAGCCATCGGCACCGTGCTCGGCTGCGAAATCCGTCTGCAGCTCATCGCGCCCGACGAAGTCGGCGCGCAGCTTTCCTCCGGCAACATCGACTGCGCCCTCGGCTTTGACCCGGGCAGCGTGAAAGCCGACAAATACCACATCAGCCCCTCCTATATGGAAAGCGACATTGTGCTCGCTGTCCGGCCGGACAGCGATGTGAAGCGCATGAAGCATCTGCAGGGCTGCCGCATCGGCATCATCAACGACCCTATCGTTGCCGCCGCGGTGAAAAACACCGAAAACCTCACCAAATATGCCGACGGTGCAACCCAGTATCTCTCCGCGGAGCGCTGCGTTTCCGCGCTGGACAACGGCTGGTGCGCCGCCGTTGCGATGGACAGCATCATGCTCAGTTTCGCCGCAGCGCAGGCCGCCGCGCGCTGACGCCGCACATCATATACCCCCACCGCAGCACCCGAACCGGCTGAAAACAGCATCGCCGGGGAACGTCTTTTCCGTTCCCCGGCGGTTTTTTATGCTCTTTTTTACGGGTTTGCGGCAAAAAACGCTTCGATCTCCGCGCGCGTTGCGCCAACGCTGCCCTGCGCAAAATTCGCCTTTCCTCCGCCGCGGCCGGACAGCGCTGCGTTCATCGCGCGAACAAAGTCGCGCAGGTCGCCCTCGCTCACACGCACGGCATATTTCCACCCCTCGGCATCCGAGCCGGAAAACACGCCGCAGCGCCCGCGGCACGCTTCGCCCACAAGCTCGCAGCAGCGGCGCAGCGCATCCGGCGAAAGCCCTTCTTCAAACAAAAGCACATTCCCCGCTCCGGCATATTCCGCCGCCCGCGCGGCAAACCATCTGTTTTCAAAGCCCACAACGCGGTATTTCGCCGCGGCAAGCTCTTCCTGCACGCGCGCAACCGCAGCCGCGGTTTCACCAACTTTTGCAGATAGCAAAACGGAGATGCGGCTGTTTTGCCCGATCACCGCGCTGCCGTAATCGTAAGCGCGCCGGCCTGCCAGCATCTCAATGCGAACACCGTCGCGGAACGGCTTTGCCGAAAGCAGACGAATCACGCCCACTTCACCGGCCGAGCGCACATGCGTGCCGCAGCACGCGCAGCAGTCCGCCCCCGGACATTCCACAATGCGAACCTGACCGCTCAGCTCCTTTTTGCTGCGGTAAGCCAGCGCCTCCAGCGCCGCGGGCGCGGGATAGCTGATCTCAAACGGGCGGTTTTCCCATATCACTTCGTTCGCCGCGCGCTCAATTTCCGCAAGCTCCCCGGGCTGCACGGGATGGTTGAAATCAATCACAACGCTCTCCGCACCGAGGTGGAAGCCTACATTGTCGCAGCCGAAGCGCGCGCAGATGAGGCCGCTGACGATATGCTCGCCGGAATGCTGCTGCATCAGGTCGAATCTGCGCGCCCAGTCGATCTCGCCGCCCACTTCCGCGCCCACTTCAAGAGGGGCTGCGCAGTAATGCACGATCTCGCCGCCGCGCTCATGCGTGTCCGTCACGCGAACGCCGCCGAGCATGCCCGTGTCGCCCGGCTGTCCGCCGCCTTCGGGGTAAAACGCGCTGCGGTCAAGCACAACGTCGTAGCCGTTTTTGCTCTCGTCGCACGATACCACCCGCGCCGTGAAGCTGCGCAGATACGCATCGGTGTAATAAAGCTTTTCCGTTGCCATAGGATTTGCACCTCCGTATGCAAAACGACCGCTGCGGAAACGAAACTGTCCGGCAGCGGTCGGTATTGTTTTTATCTTTTGTGTTGCGGGATTTTACTGAATCGGCTTATAGCTCACGGAAACGCCGTCGGCATCCATCAGAACAAAGTCGCCGTCCGGCGAGGCAAGATAGAAAGAATAAAGCTTCACTTCGCCGTCGATGTGAAGCTTTA
>SVMK01000011.1 GCA_015067465.1 Oscillospiraceae bacterium
CGTTTTTTCATTTGCTGCCTCCTTATATCTAAACCAAATGTTAAACCTGTTTATCCAGATAGCTCTCGCGCATGTGCATCCCGATCGGGAAAATGTCGAAGCCCGGATTGCCGAGCGCCGGCACGAGAGAATCCATGCAGCATGCGCACAGCGCGGGAATGCCGGTGAGCGCGGCTGTTTTCTGCGTGAAATCCCAGCCTTCCAAAACGGTTTCGGCTGTGGTGTAGCGGATGAGGTGGGCGTTGGATACCAGCGCGGTGACGCGCAGGCCCGTTGTGGTTTCTATCGCGCGAACATGCTCCGCCGCTTTTTCCGGCGTGTCCGTTCCGGGGCGGTTGCAGTTTACGATGCAAAGCAGCTGATAGTCGCCCTCGCCGAAATATTTTGAAAACTGGTTCATCACCATGGCGCCGATGTTGTCACCGCCGCAATCGAGCACCACGCGGCAGCCGTCGTCCTCCAGCGGGGCGCGGATGGCCGCGGCAATGGTCTGCAGTTCGCTGCCGTTGCGGCCGTTGTAGGGATCGGAATACACTTTCACGCCGGAGCGCTCCAGCGCTTCGCCGCGTTCGCGCGAGCGGAAATAGGGGTTTTCGATGTCGAGATCGCACAGGGCCAAACGTCCGGCCTCACCGGCTGCCGCCAGTGCAAAAGCCAGAGAAACAGCAAATTCCGTTTTGCCGCTGCCGAAATGCCCGGTTACCGCGATTTTGCGCGGACCGTGCAGCATCTGATTCATAAAGCCGTTCATAAATTATAATACGTATCCCGCGTCTGCCGAAAAACAAAAAGCGACTCCGTCGAACGAACGGAACCGCGATTGAAATTAATTCTGTTTGTCGACGTCGGAGACCATTGCGCCGACTGCCGTACGGCAGCGTCCGTCAGCCGACGGAACGCCGGTTTGATGTCCGGAACCTTGCAGGGCGGAGGCGGCGAACGTTGCGGGAATGCTCTCTTTCGTTGTTTAAATTGATTACATTATAGCGGTTTTCAAGCAAATGTCAATCAAAAACTGAAAAAATTAAAGCGGCGGGAAAAAACTGCTTGACGATTTGGAAATGATGTGCTTTAATAACGACCAAAGGCAATGACGAAGACGGTTGAAACCATCTCGCTTTCAGAGAGCCGGCGGTTGCTGCGAGCCGGCAGTGAATGATTTCGAAACCCATCCCTTCTGAGCTGAAGGCCCGAACATGCGAGGACTCGTCCCGCACCAGTAGACGCCTTACGTATAGCCGCGTTAAGGCAAAGGGCTTGATGGAGCCTGAAGGTGGCATCCGGTTGAGGATGCAAATTGAGTGGTACCGCGGGTTGTATTTTTTGACTCGTCTCAATGTTGATTGAGGCGGGTTTTTATTTTTTTCTGCCTCAGAATTTATTTCTCATCACAGGAGGTAACAAGTCATGGAAAACACAAGCATGGGCATGCTGAAGGAAGTTGCGCTGCGTATCAAGTCCCTGCGGCTTGACTGCGGCTATTCTCAGGAGCAGATGGCGGAGCTCACCGGTTTCCCGCTGGAAGACTGCATTCTTTACGAAGAAGGCAGCGCAGATCTGCCGTTCAGCTTTATTCATAAATGTGCGGAACTGTTTGATGTTGAGATGATGGAGCTGCTGCAGGGCAGCGCCCCCCGTCTGACCGGCTACACCGTCACCCGCCGCGGCGACGGACAGCTCACCGCCCGCGAAACCGGCATCACCATTCAGTCGCTGGCCCCCATGTTCAAAAACCGCAAGGCCGACCCTTACTGGGTTCGCTATGAATATTCCGAGGCGCAGCAGAGCGCGCCCATCGAGCAGGACACCCACGCCGGTCAGGAGTTCGACATTGTGATCGAAGGCTCGCTGAAGGTGAAAATCGGCGAGCACACCGAAGTTCTCGCACCCGGCGACTCCATCTTCTACAATTCCTCCACCCCCCACGGCATGATCGCCGTCGGCGGAGCGGACTGCGTGTTCTGCGCCGTTGTTCTCCCCGAAGAGGATGCCGAGCTTGTCTGGGAGCGCGGCCGCATGGTCAATGCCGGCGCGGTCAAGACCGTTGATGCGCAGGCAGCGCCCGTTAAGGAATTCCCCGACTACATGGATGCATTTATCCATACGGAAGTGAACGAAAAGGGCACGCCCACGGCTGTTACGTTCACGGATGCCGATAAATTCAACTTTGCATTTGACGTGGTGGACGCCATCGCCGAGCGCGAACCCGACCGCCTTGCCATGCTGCATATCGACCGCGAGAAGAACGAGCGCCGCTTCACCTTCCAGCAGATGAAGAAGATGAGCGCGCGTGCGGCGAACTATTTCCGCGCGCTGGGTGTTACCCGCGGCGAGCGCGTGATGCTGGTGCTGCGCCGCAACTGGGAGTTCTGGCCCATCATCGTCGGTCTGCACAAGCTGGGCGCAATCCCCATCCCCGCTACGGACCAGTTGGTGGAAAAGGACTTTGAATACCGCTTCAACGCGGCTTCCGTTTCCGCGGTTGTATGCACTTCCTTCGGCGGCAGTGCAGCCGAGGTTGAAAAAGCGCTGCCGCGCTGCCCGAGCGTGAAGCTGAAGGTGATGGCCGGCGGCTCCCGCGAGGGCTGGCACAACTTCGACGAAGAATACGATATGTATTCCAGCCGCTACAGACGCACGGCCGACAGCCCCTGCGGCAACGACACCATGCTCATGCTCTTCTCCTCCGGCACCTCCGGCTATCCCAAGGCGGTTGACCACAGCTTCAAGTATCCCCTCGGCCATTATGTGACGGCCCGCTTCTGGCACAACGTGGATCCCAACGGCATCCACTTCACCATCTCCGAAACCGGCTGGGGCAAGGCGCTGTGGGGCAAGCTCTACGGTCAGTGGATGTGCGGCGGTGCAACGTTCGTCTACGATTTCGACAGATTTGCCGCCGACGATATCATGCCGATGTTTGCAAAATACGGCATCACCTCTTTCTGCGCACCGCCCACCATGTATCGCTTCTTCATCAAAGAGGACCTGAGCAAATACGACCTCAGCTCCATCAAGTATGCAACCACTGCGGGCGAAGCGCTCAACCCCGAGGTTTCCACCCGCTTCCACGAGGCCACCGGCCTGACCATTATGGAGGCCTTCGGCCAGACCGAAACCACGCTGACGATCGGCAACTTTGTCGGCACGATGCCCAAGCTCGGTTCCATGGGCCGCGCAAACCCGATGTATCGCGTGGAGCTGATGAACGGCGACGGCGAACTGGTTGGAAACGGCGAAACAGGCGAGATCGTGATCTACACCGGCGACGGTGCACCCTGCGGCCTGTTCAAGGGCTACTACAACGCGCCCGAGGCAACGCAGAACCAGTGGCACGACGATTATTACCACACCGGCGACCTTGCATGGCGCGATGAGGACGGCTATTTCTACTATGTCGGCCGCGCCGACGACGTGATCAAGTCCAGCGGCTACCGCATCGGGCCGTTTGAGATCGAGTCCGTCATCATGGAGCTGCCCTATGTTCTGGAATGCGGCGTTTGCGCAGCGCCCGACGAGATCCGCGGTCAGGTTGTCAAAGCCTGCATCACGCTCACCAAAGGCACGGAAGGTACCGAGGAACTCAAAAAGGAGATTCAGGCCTACGTCAAGAAGCGTACCGCGCCCTACAAGTATCCCCGCATCGTGGAATTCCGCGACGAACTGCCCAAGACCATCAGCGGTAAGATCATCCGCAACAAGCTGTAAAAAAGCAATTAACGGCTTGACAAACACGGAAACACCCGATATAATACGGTTTGTTAATTTCATAAGCGAAAGAAAGGCGTTGAAGGAGAGGGACCGGATTTTCCCGGCTTTCAGAGAGTCTGCGGTTGGTGAAAGCAGACAGCGGGGGTTTCCAAAGGCCTGTCACTCCGGAGCCGGAGCGCAGAAAGCGATCAGCAAGTAGAGCCTCCCGTGAAGCCGCGTCAGAGCAAAGGCGCTTGACAGAGCGCTGAGAGGCATCTTTTTCTCAGGTGCAACCAGGGGTGGTACCGCGGTATAGTTTACTATGTCGTCCCCGGAAGAAATTCCGGGGACGTTTTTCATTTCCGGAATGAAGAGAAGAAAAAATTTAACCGGAGGCGTGTTAGAAATGGAAAAATCGACAGGACTGGAATTCAAAATCAGAGAAATCACCGACAGAATTCGCGAACTTCGCACCATCCTGGGCTACAGCGAGGCGGATCTTGCGAAAAAACTCGGCATGCGCGAGGATGAGTATATCTCTTATGAGGCCGGCGAGGAAGAGCTGAACTTTGCGTTTCTTTACAACTGCGCCCAGGCGCTGGATGTTGACGTTACCGAGCTGATCGAGGGCACGGCGCCGCTGCTGCGCTCATACATCCTCACCCGCAGCGGCGAGGGCCGCCGCGTGGAGCAGGCCCACGGCATGACCTACTACAACCTGGCCTACAAATTCCGCGACCGCGTTGCGGAGCCGCTTTTTGTTCACAGCACGTTCAACGAAGCCGCGCAGCTGCGTCCCATCGAGGTAACGACCCACACCGGACAGGAATTTGATATTGTTATCAACGGCTATCTGAAAGTTCAGCTGGGCAACCATACGGAAATCCTCGGACCCGGCGATACGATCTATTACGATTCCTCCACGCCCCACGGCATGATCGCCACCAATGGCGGCGACTGCGATTTTTACGCCATCGTTCTGAACCCGGAGGAGGAAACCGAACAGAAGCCCGTCGCGGTTCCCGCCATTACCGCCACGCGCGAAACCGGACGCCGCCGCATCTGGGAGGAGTTTATCACGCCGCTGGAAGATGGAAGCGACGTGCTCAAGGGTATTCGCTTCAAGAATGCGGACAGATTCAACTTTGCCTTTGACGTTGTGGATACGCTGGGCGATCAGCAGCCGGACAAGCTGGCGATGCTGCATATCGGCCGCGACAAGAGCGAAACGCGCCTCACCTTCGGCGATATGAGGAAGATGAGTGCCCGCGCGGCCAACTATTTCCGTTCGCTGGGCATCAAAAAGGGCGATCGCGTGATGCTGGTGCTGCGGCGCAACTGGCAGTTCTGGCCGATTTTGATGGGTCTGGCAAAGCTTGGCGCGGTTGCGATTCCCGCCGTGGACCAGCTGCTGGAGAAAGACTACCTCTACCGCTTCGAAACCGCCGGCGTCACCGCCATCATCTGCACGGCAGACGGCGACAGCACCAAATTCTCCGCGCCCGCGATTGAGCAGTACGGCAAAATCACAACCAAAATCACCACGAACGGCGCGGTGGAAGGCTGGCATTGCTTTGATGAGGAATACAATATGTATTCCAGCCGCTTCCCCCGTCAGGAGGACAGCATCTGCGGCGACGACCCCATGATGATGATCTTCACCTCCGGCTCCACCGGCTATCCCAAGCTGGCATGCCACAACTGCAAGTATCCGCTTGGCCACTTCGTTACCGCGCGCTATTGGCACTGCGTTGACCCCGACGGCTTGCATCTTACCATCTCGGATACCGGTTGGGCAAAAGCCATGTGGGGCAAGCTGTTCGGTCAGTGGCTGTGCGAGGCGGCTGTGTTTGTCTACGACTTTGACCGCTTCTCCGCGGACGACATCATGCCGATGTTTGCAAAATACAATATCACCACTTTCTGCGCGCCCCCGACAATGTATCGCTTTTTCATCAAGGAGGATCTGAGCAAATACGATCTCAGCTCCATCAAGCACGCATCCACTGCCGGCGAAGCGATGAACCCCGAGGTGTTCAACCGCTTCCGCGAGGCCACCGGCATCTCCATCATGGAGGGCTTCGGCCAGACGGAAACCACCATTATCATCGGCAACTTTGTTGGCATGAGCCCCAAAATCGGCGCGATGGGCAAGCCCAATCCCCAGTACGACGTGGAGCTGCTCACGCTCGACGGAAAGCCTGCCGCAGCCGGCGAAGTTGGCGAAGTTTGCATCTTCACGGGCGACGGCGCACCCTGCGGCCTGTTTGCCGGCTACTACGAAAACGAGGAAGAAACCAACGGCTGCTGGCACGATGACTATTACCACACCGGCGACCTTGCATGGCAGGATGAGGACGGCTATTTCTGGTATGTCGGCCGCGCCGACGACGTGATCAAGTCCAGCGGCTACCGCATCGGGCCGTTCGAGATCGAGTCCGTTATCATGGAGCTGCCCTATGTTCTGGAATGCGGTGTTTGCGCAGCGCCCGACGAAGTTCGCGGTCAGGTTGTCAAGGCCTGCATTGTGCTGGTCAAGGGCAAGGAAGGCAACGAGGAACTCAAAAAAGAGATTCAGAACTATGTCAAAAAGCGTACTGCGCCCTATAAATATCCCCGCATCGTGGAATTCCGCGAGGAACTGCCCAAAACCACCAGCGGAAAAATCATCCGCAGCAAGCTGTAAGCATACTTTATCCGCTGTATGGCGCGGCGCAATCCGCAGCAACAAAAAAGCAACAAAACTCCCGCCCCGATTTTACCCGGGGCGGGAGTTTTGTTATGTTTGGGTTCAGCCGGCTTATCATCAGGCTTCTTCCATCTTTTTGTATTTTTCGTAGCGGCTGGCCGCGTCGGCCGCGCCGGCGGCAAACAGCGTCTGCGCGTTTTCCGGGAAGGAGCGGCGCAGCGCGGTGTAGCGGGTTTCGCCGTCGAGGAACTCGGTGTAGTCCATCTTCGGGGCCTTGCTGTCGAGCTGCAGGGGATGTTCCTTCGTGGGATCGTGGCGGTAAAGCAGCCAGTAGCCGCTGTCCACCGCGCGCTTCATCTCTTCCTGCACGCGCGCCATGCCGTTTTTGATGCCGTGCGAGGCGCAGGGGGTGTAAGCGATGATAACGGACGGGCCGTCGTAAGCCTCGGCTTCCTTCAGCGCACGGATCAGCTGGTTGGGGTCTGCGCCCATGGCAACCTGCGCAACATAAACATTGCCGTAGGTCATCATGATTGCGCCGAGATCCTTCTTGCGGCTGCGCTTGCCGGAGGAGGCAAACTGTGCCACGGCACCGATGGGCGTTGCCTTGCTGCTTTGTCCGCCGGTGTTGGAATACACTTCGGTGTCCACGACGAAAACGTTGACATTTTCGCCGCTGGCAATCACATGGTCCAGACCGCCGAAGCCGATGTCGTAAGCCCAGCCGTCGCCGCCGTACATCCAGAAGGTCTTTTTGGCGAGCTGGTCGCGCCGTGCGAGAATTTCCTGCGCAGCGGCGCTGCCGTCGCGCTCAAGGGCGGCGATCAGCGCGTCGGACGCGGTGCGGGATGCGTCGAAATCGTCATATGCGGCGAGATAGGCCTCGCAGGCGGACTTCACTTCGCCGGAGGCGCTTTGCGCAAGGGTTTCCACCTGCGTTTTCACGCGCTCGCGCTGCTGGCGCACGGACAGGAACATGCCGAGGCAAAGCTCTGCATTGTTTTCAAACAGGCTGTTTGTCCAGGCGGGGCCAAAGCCGCGGGCGTTGGTTGTGTAGGGGATGCCGGGCATTGCCGCGCCCCAGGCCTGGGAGCAGCCGGTGGCGTTTGCCCAGTAAACACGGTCGCCGAACAGCTGCGTCATCAGCTTGGCATACGGCGTTTCGCCGCAGCCGGCGCAGGCCGCGGAAAACTCCAGCAGCGGGCGGCGGAACTGACTGCCCTTGATGGTCCAGCGGTCAAATTTCTCGCCCTTGTCGGAGATGGAGAGGGCATAGTCCCAAAGCTGCTTTTTCTCGTCTGTGAGCGCCACGGGCACCATCTCCAGCGCGTCTGCAGGACAGCACTGTGCGCAGCTTCCGCAGCCGGTGCAGTCGAAATCGGAAACCGCGAGGGCGAAATGCAAACCCTTGGCGGCGCCGTTTGCGGGAACGGTGTCGAAGCCTGCGGGAGCGGCGGCTTTTTCCTCGTCGGAAAGCAGATAGGGGCGGATTACCGCGTGGGGGCAAACGAGCGAGCAGCGGTTGCACTGCACGCACTTTTCTGCGCTCCACTTCGGCACGCGCACGGCGATGCCGCGCTTTTCATAGGCCGTGAGGCCGAGGTCGATCACGCCGTCTTCATAGCCGGCAAAGGCGCTGACCGGCAGGTCGTCGCCCTTCTGGCGGTTGATGGGCAGCAGCAGATTTTTGACAACTGCGGGAAGCGAAGCGTCCGCGCAGGGAGCCTCGTCCGCCAGATCCGCCCATGCGGCGGGTACTGTGATTTCCTTAACGCCGCCGGCGCCCTGCTCGATTGCGGCAACGTTTTTCGCAATGACCTCATCGCCCTTGGCAAAATAGGTTTTGCGTGCGGCGTCCTTCATGCGTTCAAGCGCAAGCTCGGGCGCGATCATGCCGGTAACGGCGAAGAAAGCGGCCTGCAAAACGGTGTTGGTATGGCTGCCGAGACCGAGCGCTCCGGCAATCGCGGTGGCGTCGATGGTGAAAAATCGGATGCTGTTTTTGGCCAGATAACGCTTGAGCGCGTTCGGCAGCTTTTTCTCCAGCTCCGCGCCGTCCCACTGGCAGTTGAGCAGGAAGATGCCGCCGGGCTTGAGCTCCTCCGCCATCTCATACTGGCCGATGTAGCTCTGATTGTGGCAGGCGACAAAGTCCGCGCGCTTGACGTAGTAGCTGCTGCGAATGGGGGATTTTGCGAAGCGAAGGTGGGATTTGGTTACGCCGAAGGATTTCTTTGCGTCATACTCGAAGTAAGCCTGCGCCTGCAGTCCCGCGGCGTCGGAGAGAATCTTGATGGTGTTTTTATTGGCGCCGACAGTGCCGTCGCCGCCCAAACCCCAGAACTTGCAGCAGAATGCAGGGTCGCCGAGGCCCTCTGCGGAAACAACGGGCAGCGAGCGGTGGGTCACGTCGTCGGTGATGCCGATGGTGAAGCTGTTGATGGGATTGTCGGAGGCCAGATTATCAAATACGGAAACAATCTGCGCAGCGTCGGTGTCCTTGGAGCTCAGACCGTAGCGGCCGCCGAGGATGCGAACCATCCAGCCGGTGGCGGCGCAGGCGGTGCAGACATCCTGATACAAAGGATCGCCCATGGAACCCATTTCCTTGCAGCGGTCGAGCACAGCGATGCGCTGCACGGTGGCAGGCAGCGCCTTGAAGAGGTATTCCGCAGAGAACGGGCGGAACAGATGCACCTGCACAAAGCCGGTTTTTCTGCCGTTGGCGTTGAGATAGTCCACGGCCTCGCGCGCAGCGCCGGAAACGCTGCCCATTGCGATCACAACGTCCGTGGCATCGGGTGCGCCGTAGTAGTTGAAAAGGTGATAGTCGCGTCCGGTCAGGGCGGAAACGCGGCGGAAATAATCCTCAACGATGTCGGGCAGCCCGTCGTAGAAGCGGTTTGCCGCCTCGCGCACCTGGAAGTAGATATCGCCGTTTTGAACGGTGCTGCGCAGGGTGGGGTGCTCGGGATTGAGCGCGCGGGCGCGGAATTTTTCCAGCTCGTCGCGGTCAAGCATATCGGCGAGCGCAGCCTCGTCGATCATCTCGGCGGTGCTGATCTCATGAGAGGTGCGGAAACCGTCGAAGAAATGCATAAAGGGAACATGACCTTTCACAGCGGCCAGATGCGCCACGCCGGCAAGGTCGAGAATTTCCTGAACGCTGCCGGTGGAGAGCATGGCAAAGCCGGTGTTGCGGCAGCCCATCACGTCGCTGTGGTCGCCGAAGATGCTCATGGCGTGGGTGCCGACGGTGCGCGCGGCAACATGCAGCACGGCGGGCAGACGTTCGCCCGCGATGCGGTGGAGCACGGGAATCATCAGCATCAGGCCCTGGCTGGAGGTGTAGGTGGTTGCGAGCGAGCCGGTTTGCAGCGCGCCGTGCACCGCGCCGATTGCGCCGGCCTCGGACTGCATCTCCGTGAGCGTAACGGTTTGACCGAACACATTCTTGCGGCCGGTTGCGCTCCACACATCGGTGTGCTCCGCCATCGGAGACGACGGCGTGATGGGATAGATGGCTGCGATTTCGGTGAAGTTGTACGCAATGCGTGCGGCGGCTTCATTACCGTCGAGAGTGACAAACTTATCAGACATATCAATAACCCTCAATTTGAACAGTGTCCGTTTTCTTCGAAAGCGGACACTGTATGTGTATATGATTGTTTACTTAACGGGGCAGACCCAGCCGAAGCTGTCGGGCAGCTTGCCCCACTGGATGCCGGTGAGCGTATCGTACAGGCGCTGGGAAGTCGGGCCGATCTTGCCGCCGCAGACTTCGTATTCCACGCCCTGATACATCAGCTTGCCGATGGGGGAGATAACTGCGGCGGTGCCGCAGCCCCATGCTTCCTCCAGCGCGCCGCTCTTGGCGGCGTCGATCAGTTCGTCCACGCTCAGGCGGCGCTCTTCCACTTCGGTGCCTTCGGCGCGCAGCAGCTCAAGAATGCTCATGCGGGTGATGCCGGGGAGGATGGAGCCGTTGAGCATGGGCGTGACGATCTTGCCGTTGATTTTGAACATAACGTTCATGGCGCCGACTTCTTCGATATACTTGCGGTCAACGCCGTCGAGCCAGAGAACCTGGGAATAGCCGCGCTCTTCCGCACGCATGCCGGCGCGGGTGGATGCGCCGTAGTTGCCGCCGCACTTGGCTTCGCCGGTGCCGCCGCGAACCGCGCGAACATCCTCGTCCTCAATCATGATGCGAACGGGATTGATTCCTTCGGGATAGTAGCTGCCGGAGGGGGAGAGGATGATGAGCCACAGCGCGTGGCCAACGCCGTGCACGCCGAGGAAGTGATCGTCGCCGATCATGAACGGGCGGATATAAAGGCTGGTGCCGTCGCTGTGGGGAACCCAGTCCTTATCCAGTTCCAGCAGCGCCATCAGGGCTTCCATCGCGTCCTCAACGGGCAGCTCGGGCAGACCCATGCGGGCGGCAGAGCGGTTCATACGCTTGAAGTTTTCCTCCGGGCGGAACAGCTGGATGCTGCCGTCGGCCTTGCGGTAGGCCTTCATGCCCTCGAAAATCTCTGCGCCGTAGTGCAGGGTGGTGGATGCGGGATGGATGCTCAGATTGCCAAACGGCTCGATGCGGGCGTCGTGCCAGCCGCAGCCCTTATCCCATTCGATGATAAACATATGGTCGGTGAACACTTTGCCGAAGCCCAACTTGCTCTCATCCGCGGGCTTTGCGGCGCAATGGGCGTTTTTGGTGATTTTGATTTCCATGATATGTTCCTCCTGTATGTATGAAAAAATATTAATTCTTTTTTGGTGCCTGACTTATATTTTACTTTTTCAGGCCGAGTTTTTCAACTGCTTCTTCGCGCATTTTATACTTCAGAACCTTGCCGGCGGCATTCATGGGGAAAGAAGAGACAAACTCGATGTATTTTGGCACTTTGTGGCGGGCGAGACGGCCGGTGATATACTCGCGCATTTCCGGCTCGGTCATGTTCACATTGTCCTTGAGGATGATGCATGCCATGGCCTCCTCGCCGTACTTTTCGTCCGGCACGCCGATCACCTGAACGTCCCTGACGGAGGGGTGGGTGTAGATGAATTCCTCAATTTCCTTGGGGTAGAGGTTTTCACCGCCGCGGATGATCATGTCCTTCAGTCTGCCGGTGATGCGGTAGGTGCCGTCGGGGTTGCGGCAGGCCAGGTCGCCGGAATGGAGCCAGCCTTCTGCGTCGACGGTCTGCGCAGTGGCCTCGGGCATTTTATAATAGCCCTTCATCGTGTTGTAGCCGCGGGAGCAGAATTCACCGTTTACGCCGTCGGGAACTTCCAGACCGGTGTCCGGGTCAATGACCTTGCACTGGATGTGCGGGAAAGCGTAGCCGACGGTTTCCGTGCGGAGGTCGAGCGAATCGGTCCAGGTGCTCATGGTGCTGCCGGGGGCGGATTCCGTCTGACCGTAAACGCTGACGATGCCGGTCATGTTCATCTCATCCGGATCGGCTGCGCGGCGCATCAGCTCGGGCGGGCAGCCCGCGCCGGCCATAATACCGGTGCGCATATAGGAGAAATTGGTTTTGCGGTAGTCGGCGTGGTTGAACATGGCGATAAACATGGTGGGCACGCCGTTGAAGCAGGTGATGCGCTCCTGATTGATGCACGCGAGCGAGGATTTTGCGGAGAAATAGGGCATGGGGCACATGGTGGTGCCGTGGGTCATGGAAGCGGTCATGCTCAAAACCATGCCGAAGCAGTGGAACATCGGCACCTGAATCATCATACGGTCGGCAGTGGAAAGGCCCATGCGGTCGCCGATGCACTTGCCGTTGTTGACAACGTTGTAGTGCGTGAGCATAACGCCCTTGGGGAAGCCGGTGGTGCCGGAGGTGTACTGCATGTTGCAAACATCGTCCGGGCGCACCAGCGCGGCAAGACGGGCAACCTCTTCTGCGGGAACCATGTCTTTGCGTGCCATTGCCTCATCAAAGGTGAGGCAGCCGGGCTGGCGGAAGTCTGCCGTGATGACGTTGCGCAGGAAGGGCAGACGTTTGCAGTGGAGCGGTGCACCGGCGCGGCTGGCGGCGATTTCGGGGCAGAGTTCGTTGATAATCTCGCGATAGTTGCTGTCCAGACTGCCGTTGATCATCACCAGCGTGTGCGTGTCGCTCTGGCGCAGCAGATATTCCGCCTCGTGGATTTTGTAGGCGGTGTTCACCGTGACGAGCACCGCGCCGATTTTCACAGAGGCCCAGAACGTGATGTACCAGGCGGGAATATTTGTGGCCCAAACGGCAACCTTGCTGCCGGGACGCACGCCCAGCGAGAGCAGCGCGCGGGCAAAAGCGTCCACATCCTCGCGGAACTCGGCATAGGTGCGCGTATAGTCGAGCGTGGTGTATTTGAAGGCGTACTGGTCGGGGAATTCCTCGGCCATGCGGTCAAGAACCTGCGGGAAGGTGAGATTGATGAGCTCGTCTTTCTTGAAAACATATTCGCCCGTGCCGTCGTGGTTGGGGTAGAGTGTGCGCTTTTTGCCGCGGGTGTTTTCGAAGCGGTGCATGTAGTTGACAAAATACGGGAAGATGACCTCGCGGTCGGTCAGATCCTCCATCCATTCGGGCTTCCACTCCAGAGAGATGAAGCCGTCATAGTCCACGGAGTAGAGCGCGCGCATCACGCCGTCCACGGGGAAAGTGCCCTCGCCGATCAGTTCGTAATCGCCCGCATCGCTGGAGTCGCGCAGGTGCACGTGCTTGACATAGGCCCCGAGATTGGTGATGGTCTGCGACGGGGTTTCGCCGAAATCGCGATAGGGGTGGTGAACATCCCAGAGCACGGCGAGCTGGTCGCAGGCAAAATGGTTGAGCAGATCGCGCAGACGCTCCGTGTCGGAGAAAATGCCGCTGGTTTTGATGAGAATGGTAACCTTTTTCTCTTCGGCGGCGGGAATCAGCTTTTCAAGCGTGGCGGTAACAAGCGGGTAGTTTTCGTGCTTTGCAAACACGGAAATATACGGAACACGCATGTCGCTTGTCACATCAATCAGCTGCAGAATTTCGGAAACGGTGGTTTCGTCTGCAACGGAGAGATCGTAGGAACTGTCGAAGCACGGGATTTTCAGGTGCTTTTCGCGCAGCTCGCGCGCGGTGGAGGCAACGGCGTATTTGTGAAACGGGCCGCCCTTGTCGTACAGCGCGGGAGTTTTAAATATATTGTATATCTCGATGCCGGCAAAGCGCATCTCAACGGCTGCGTCCACCATGTCGGACCAGCTCATATCGGCCCAGCCGCGCGTGGAAAAAGAGAGCTTCATGCCTCGGCCTCCTCATAAACGATTTTGTTCACCGCGTTGATATAGGCGCGGATGCCTGCGCCGATCACGTCGGTGGAGATGCCGCGCCCGGCATAGATCTTGCCGCCGGCGCGCAGGCGCACAACGGTTTCGCCCATGGCCTCGCGGCCTTCGGTGACGGCGCGGATCTGGAATTCGTCCAGTTCATAGTGGCGGCCAACGATCTGCTCAATGGCCAGGAAAGATGCGTCCACAGGGCCGTCGCCGATGCAAACGCTTTCCAGCAACTGGTCGTTTTTATAAAGCTGCATGTGGCAGGTGGCGGAGATGCTGTTGCCGGCGTTGACAACATAGTTTTCCAGACGGTAAGTGGGCGGAACCTGCAGCGCGGCGGAGGCAACGATGGCGTCGAGCTCCTTCGCGCCGACGCTCTCTTTCTTCGCGGCGATGCGGCAGAACGCCTCGTAAACTTTTGCGCCGTCCTCTTCGGAGAGGTCGTAGCCCAGCTTTGCGGCTGCACTCAAAACGGCGGAGAGATCGTCGTGAACCGTCAGCTCCAGATCACTCTGCTCCTCGCGTGTGCCGCCGTCGAAAGCGGAGGATTTGCTGCGGCCCATCTCGCACATGCGGCGGATCTGCGCAATGCCGCGCTGCAGTTCCGTTGCGCGCACATCGCAGAAAATGCCGTCGGCCTCGCCGCGGATTTTGAGGATGTGCGTGAGCTTGTCGAGCGCTGCGGTAAAGCCACCGCAGGCAGCGGCCTTCACTTCGTCGGCACCGGCCTGAACGGCAGCCATGGCGCAGGACTCGGCGATGAACAGCTCGTTGGAGCAGCGGATGCCCAGACGAATGTGCGCGGGAATCATGTCGCGGATGGCACGCACGGAATCGCGGAACTCGTCAGGCAGCATGGTGCCGGCGGTATCGCAAACGGTGACGATATCGGCACCGGACTCCACTGCGGCGTCAATGGCGCTGCGCAGAAAATCCTGCTCGCTGCGGCTGGCATCCTCGGCGACAAATTCGGTTTCACAGCCGAGGGCCTTGCACTGCGCAACAAGGCTGCGGATCATGTCCAGAATTGCGGCAGGCTTTTTATGGCAAAGATACTCCATCTGCACGGTGCTCACGGGAACCACAACCTGCAGACGGGGTTTTCTGGCCTCTTTCAGAGCGTTCCAGGCGACGGACACGGCGTTTTCGTCCTCCGAAGTCAGCGGAACGGCGATCACGCTGTCTTTTACGGCCGACGCCAGCGATTTGATCAGAAGCGTGTCGATTCTGCGATCGACGATCGGGCTGACTTCGATTACATCGACGCCCAGCTTGTCAAGCTGCTTGGCAAGCTCGATCTTTTCGCGGAAAGAAAGCGCAAAACCGCTGGTTTCCGCAGACTGCTTCATGGTGATGTCACTGATCATAATTCTTCGCATGATTCGGTTCTCCTTTTGCAATAAAGCCAGAATAACAAAAAGTCCCTGAAGCTGCATTTGCAGCTTCAGGGACGAAATAGACATATTTCGCGGTACCACCCTGATTATTATTCCCTCGCGGGCAATAATCTCTTCTCGGGTTCCATCAAACCCATGGCGTTTTAACGGGGCCAGCCGGGCCAAACTACTGATCCCGGAAACGGGACGTTCGCAAGGCCTGCTCGGGAAGCAGACTGCCATTGTGATCTTCGGTGCCAGCTCACACCATCCGCCGACTCTCTGAAACGCTCCGATCACGGCATAATTCCGTCGTTGCAGTTATGATTTAATGAATTTTACAATGAAAAAATTAAATCACATTCGCGCTGTGTTGTCAAGCTGCAATTTTGCACAACGATGATAAGCTGCGACACGAAATCTCTTGACGAAGGTGAAAGGAAAAGGTAAAATAATACGATAGTTTTCTGCAAAAGGGAGGGCGAAAAAATGCAATTGCCGCAGAAGCTCTCTCACGCATATATTATGGTTGCGGAGCCGGAGAAAGGCTATGCCGCCGCCCGCGATCTTGCGCAGACCATGCTCTGTGACGGCGATGCGCGCCCCTGCGGCGTTTGCCGCAACTGCCAAAAGGCGGCGAAGGGCATCCATCCCGATGTGATCACCGTCACCCGCCTGACGGACGACAAGGGAAAACTCAAGCGCGAAATCTATGTTGAGCAGATCCGCGAGATTGTTGCGGATGCGGCGGTGGTGCCCAACGAAGCGGATATCAAAGTCTATATTATCCGCGATGCGGGCATGATGAATTCCGCGGCGCAGAACGCGCTGCTGAAAATTCTGGAGGAGCCGGCCCGCTTTGTTGCGTTCATTCTGGTAACTGATGCTGCGGAAGCCCTGCTGGAAACGGTTCGCTCCCGCTGCGTGGTGCGCTATTGCGGCGGAAACGAAGCCGAACCGGGCGCCGAAGCACGTGGGCGCGCTGAGCGCTTTCTGGATGCGGCGCTCTCCGGCGCAAAGCTCACGCTGCTGAGCTTTGCAAACGAACATGCCGAACTCGGCAATGCGGAAATGCTGGAATTCGTTCTGGCGGCGCAGCTTTTGCTGACGGATATGCTCTGCGGCCGCCTGCCGGCGCGCCTGCGTGCTCCGGCGGAGCTGATGCGCCTTGCATCGCTGATGAAAAAGGCGGAGGAGTATCTCCGCTTCAATGTCAGCACCAAACATGTACTCGGTCTGCTCGCGGTGGATGCGGCGGATCTGACCACACAATGAGAGGAAACATCTGATGATAGTTGTCAGCGTAAAATTCAAAGGTCGCGGAAAGACCTATTTCTTTGATGCCAACAACCTCGACGTGAAAGAAGGCATGCAGGTTGTTGTGGAAACCAGTAAGGGACTGGAGCTTGCCCAGTGCGTGCAGGGAAACCACGATGTGACCGACGAGCGCATTGTGCCACCGCTGCGTCCTGTGGTTCGCATTGCCACGGCGGACGATCTGCGCATTGCCGAACTGTGCAAGGCACGCGAAAAGGAAGCGTTCGGCATTGCCGAGAAGAAGATCGCGGAGCACGGGCTGGACATGAAGCTTGTGGACGTGGAGTGCAACTTTGAAGGCAGCAAGATTCTCTTTTTCTTCACTTCGGACGGACGCGTGGACTTCCGCGAACTGGTCAAGGATCTCGCGGGCGTGTTCCGCACGCGCATCGAGCTGCGCCAGATCGGCGTGCGCGACGAAGCGAAGATGCTCGGCGGTCTCGGCATTTGCGGGCGCCCGTTCTGCTGCCATGCGTTTTTGGAGGAGTTTGAACCGGTGAGCGCAAAGATGGCGAAAACACAGTCGCTGTCGCTCAATCCGGCGAAAATTTCCGGCTCCTGCGGACGACTGATGTGCTGCCTGCGCTATGAGCAGGAGGCCTATGAGTGCCTTGTAAAAACGCTGCCGAAAAACGGCGCGTTTGTGGAAACCACGGCCGGCTACGGCAATGTTGCGCAGGTGAATCTGCTGCGTCAGAAGGTGAAAGTGAAGCTTGACGGCGATGAAAACACGCTGCGCACCTTTGAAGCGGACGAAGTTGCCGTTGTTCCCGGCGGACGTCCCAAGCCCGGCGAGCCGCTGCCCCATGTGCTGAAAGACGTGCCCAAGCGCGAGGAGAAAGAGGAAGAGGACGTTTGGGTGATGCCGCCCGTGTTTGCGGAGGACACCGCGCACGAGCAGCTGCCCGCGCAGCCTGAAGCGGAAACGCCGCGCCAGAGCGGTTCCCGCCGCCACCGCGGAGGAAGAAAGCACAACCACGACAAGGCCGAGCGCACGGAAAAATCCGAGCAGCGCGACAAGACCGAACGGCAGGATAAGGCCGAAAAGAAAGCCGCCCAGCCTGCGTCGGAGCACAAAAACACGCCTGCCGCCGAGGGCGGAGAGCAGAAAAAAAGCGGCACTTCCCGCCGCCGCCATCGCAGAAAGCCTGCTGCCGGGGGACAGGGCGCGCAGCCTGCGTCCGATGCCGCCGCCAAGCCGCGTCAGGAGAAAAAGCCTGCACCGGAGCAGAAAAAGAGCGCAGCCCCCGCTGAGGGCGGAGAGCAGAAAAAAAGCGGCGGGTCCCGCCGCCGTCACCATCGCAGAAAACCTTCCGGCGAAGGAAAATCCGAATAATTCCGTTTCCCAGATTCCGGGAAGGACATCTTGCCAGATCCGGGCGTGCGCCGCGCAAAGCGGTGCACGCCCGGATGATTGCATATATACAGGAAAACCTCCGCCGCACCGGGAGAATCAAATCTCCGGGTGCAGCAGAGGCTGTGCAGACAAACGATCAGTTTTTCAGGCTCTGCATGGGCGCGGGGATGCGTCCGCCGCGGGCGATGAATTCCGCCGCGCTTTCGGGGTGGACGGGGATGACGGGCGCGCTGCCGAGCAGACCGCCGAATTCCACCTGATCGCCAACGGTTTTGCCCGGTGCCGGGATCAGACGCACGGCGGTGGTTTTGGAGTTTACCATGCCGATTGCCGCTTCGTCGGCGATGATGGCGGAGATGGTTTCGGCGCTGGTGTCGCCGGGAACGGCGATCATGTCAAGACCGACGGAGCAAACGCAGGTCATGGCCTCCAGCTTGTCGAGCGTGAGGGTGCCGCGCTCTGCGGCGGCGATCATGCCCTCGTCCTCGCTGACGGGGATGAATGCGCCGGACAAACCGCCGACATGACTCGAAGCCATAATGCCACCTTTTTTAACGGCGTCGTTGAGCAGGGCGAGCGCTGCGGTGGTGCCGTGGGTGCCGCAGACTTCCAGACCCATTTCTTCCAGAATGCGAGCAACACTGTCGCCGATGGCGGGGGTGGGGGCGAGGGAAAGGTCAACCACGCCGAACGGCACGTTCAGCCGCTCGGAGGCAACCTGTGCGACCAACTGGCCCATGCGCGTTACGCGGAAAGCGGTGCGCTTGATGGTTTCCGCGACAACGTCGAAAGGCTGATTGTGGACAGCCTTGAGCGCGTTGTGAACAACGCCGGGACCGGAAACGCCGACATTGATGACGCACTCCGGTTCGCCGATGCCGTGGAATGCACCGGCCATGAAGGGGTTGTCCTCCACGGCGTTTGCAAAAACAACCAGCTTGGCGCAGCCGAGGCCGTCGGCATCTGCGGTGAGGCGGGCGGTTTCTTTAATCACGCGGCCCATGCGGGCAACGGCGTCCATGTTGATGCCGGCCTTGGTGGTTGCAACGTTTACACTGGAGCAGACCAGATCGGTGGTGCTGAGCGCTTCGGGAATGGAGGCGATCAGGCGCTCGTCGCCGATGGTGAAGCCCTTGTGGACCAGCGCGGAGTAGCCGCCGATGAAGTTTACGCCGCAGGCTTTGGCGGCGGCGTCCAGCGCGCGGGCGATCACGGCGTAGTCGGCGCTGGTGCAGCTTTCGGCGATCATGGAGATGGGCGTGACGGAAATGCGCTTGTTCACGATGGGGATGCCGTACTCGCTTTCGATGCTGCATCCGACTGCAACAAGGTTTTCCGCCTTGCGGCAGATTTTGTCATAAATATTCTGCGCGCAGACGTTGATGTCGGGGTTTGCGCAGTCGCGCAGGGAGATGCCCATGGTGATGGTGCGAACGTCCAGATGCTGGTGGTCGATCATATCCAGAGTCTGGAGAATATCGGATTGCTTTAACATGATGTTCAAAACCTCGCAATGTTCGTGCCGGTGGGCACGGTGTGTAAATTCGGTGTCGGGCGCCTTTTGCGGCGCTTGTGCGGGGGGAAAACGCGGCGAAATCAGATGCTGCGCATTGCGGAGAAGGTGGTGGCGCGCATAATGCGGATGTCCAGATTGGAGGCCTTGCCGTGCTCACTCAGTGCGCTGCGAATGTCCTCAAAGGGGCGGTTGGCTGCCTCAATGTCCACGATGAGGGTCATGGTGAAGATGCCGTTCATGATGGTCTGGGACAGGTCGAGAATGTTGATGTTCAGCTCTGCCAGCAGCGTGCTGACGCCGGCGATGATGCCGACACGGTCGGGACCGATGACGGTCATAACAGATTTCATAAAAAATATCCTCCGGGATTATTTGATATAACGAACAAATGATAAACGATTCCCCGCCATTTTGCAAGAGGGGAACGGATTGTTTTGCAGTAATATGAAAGTTGTGCTTGAAAAATGATGCAATTTGGGTATAATAATATAGTACATTTTTCGAAGTAAGGAAAACGATATGAAAAAACTGACCGCAATCATCCTGACAATGCTGATCGCGCTGAGCCTTTGCGCCTGCGACAACGGCAAAAACGACGAGCCTGTGTCTACCGGGTCCGACCTGAGCGCCGCGGAGATTGAGCGCCTTGCGGACGAAGCGCTTGCCAAGGAAGCCGAAGCCGCCGCTGCGGAACAAAACTGAATATTACCGCTGATATAAACGCAAACAAAACACCGCGGAGCATGATTTGTGCTCCGCGGTGTTTTGTTTGTGTGCGGTGCGGGCCCGGCTCAGTTGAAGATTTTTGCAATGGGGCTGTCGGGGCTGAGCACCAGTGTTTTCTGATCGCCGGTCATAGAGTCGGCCATGGAGTCGAGCGCGATCATGTAGGAGTAAAATTCCGCCTCGGCCGGGGTGTCGTAAACGTCGGCGAGGATGCGCATGTATTCCGCGTCGCCGCCGGCCTTGATGGTTTCGGCCTTGGCTTCGGCCTCGGACAGCGTGATCTCAACCTGCTTATCCGCCTCGTTGCGGATGCGCTTGGCTTCGGCCTCGCCTTCTGCGGTGTAGGATGCGGCAATATTGTTGCGCTCGGAGATCATGCGGGTGTAAACGGCGTTTTTGTTGTCGTCGGGCAGATCCAGCGTTTTGGTTTCAACCGCCAGCATCTCAATGCCGTAGCGGTCGAAGCTGTCGCCGATGCTGTCCATGACAAGCGCAACCACCTGACCGTCGCGGCCGGAAATGATGGTTTCCTGATTCAGGGAGGAGATGACGGTTTTCAGTGCGTTGTAAACAATGGCGTTGATGCGGCTTTCCGCGTTGTAAACGCTGCCGGAGAGCGACTCGATGAACAGCCGCGCGTCGCTGATGCGCCACAGTGCGAAGGAGTCGAGCACCATGGAGTGCTTGTCGGCGGTGATAACGTCGCTGATGGGCAGGTCATACAAAAGCATGGTCTTGGGAAGCGTGCCCGTGGTCTGGGCGAACGGGATTTTGAAATAAAGTCCGGGTTCGTCCTTGATATCCACTACGGCGCCGAATTCATAAACCACACCGTATTCGTTCTGGCGCACCACAAACAGCGCACCGGAGGCAATGCCGACGATCAGAACGAGCACAACGGCGATAATGATGATATTTCTGATTTTCTTCTTTCCTGTTGCCATGTGAATTCACCTCAATTCTGTGCGGCAAAGTCGTCCAGAGGCAAAACGGTGGACACATCCGTGCCGTTTTCGCCGAGAATGACAACCTTCATATTCGGGAAGATCTGTGAAACCTTTTCATAGAAAAGGCGCTGACGGGTGATTTCGGGATACTTGGAGTATTCCTCGTAAAGCTCGGTGAAGCGCGCGGCCTGACCGTTGGCTTCATTGATGCGGGCGGTTTTGTAAGCTTCTGCCTGCTGCAGAATTTCGTCCGCGTCGGCCTTGGCGGCGGGCATGACTTCGTTGGCGTATTTGTTTGCGTTGTTGATGGCGGTTTCGGCATCCTGCTTTGCGGTTTCAACGGCCTTGAAAGCCTCCTGAACCTGCGCCGTGGGGGGCTCGGCGTCCTGAATGGTGATGCCGACAAGCGCAATGCCGAGATCTTCCTGCTCCAGACGGGCCAGAATCTTTTCCTTGATGGCAGCCTGAATCTCACTCTTTCCGGTGGTGATCACGTCGTCAACATTGTAAAGGCCGATGGTGTCGCGGATGTAGGACTGGCACAGCATCTTCAGCACATTGACGGGGTCGTCGGAGTTGTAGAGGTATTTCACGGGGTCGGTTACGCGGTATTCCACATAGAAATCAACGTTGACAAAATTGTAGTCCACGGTGATCATCACGGACTCGGAGGGAATGGACTGTCCGGAATACTGGTCGTAGCCGATGGTGAGGCCGTGGGTGGCCTTGGAAACGATGGTTTTGTTCTGGATGAAGGGGATCTTCAGCTTCAGACCGGGTGTGGACACCACGGAAGGCTTGCCCAGCGTTTCAATCACGGCGTATTCGTCTTCGTTGAGCTCGTAAAACGAGGTGAACAGCAGTCCGCCCAGAAGTGCGAGAACGATGACGATGGGGATGAACTTCAGCAGCTTTTTCCCATTGCGGGGAACGGGACGGGGGGCACCCGTAAAGTTTACATTATCCAATGCGATAATCTCCTTTCTCTTTAAGGGACGATGCGGCTGCGGCAGCCAGGGCTGCGCAGCCCGCCTTTCAGAATAGACCGACTTCCCCTGATTGTCAATCCATATCACTGTGATTGGCGTTGCTATTGATTTTCCCTATGAGCGTATTGTATAATAAACCGACCGAAAGATAAACGGCAGCCGGCGCGAATTGGACGGCAATAATTCGCAGATTTTGCGAAAACGGGAGGAAACCATGGCGAAAGATGGAAATATTTACCGCAAATGCCGCGATGATGCCGGATTGACGCGCGACAAAGCGAGTGAACTGCTGGAATGGATCTCGGCCGACCGCATCGACCGCATCGAGCGCGGCACGGCGCCGCACCCGGACGAGGTTTTGCAGATGGCGCATTGCTACAAGCGGCCGGAACTTTGCAATTACTACTGCACGCACGAATGCCGGATCGGGCAGGAACTCATCCCGGAAGTGAGAGTGAAGGACCTTGCCAATATTGTGCTTGAGATGCTCTCTACGCTCAACACCCTTGACAAGGAGAAAAACCGTCTCATCGAAATCACGGCCGACGGCACGATCACCGAGGACGAATACCACGACTTTGCGCTCATCCAGCAGCGGCTGGAGGACATCTCCATGTCGGTGGACTCGCTCAAGCTCTGGGTGCGAACCCGCATTGCCGAGGGCGAGATGACAAAAGATGCGCTGAAAACTGCCGGACAAAACGGCTGAATATGAAAAAATGTCTTTGCCCCGGACGGTGCAAAGACATTTTTTGTTTGTGCGGAACCGCCCGGGGCGGGTGAGGGGGATCAGTAATTTTCCGCGTTGATTTCGAAGTAGGCCTGCGGATGCGCGCAAACGGGGCAAAGCTCGGGCGCGGCCGTGCCGACAACGAGATGGCCGCAGTTGCGGCATTCCCAAACCTTCACTTCGCTCTTGGAAAAGACTTCCTGTGCCTCAACGTTGTGCAGCAGCGCGCGATAGCGCTCCTCGTGATGCTTTTCGATGGCAGCCACGGCGCGGAACTTTGCTGCCAGCTCGGGGAAACCTTCCTCCTCGGCGGTTTTGGCAAAGCCGTCGTACATATCCGTCCACTCATAGTTTTCGCCCTCTGCCGCGGCAACAAGGTTTTCTGCGGTGGTGCCGATGCCGCCCAGCTCCTTGAACCACATTTTTGCATGCTCTTTCTCGTTTTCTGCGGTTTTCAGAAACAGTGCGGAGATCTGCTCGAAGCCTTCCTTCTTGGCGGTGGAGGCGAAATAGGTGTATTTGTTGCGCGCCTGGGATTCGCCGGCAAATGCCGCCTCAAGGTTCTTCTCGGTCTGCGTGCCTGCGTATTTGTTTGTTTTCATATTCGTTCCTTCTTTCATTATATTAATATTATTTTGTATCCTGTTCTCTTTTATTCCGGCAATCGGGACAAATACCCTCAAAAACCGTTTGGTGCCTGCTGATGAGAAAGCCGGTTTCCTCGGCGGTGCGCGCATCGTTTTCGGCAAGATACGCAACCGGTGCGTCCGCCACCGCGCCGCAGCGGGTGCAGATCACATGATAGTGGTTTTTCAGCGTGCGGTCATATCGGTCCGCGCCGGGAACTTTCACATGCAGAATTTCCCTGTTTTCAGACAGCACTTTCAGATTGCGGTAAACGGTGGCTTTGCTGATTTTGCTGTCGCGCGCGTGAACATCCATATAAATTGTGTCGGCACAGGGATGATCCCAGTGGCGCATCACGGCGTCGTAGACAATGCGGCGCTGGCGTGTGTCGCGCTGCAGCTTTGCGGACTCGTTCATCGAACACCACCTTAATAATAATGAGAATTATTATCATTAACATAGCATCACATTCCATATCTGTCAAGAGCCCGGGTGAAAAAATTATAAAATCAAACGGTGCGGGGACATGACGGGCGGCGGTTGACGTGCGGGAGCGGGATATTTATAATGTATGCAGCAAAAAACGAAAGGACGGAGCAATGATGGCGGAAGAAAACGGCTATCGGGTGATTGACCTGACAACATGGAAGCGCGCGGCGCACTGCGAAAAATACCGCGGTTGGGCGCAGCCGTATATGTCGGTGACACTTGAACTGGATATTACCGGGTTTTTAAGCTATGTCAAAGCGCGCGGACTGTCGTTCACGCTGGCGATGACTTACGCTGTTTGCGACAGCGCCAATGCGCTCGAGGCATTTCGCTACCGCTTTCTGCGCGGACAGCCGGTGCTGTTTGACCGCGTTGATACGCTGTTTACCTATCTGGACGGCGACGGTGAGCTTTTCAAGATGGTGCGGGTTCCTCTGGGCAACAGCGTGGAGGAATATGTTGCGCAGGCAGAGCAAACGGCTGCGGCGCAGCATCGCCCGTTTGAGGGCGAACCGGGCAGCGATGTGCTTCGCTGCACCTCGCTGCCGTGGGTGGCATTTACGAATATGTCCAGCGCCTTCTCCGGCGACCCCGATTACGCCACGCCGATTTTTGCGTGGGGCAAGTATACGGAGAAAAACGGCAGATATATGCTGCCTTTCACCGTTCAGGCGCACCATTCATTCGTGGACGGCGTGCATATCGGACGTCTGGCGCAGACGCTGCAGGGCCGGCTCGACGGTTTTGCCTGAAGAATATAAAACGACAGCCCTTGGACAAATCAGTCCAAAGGCTGTCGTTTTATTTGGAAAGACAAGCTGTGTCAGCTCAGAAAATCTCTCAGCTTTTTGCTGCGGGAGGGATGGCGCAGCTTTCTCAGCGCCTTGGCCTCGATCTGACGGATACGCTCGCGCGTAACGTTGAATTCCTTGCCGACTTCCTCAAGCGTGCGGGTGCGGCCGTCTTCCAGACCGAAGCGCAGACGCAGCACCTTTTCCTCGCGCGGGGTCAGCGTGGAGAGAACGTCCATCAACTGCTCTTTCAGCAGGGTGAAAGAAGCGGCCTCGGCAGGCTCGCTGGCATCCTCGTCGGGGATGAAGTCTGCCAGGTGGCTGTCCTCTTCTTCGCCGATGGGGGTTTCGAGGGAAACGGGTTCCTGTGCGATCTTGAGGATGTCGCGAACTTTGTCAACGGGCATGCCCATCTCTTCCGCGATTTCCTCGGAGGAGGGATCGTGGCCCAGTTCCTGCAGCAGCGTGCGGGAAACGCGGATAACCTTGTTGATGGTTTCCACCATGTGAACGGGGATGCGGATGGTGCGGGCCTGGTCGGCGATGGCGCGGGTGATTGCCTGACGGATCCACCAGGTGGCGTAGGTGGAGAACTTGTAGCCCTTGGTGTAGTCGAATTTGTCAACAGCCTTGATCAGACCGAGGTTGCCTTCCTGAATCAGGTCGAGAAACAGCATGCCGCGTCCGACATAGCGCTTTGCAATGGAAACAACCAGACGCAGGTTTGCCTCCGCCATGCGGCGCTTGGCTTCCTCGTCGCCCTCTGCCATGCGCTTGGCAAGCTCCAGCTCGTCGTCCGGAGAAAGCAGGGGAACCTTGCCGATTTCCTTGAGATACATGCGAACGGGGTCGTCCGTGGAGAAGGTGTCCACCATGGCGGCGGTTTCGATCATTTCCTCTTCGGTAACTTCCTCGATCTCTTCGATCTCGTCAAGCTCGGGCAGCGCGGTGTCGTCAATGGGAGGCAGGAGGAAATCCTCTTCCTCGATGATCGTTTCGATGCCTGCGCTTTCCAGCGCTTCATAGAATTTGTCGGTGGCCTCGGAGTCCAGATTCAGCTTTTCCAGAACCTCAAGCTCCTTGTTTGTGAGCTGTCCGGCTTTTTTGCCCTTTTCCAGCAGCGCAGCCAGAATCTCTTCGGGCGTTTTGTCGGTGAGCTCGGGATCCTGCTCAGCCTCCTTGGCCTTGCTCTTGCTGCTTTTGCGCGTGCTCTTTTTCTTACCCGCATTTTCGGGCGGAATTTCAATCATGGTAAACGGCTCGGCGAGGTCGCCGCCGGCCTGGGCGAGCAGCTGGTCGGCCATTGCCTCCAGGGCTGCGGAATTCTGTGTTTCGATTGCGTCCGTGTTGTTTTTCTTTTCAGCCATATTTATCCACCATACCCTTTTGTATTTCTCAGTTTTTCTGCGTAACCCAGCAGATCACTCTGCGCGGTCAATGCGTCGCGTCCGGCACGGATGATGCCGATATAGTCGCGCAGCGCCTGCTGTCCGTTGGACAAAACCTCCGGCTTTTGCAGCAGCGCGGCAATGTGTTCGATTTCGTCGGAAGTGAAGCTGCCACCCAGCGCCGCCATCGAGATGGAAGCGTGCTCGGCTGCTTTTTCGCGCAGGATGCCGTAAAGCCTGCCGAGCAGCGGACTGGAAAACTCCTCCGGCTGCAGGGCAACGCCGTCGAACAGCGCGGGATCCAGATACATCAGCCGGATCACGCCCTCCTCTGCCATGGCAGAGCGGCTGTTTTCGTATTTGAGCGCGCGCGAACGCGGCTGCACGGAAGTTTGCACTGCGCGAACAGCGTTGCGCTCGGACTGCTTTCTCGCCCCGGCGAGCTTTCGCTTGCGAAGACGCTCAACTTCCTCCACAACAACTGACTTTGCAACCTCTGCCGTTTCCGCGGCGCGCATGGCGTAAACTTCGCGTTCCACGGGACTGGGCAGCTGCGCAATGATCGCTGCGGCGTCCTTGAGGAAAGCGACCTTTTCTTCGGGATTTTGCATATTGCGGTTTGCGGCGGCCTTGCCGAGCTGATACTCCATGTGGTTTGCCGAGCCGGAGATGAGATTGCTGAATGCGGCTGCGCCGGAGGCCTTGATGAATTCATCGGGGTCCTTTGCGCCGTCCATCTGCAGAACCTTCACTTTCAAATCAAGCGGCTCCAGAATGCCGATGGCGCGCTGCGCTGCCTTTTGTCCCGCGCCGTCGCTGTCGTACGCGATGACAACTTCGTTTTTGTAGCGCGAGATCAGACGCGCCTGCTCCGGCGTCAGACTGGTGCCGAGCGAGGCAACCGCCGAATCAAAGCCTGCCTGATGCAGGGAAACCACGTCTATGTTGCCCTCAACCAGCAAAATATATCCTGATTTGGATTTCTTCGCTAAATTCAGCCCGAAAAGATTGCGGCTTTTGCTGAAAACGGGCGTTTCGCGGCTGTTGAGGTATTTCGGTTCCCCGTCGCCCAGGATGCGCCCGGAAAAGGCGATCACGCTGCCGCGCACGTCGATCACGGGGAACATCAGACGGTTTCGGAAAATGTCGTGAACGCCGCGCCCGTTTTTGTTGGGGTTTGCAAGGCCGGCGTCGATCAGTTCATAGTCCTGAAAGCCCTTGGCGTGCATGGCGTCGGTCAGCGCATAAAAGCTGTCCGGCGCAAAGCCGAGGCCGAAATTTTTCACCATTTTTCCGTCGATGCCGCGTCTGGCTATGTAATCCTGCGCGACCTTACCCGAAGGCTTGGTCAGCTCGCTGTAGAAAAAGCGGGCCGCCTCGCGGTTGAGCGCCAAAAGCCGCTCACGACGGTTGCGAACCTCCTTGTCGCCGTCATCGGGGATTTCCATGCCCGCGCGCCGCGCGAGAAACTCCACCGCATCCGGAAACGAGAGGTTTTCGACTTCCATAATAAAATTGATTACGCTGCCGCCCTTGCCGCAGCCGAAGCAGTGGTAAATCTGCTTGTCCGGCGCGACGGAAAACGACGGCGTTTTTTCGCTGTGAAACGGGCACAGCCCGAACAGGTTGCTGCCGCTTTTTCGGGTAAGCCGAACATAGCTCCCGACAACGTCGGCAATGTCGTTTCTGTCTGCAAGTTCCTGCAGAAAGCTCTCGGAAAAGGCCGTGACGGCTCACCACGCTTTCATATAAATTCTTCCGGACGAAGCGGCGATGCGCTCACTTCACGCTCCATGCCGCGGGAATATACAGGTTGCTGTAGATTTCCATGGCGTAGCCGTCCGTCATGCCGGCAACATAGTCGCACACGGCACGGCGCAGGCCGTCTTCGTGGGCGATGTTTTTGTATTCTTCGGGCAGTTTGTCGGGATTGGAGATATAGTATTCAAAGATACCGGAGAGAATGCCGGTCACCTTGCTTTCCTCGCCCTTTGCGGTGGGGTTGCGGTAAACGGAATCGTACATGAAATTGTGGAATTTATCGAAAATCTCCGCCATGCCGTCGCTCATGCGAATCACGCCGTCACCGCTGTTTTCGATAAAGTCGGAGAGCATGGAATTCAAACGCACGCTTGTGCGCGTTCCAACGCGCTCGCGGATATCCGCGGGGACATCTTCGTCGGTGAGGATGCCGGCGCGCAGCGCGTCGTCGAGATCGTGGTTTATGTATGCGATACGGTCGCAAAAGCGAACAACGGTGGCCTCGCGGGTGTCGTCCTCGGCGCCGTAGGTGTGGTTGAGGATGCCCATGCGCGTTTCATAGCTCAGGTTGAGGCCGCGGCCTTCGCGCTCCAGACGGTCAACCACGCGCAGACTCTGCTCATAGTGCTGAAATCCGCCTTCCATCAGCTCGCGCAGCGCACGTTCGCCCGCGTGACCGAAGGGGGTGTGGCCAAGATCGTGGCCGAGGGCGATTGCCTCCGTCAGATCCTCGTTGAGCCGCAGCGCGCGCGCCACGGTGCGGGCAAGGCGGGTGACTTCCAGCGTGTGCGTCAGGCGGGTGCGGTAATGGTCGCCTTCGGGCTGCAGAAACACCTGCGTTTTGTGCTTGAGGCGGCGGAAGGACTTCGCGTGCGTGATGCGGTCAACATCGCGCTGAAAGCAGGTGCGGATCGGGCAGGGTTCCTCTGCCTGCGGCCGGCCGGCAGATGCCTCCGACAGCACGCCGTAAGGGCCGATCAGCGAATGCTCAAGCTGCTCGCGCAGTTCTCTCGGACAGGACATATTCGCACCTCCCAAATCAGTTCTCCTTTTGCTTTATTCGATGCCCGGCGGCAAATATCCTTTAATTTTATCGAAAGAAATTTAAAAATATTTAGCAAGTCCCGGCGTGTGTGCCGGGACTTGCGTGAAAAGCCGATGGTTCGCCAAAATTCGAGCGCGGCAGCCGATGTCGCCTGCTTTACACGATGCGAACGCCGCAAAAGCGGCTGCCCTCAACCTCAAAGCCGATGCTGCCTGCGCTCATCTCGCGCAGCGCGTCGGAAAAAGCGGCGGTTTTGTCCTCGCGTACCAGTGCGGAGATCACAATGTCCGCGCCGTAGTCCGTATTTTCCAAAACGGCCTCATGCTCGTCGAGCAAGCGCCGGACGCGCTCAAACATGTTGTAAGCGCAGCGCAGGGAGATGCTTTGCCAGAGCGCCATCTGCGAAATGCCGGCATCGTCCAGCGCGGCTTTTGCCGCCGCGGTGTAGGCGCGCACAAGTCCGCCCGTGCCCAGCAAAACCCCGCCGAAATAACGGGTTACAGTGCAGCAGACGTTTTGCACGCCCGCGCCGCTGAGCACTGCAAGAATGGGCTGGCCCGCCGTGCCCTGCGGTTCGCCGTCGTCGCCGTAGCGCATAACGCCGCCTTCACGGATGATGTAGGCAAAGCAGTTGTGGCGCGCGTCGTAATGCTCTTTTTTCACTGCGGCGATCATTGCCTGCGCCTCCGCCTCCGTTTCCACGGGACGGATCTGCCCGATAAAGCGCGAGCGCTTTTCGATGTATTCGCCGGCGCCTGCGTCGGCGGGAACGAGATAGGTTGTCATAGTCCTACTCCTTTCAAAAGGGGGCGTGGGCCGGAAATACGCGCCGGCGCATCAGGTGAGGCCGCGTTTTGCAAAGAATTCGCTTTTTCGCAGGGAGTAGAATTGCTCCAGCAGCCTGCCGCCGATCGCGGGCCACTCGCATTCGCGCAGAAATTCCGGGCGGAACCCGCTTTTTTGGATCACGCGGCGGGATTTTTCATTTTCGATGAAATGGCTGCACCAGACGCGCTCACAGTCTGTTTTTGTAAACAGATGCGTCAGCAGGCAGTCTACCGCTTCGGGTATGTAGCCCCGGCCCCAGAACGGACGGCCGATCCAGTAGCCGAGTTCCGGCTCTCCGCCGGTGCGGCTGCGCGAAAACCAGCCGATGCTGCCAACGGGCGCATCACCGTTTTCGGCGATGCAAACGGCGAAGGTTCCCTCTGCGGAGAGAACTTCGCTGATGATGCTGCGGCTTTCCTCCACGCTTTTGTGCGCAGCCCAGCCCGCCGCCGGACCGACCAGAGGGTCGGATGCGTATTCAAAAAGTGCCTGTGCGTCATCCTCGCGCCACGGGCGCAGGATCAAACGCTGTGTTCTTAAAGTCATGAGATATCACCTTTGCGGGCGCAGCGGCGCGTCCGCGATTTTTCTTGCTTGCTGTGCGTTGAAAGCGCGGCGCTCAATCCGCACTTTCAACAGCGTAGTCTTTCACCTTTGCCCAAAGTTCCGGCTTCACGATGGCCTCCACGCGCGTGCCATGCTCAACATAGTCCACACGCAGCACGGCGGCGTCGTTGTGGAGCTGCTGAACGAGCGCGCCCTTGTCGAAGGGGATGAGAAACACGGCGCGGTGCTTGCTGCGGCCGAGCTGATCGCTGATCATCTGCAGCAATTCCGCCGTGCCCTCGCCTGTGCGCGCGGAGATGCAAACGGCATTGTCCTCGCGCGGCAAAAGTCCGGCGCAAACGTCGCATTTATTGTATACGCGGATGCAGGGCGTGCCTTCCGCACCGAGCTGAGAGATGAGATTGTCCACAATCTCTGCCTGCGATTGCCACTCCTCGCTGCTCATGTCGATCACATGCAGCAAAACATCGGCAAACTGCAGCTCTTCCAGCGTGGCCTTGAACGCCTCAATCAGATGGGTGGGCAGTTTGCGGATAAAGCCGACGGTGTCGCTGAGCAGAATTTCCTGCACCTCGTCCACCATCATGCGGCGGGTGGTGGTGTCCAGCGTGTCAAAAAGGCGGTTGTTCGCCGGGATGGCGCTGCCGGTCAAGCGGTTGAGCAGGGTGGATTTGCCCGCGTTGGTATAGCCGACAAGCGCTACCACCGGGATTTCGTTTTTCTCGCGGCGGCGGCGCTGGGTGGCGCGGTTTTTGCGCACTTCGGCCAGTTCGTCTTCCAGCTTTTGAATTTTTTTGCGGATATGGCGGCGGTCGGATTCAAGCTGCGTTTCGCCGGGACCGCGCGTGCCGATGGCGCCTTCCTGACGCTCCAGATGCTTCCACATGCCGAGCAGACGTGGCAAAAGATAGCGGTATTGCGCCAGCTCAACCTGCAGCTGGCCTTCTTTCGTGCGGGCGCGCTGGGCAAAAATATCCAGAATCAAACCGCTTCGGTCCATCACCTTGATGCCGAGATCTTCGGACAAAACGCGCATCTGCGAGGGGGAGAGTTCGTTGTCAAATACGGCGAGATCGCATTCGTTGATCTGCGCCAGCTCGCGAAGCTCCTCCACCTTGCCCTCGCCGATAAAGCTGCGGGGGTCGGGCGTTGCGCGCGTTTGTGTCAGCACCGCAACCACCTCGCCGCCCGCGGTTTCCACCAGCGCGGCGAGTTCGGTCATGCTGACGTCCGTAGAGCTTTCACCGGGGGCGAAGCAGGCTGCGGCAAGGCCGCAGAGCACGGCGCGTTCTTTTTTCAGATCGTTTGTGTTTGTCATGGAAAAACCACCTCGTGAAACGGCGATCAGTCGCCGAGGAATGTTTTGCAAAACGCGCTGCAGCAGCACACGTCGCAGTTTGGCTTGCGGGCATTGCACACAGCGCGGCCGTGCAGCACCACGCGGTGGCAGAAATCGCTGCTTTTGTCCGGCGGCAAAATCTCGCGCAGTACAGACTCAATCTTAACGGGATCCTTCAGACCGTCCACCAAACCGAGCCGGTTGCTCAGGCGGATGCAGTGGGTGTCCACCACGGTGCTGCCGGGGAGGGCGTAAATGTCGCCGAGGATGAGGTTTGCGGTTTTGCGGCCGACGCCGGGCAGCGTGAGCAGAGCCTCCATCGTGTCCGGCACTTTGCCGCCGAAACGGCTGAGCAGAATCTGTGCGCACAAAACAATATCGCGCGCTTTGGTGCGGAAAAAGCCGCAGGAACGGATCAACTCCTCCACTTCCGCAATATCTGCCTGCGCAAAGGCTTCCAGAGAAGGAAAACGCGCAAACAGCGCGGGCGTTACGCGATTCACGCGCTCGTCCGTACACTGCGCGGCAAGCCGTACGGCAAACAGCAGCTCATAATCTTTTTCATACACCAGCGAGCACAGCGCTTCGGGATATTCCCGTTCCAGCGCTTCGACGATGCCGATGACCTGTTGTTCGGTGCGCATGGCGTGCCTCCTTGAAGATACAAAGTGGGGGATACCGGGTGATTAATCGCGCGGCAAATCTTTTATAGAGCAGTTGAAAGATCCGTTTTCAAATGAAACAACGCCATAAGTGGGGGAAGAGGAACTTCCGATGCTGCCGGGATTCATGAACTGTATGCCGCGAAACTCCTGCCACAGCGGGCGGTGGGTGTGACCATAAAGACCAAGCTGCGCGCCGGAGCACAAAACGCTTGTGGCAAAGCTGTCCATGCCGAATTTTACGTTGTGGTTGTGACCGTGCGCGGCGAAAACGCGCACCCCGCAATACTCCGCGAGCGCGCTGTCGTCAACGGTGAACGCGCCGAGGTCGCAGTTGCCGCGCAAAATGCGTACGGGCAGCGTGGGATATGCGCGCGCGAGCGCCTCGGCGTCGCGCACACCGTCGCCGAGAAAGATGACGAAGTCCGGCTTTTCCAGCGCAACGGCATCGATCATATTTTGTGAATTTCCGTGGGAATCGGAAAAAACTGCAAGAATCATACGGAAACCTTTCTGACATAGTTGAATATAATGGTGAATGAAGCGGGAAAGGGGGAAAACGCGATGGATTTTGAAAAGCTTGAGCGCGAAATGCGCGCCACAAAAGGCCTTGGCGAGGTTGCGGACAGCCCGGAGGGAAAACGTCTTGCCTCGCAGCTTGACGGCGCGGCGCTGAGCGACGCGGTGAAGCGCGGCGATGCCGAAGCGCTCAAAAACATGCTCGGCCGGGTGCTGGCCACGCCGGAGGGGCGCGCCCTTGCGGAAAAGGTGCAGAAAGCGGTCGGGAACAAGTGAGCGACTTTGAGGATAAGCTGAATTCGATTTTATCCGACCCGGAAGAACTCGAAAAAATCACCCGGATGGCGGCGCAGCTCATGGGTGGCGCCGAGCGCGAGAGCGGCGGCGCGCCGCCGGAAGATGCGGGATTGCCGGGGTTTGACCCCGAGATGATCGGGCGCATCGGAAGGCTGCTCGGCGGTGCGGAACGGAAAAACGACCGTGCCGGACTGGTCGGCGCGATTTTGCCGTATCTGCGTCCGGAGCGGCAGACGAAGCTGCAAAAAGCCATGCGCATGGCGAAAATGGCACGCCTTGCGGGGCAAGCCATGAAAGAATACGGAGGTGAGGGGGGTTTATAACCGGTATATGGGCAATTCGGGGCGGGTGGAGCGCGTTTCGGATGCGGCGCAGACGCAAAGCGGCGCACCGCAGCGGCAAAATCATGCGCACCCGGCGCAAAGCAGCGCACCGCCGCAGCAAAATTCCGCCCGCAAGTCCGGTGCACCGCAGCGGCAAAAGCCCGCGCAGCCGACTGCGCCGCCGCGCCCGGTGCCGGGGCCGGCACCCGGGGAAAGAAGACCGCCCAGTCCGCTGTTCGGGCTGAGCGGGGATCTCGGAAAGATTCTCCGGCGATTGTCCCCGGCGGGACTGGAAACAGAGGACCTTCTGGTGATCGTGATTTTGTATCTACTCTATCGCGAGAGCGGGGATGAGGAGTTTTTGATTGCGATCGGCGGATACATACTGTTTTAGGTTCCCGGCACTGCAAACACGGCCGCATCGGGCGCGGTCAGATCGGGAACGGAAGAATCCATCGAATAGAAGAGGTGCTCGCCGTCGTAGCAGCGCTCACCCATGAGCAGACCGGTTGCCGGATCAATGTAGCATTCGCTCTCAAATCCGAGTGTTCCGGAGCGGTAGCGCACATAGATGCAGCCCATGCCGTTGAAATCGACAAAATCCGCCTCAAGAATATCCGCGGCGGGCACGGCGAGCATATCTTCGTAAGTGAGAAGCGTCTGATAGCCGTCTGCGTCGCCGGGGAGAACACTGCCGCGAAAAACGCTGCTGCTGTCGGAATACCACAGCCATTTTTCCTGCCCCTTGAGCAGAACATGCTCCTGCGCGCTGCCGGAGGAAGAAACCGTAAGGCGCAGCTCGCTGCCGTTTGCCCAAACGGTCACGGTGCGGTCGCGGCTGCCGCCGGTCCAGAAATCGCGCACCTGCAGGGTGCGGGAATAGCAATCCGCCCGCGCGAGCGTGGCAACGGCTGCCTGCACGGTGGCGGGTGTGACCGCGATGGTGTTTTCGGCGTCGAAGCTGTCGGGAATTTCGCCTGTGCCGCCGCCGGACGGGGTTGCGGAGGGCAGCACAACGGCGGGCGTGTCAGGCTCCGCGCCGGGGGCGAGGAGAAACACAAGCCCGACCAGAGCGGCCAGCGCCAGTATGATCAGAATGTAGAAAAACGCACCGCGTTTTTTCATGCGAAAAACCTCTTATTTCTGCGGAACAAAATCCGCGGGCGCGGCATCGGAAAGTCCGAAGCCCCATGTGAGTGCGTCTGCGATGCGCGCGCATGCGCTGCCGTCGCCGTAGGGGTTTACGGCGCGGGCCATTGCCTCGTATTTTGCGGAGTCGGTTAAAAGTTCGCTTGCCATGCGAACTATGGCGGCGCGCTCCGTTCCGGCGAGCGCCACGGTGCCGGCGGAAACCGCCTCGGGGCGCTCCGTTTCACGGCGCAGGACAAGCACAGGCTTGCCGAGCGAAGGCGCCTCCTCCTGAATGCCGCCGGAATCGGTCATCACCATATAGCTGCGCGCCATGAGCTTGTGCATATCCATGGCGTCGAGCGGTTCGGTGAGGAGAATGTTCGGAATGCCCTCAAGGTGGGCGCGCGCGGCGCGCTGCACCACGGGGCTGAGGTGCACGGGGTATACGATGCGAACATCGGGGAAAGCGCGTGCCAGCTCCGCCACGGCGGAGAAAATATTCTCCATGGGTTCGCCGTAGTTTTCTCGGCGGTGGCAGGTCATGGCAATCACCTTGCCGCCAAAGTCCACGCCGTTGAGCGCTTCGCAGGCAAACGGACGGTCGTTCACGGTGTATTTCATTGCGTCGATCACGGTATTGCCGGTGACAAAAATGCTGCCGGAAACCGCCTCGCGCTCAAGGTTGGCGCGGTTTTGCGCAGTGGGTGCGAAATGGTATTGCGCGATGCGCCCCACCATGCAGCGATTCATCTCTTCCGGGAAAGGCGACCAGCGGTCGTAAGTGCGAAGTCCGGCTTCCACGTGGCCGACGGGGATTTTTTCGTAAAATGCGGCAAGCGCGCCGGCGAAAGTGGTGGTTGTGTCGCCGTGGACGAGCACAACGTCCGGCTTTGCGTCCTGCAAAACGTCGCCGAGCTGCCGGAGAATCTTGCCCGTGATGGTGGCGAGCGTCTGCTGCGGCTCCATGATGTTCAGATCGTAGTCGGGTCGGACGGAAAAGGTGTCCAGCACGCTGTCGAGCATTTCGCGGTGCTGCGCCGTGACGCACACCAGCGACTCAAATTCCTCGCGCGCGTTCAGCTCCAGCGCGAGAGGGCACATCTTGATGGCCTCCGGGCGGGTACCGAAAACGGACATGACGCGCAGCTTTTTCATGACCGGGTGTCCTCCTTCTGCTCCGCAGCGCCCTGTGCATCGGGCGCGGGATGAATCTCGTTCGCGGGATGCTCAATGGTGCGCCAGACAAAAATGCCGACCGCCGCGGCAATGCACAGCTCCACGGCGAGCAGAAGCAGACGGGTTTTGCCGCCGGCGCAGATGACCACGGCGGTCAAACCGAGCATGGCGGACAGGGAATACAAAACGGCAACGGCCTGCTTTTGACTCAGACCGTGGTCGATCAGCTTGTGGTGCAGATGACCGCGGTCGGGCATCATGGGGCTTTGTCCCTTAAGCAGACGGCGGATGATGGCGGTGGCGGTGTCAAACAGCGGCAGGGCCATCGCCAGAATGGGCACAAGGAAGGTGATCACGGCGTAGAATTTGAACAGGCCCATGATCGAAACCGTTGCCAGAACATAGCCCAGCAGAAGCGCGCCCGTGTCGCCCATGAAGATCTTGGCGGGATTGAAGTTGTAGGGGATGAAGCCGATACAGCCGCCCATAAGGCAGGCAAGGATGATCGCAACGTTCGGCTCGGCAACCATGAGCGCCACAACCAGCATTGTGACGGAGCTGATTGCGGAAACGCCGCAGGCAAGGCCGTCGAGTCCGTCGATGAGATTCACTGCGTTGGTAACGCCGATGATCCAGATGACAGTGACCGGGATGCTGAGAAAGCCGATAAACAGCGTTTCGTTCGGGGAAAAAACGTTGGGGTTCATAAACCCTCTGATCACAACGCCGTGCGCTACGGCGATGATGGCGGCGGCGAGCTGTGCGATGAGCTTGACCCAGTATTTCAGGCTGAGGATATCGTCCACAACGCCGGTTGCCACGATGATGACCGAGCCGATCAGAATGCCCTGCACGGGCTTGGAAATCTCGGCAAACAGGACAACGGAGACAAGAAATCCCAGAAAAATCGCCATGCCGCCCATGCGGGGGATGGGATGGGTGTGGATGCGGCGCGCTTCGCCGGGATTATCCATCGCGCCGACTTTCTGGGCAAAGGCCTTGACAATGGGCGTGGTGCCGAACGCAACGGCAAACGCCACGCAGACGGACAAAATTACCTTTAGCCACAGTTGCATGTCAGGAAACATGTTTTACGCTCCTAATGTATTTCTCTTTCGTCTGCGCCGAAGCGGACGCAGCGCGGATTCGGGTAAGGTGCGCAAAGCGGCTTTCCGCTTTGCCGCGCGGACACGATTGTGATTATCTTTCCACGAAACCGATCTTTTTATATACTTTGCGCACGGTTCTGTGAGCAACGGCGGCGGCACGCTCGGCGCCTTCGGCATAGATGCCCTGCAGATAGGCCTTGTCCTTTATCAGACGCTCGGCCTCCTCTCGGATGGGGCGCAGCAGCTCGATCACGGCGTCGCCCACGGCGGGTTTGAACACGCCGTAACCCTGACCGGCAAACTCAGCCTCGGCTTCCTCGATGGTTTTGCCGGTTGCGGCAGAGTAGATGGTGAGGAGGTTGGAAACGCCGGGCTTGTTTTCCTTATCAAACTTCACTGCGGTTTCGCAGTCGGTCACCGCGCGCTTGAACTTGCGGCGGATATCATCGGGAGAATCCATGAGGAAAACGCAGCCGTCCGGGTCGGATTTGCTCATCTTGTTTTCGGGTGCGGCAAGGCTCATCACGCGCGCGCCGAGCTTCGGGATGAAAGGCTCGGGCAGAGTGAACACATCGCCGTAGATGCCGTTGAAGCGCTGGGCAATGTCGCGGCAAAGCTCCACATGCTGCTTCTGGTCGGCGCCGACGGGAACGAGGTCGGCCTGATACAGCAGAATATCCGCCGCCATGAGCACGGGGTAGGTGAACAGGCCGGAGGTGATGTTGTCCGCGTGCTGCTGAGACTTTTGCTTAAACTGCGTCATGCGGCTGAGCTCGCCGAACTGCGTGTAGCAGCCGAGCACCCAGCTCAGTTCCGCGTGGGCGGGAACGTGGCTCTGGATAAACATGATATTCTTCTGCGGATCAAGGCCGCAGGCGATATACTGCGCCAGCTGCTCCAGAGAGCGGCGGCGAAGGTCTGCGGGAACCTGGCGCACGGTGATGGCGTGCATATCCACGATGCAGTAAAGGCAGTCGTATTCATCCTGAAGGGCAACCCAATTTTTGATGGCGCCCATATACGAGCCGAGCGTCAGATCGCCGCTGGGCTGAATTCCGCTGAAAATTCTCTTTTTCCGTTCGGTGTGTTCCATAGCTGATTCCAAGTTCCTTTATATAAATTATAGTGTTGTCGGTAATGTGCAACTTTCTAAACCCACAGTATAGCACATGCAGCAGCGTTTTACAATTAAAGAATTGACTTTTTACTATGATTAAAATAAGATAGGGAAGTAACATTTTTGCATACTTTTTTGCCGTGTTTTTCCGTTTTGCCGCAGTGGCGCGGGGAACAAGCGAAAAGCAGGCCGCTCTGCCGCCGAAACCGCGGGTGCAATCCGCCCGATGCCGCGGCACAAACCGAACAAACTCACCAAAGGAGATATATCACCATGGCAGATATGAAATGGATTGAGGAGCAGGAAGCCAAAATCCCCCACGGCAAGGTGCGCACGCGCTTTGCACCCTCCCCCACGGGCTATATGCATGTCGGCAACCTGCGCACCGCACTTTACACCTACCTCATCGCACGCCACTTTGACGGAACGTTTATCCTCCGCATTGAGGACACCGACCAGGGCCGCCTGGTGGAGGACGCTGTGGACGTGATCTACAAAACCATGAAAGAATGCGGTCTGGACCATGATGAGGGTCCCGATGTGGGCGGTCCCGTTGCGCCCTATGTTCAGACCGAGCGCAAGCCGTTTTACAAGAAATACGCCGAGTGGCTGGTGGAGCGCGGACATGCCTACTACTGCTTCTGCGAAAAGACCGAGAGCGAAGAGAATGCGGGCGAATTTGACCGCGCGGACGATCCCTGCCGCAGCCTTTCCGCAGAGGAAGCCGCCGCGCGCATTGCCGAAGGCAAGCCCTACGTTATCCGCCAGCGCATCCCCCGCGAAGGCACCACCACCTTCCACGACGAGAGCTTCGGCGACATCACGGTGGAGAACAAAACGCTCGATGACCAGGTGCTGATCAAGCGCGACGGCCTGCCCACCTACAATTTCGCCAATGTGATCGACGACCACATGATGGGCATCACCCATGTTGTGCGCGGCAGTGAGTATCTTTCCTCCGCACCGAAGTATAATCTGCTGTATGAAGGCTTCGGCTGGGAAATCCCCGCGTATGTTCACTGCTCGCCCGTTATGCGTGACCAGCACAACAAGATGAGCAAGCGCCACGGCGACCCCAGCTATGAGGACCTGAAGGCACAGGGCTTCCTCACCGATGCCATTGTGAACTACGTCACGCTGCTGGGCTGGAGCCCCAAGGGCGAGATTGCCGAGCAGGAAATCTTCACCCGCGCGGAACTGATTGCCGCTTTCGACATTGCGGGCATCTCCAAATCCCCCGCCATCTTCGACATTGAGAAGCTGAAATACTTCAACAGCGAGTATATCCGCGCGATGAGCCCGGAAAGCTTTGCCGCAGTTGCCGAGCCTTATATCCGCCAAAGCGTGAAAAATCCCGCTTACGACGCAGCGGCAATCGCCGCTATTTTGCAGCAGCGCACCGAACTGCTGACCGATATTCCCGAAAAGGTGGACTTTTTCGACACGCTGCCGGAGTATGACAGCGAGCTTTACGTTCACAAAAAGAGCAAAACCGACAAGCCCGGCTGCCTGGATATGCTGAAAAAGATGCTGCCGGTGTTTGAAGCGATCGGCGACTGGAACGACGAGAATGTGCTCAAGGCCATGACCGACATGGCGGAGGCCGAGCAGTGCAAGAACGCAAAGGTGATGTGGCCGGTTCGCATCGCGCTGGCCGGCAAGGCGGTAACGCCCGGCGGCGCGGTGGAGATTGCATGCATCCTCGGCAAAGCGGAATCGCTGCGCCGCATCGCTGCCGGCATTGAATTACTTGAGAAGAGTGTGTGAATCAAATGGCTATGAAACAAAACGACAAACTCAACCTCACCATGCTCTGCGACTTTTACGAGCTGACCATGGGCAACGGCTACTTCAACTGCGGCTACAAAGACCGCATCACATATTTCGATGTGTTTTTCCGCAAAACGCCGGATGCCGGCGGCTTTGCCGTTGTGGCGGGACTGGACCAGATCATCGACTATATCCTCGATTTGCACTACAGCGAGGAGGATATTGCATATCTGCGCGGCAGAAACCTCTTCACCGAGGAATTTCTGGACTATCTGCGCACGTTCCGGTTCACGGGCGATATCTGGGCGGTGCCGGAGGGCACGCCCGTGTTCCCGAACGAGCCGCTCATCACCGTTCGCGCGCCTGCGATTGAAGCGCAGATGATCGAAACCTACATTCTGCTGGAACTGAACCACCAGAGTCTGATTGCCACAAAGGCAAACCGCATCTGCCGCGCTGCCCAGGGGCGCACGGTGCTGGAGTTTGGCTCGCGCCGCGCCCAGGGAACGGATGCCGCCATCACGGGTGCACGCGCGTCTTTCCTCGGCGGCTGCGCGGGAACGGCCTGCACCATTGCCGATCAGATGTACGGCGTGAAAGCGGGCGGCACCATGGCCCACAGCTGGGTGCAGATGTTCGACACGGAGTATGAGGCGTTTAAGACCTACTGCGAGATTTATCCCACCAATGCCACGCTGCTGGTGGACACCTATAATTCCCTGAAGTCCGGCGTGCCAAACGCCATCCGTGCGTTTAACGAGGTTCTGCGTCCGAAGGGCATCAAAAGCTGCGGCATCCGCTTCGACAGCGGCGACATGGCGTGGCTGACCAAGGCTGCGCGCCAGATGCTTGACGAAGCGGGCTGGACGGAATGCAAAATCACCTGCTCCAACGCGCTCGACGAGCGGCTGATTTCCGATCTGATCGGTCAGGGCGCGAAAATCGACGTGTTCGGCGTGGGCGAACGGCTGATTACCGCACGCAGCGAGAGCGTGTTCGGCGGCGTATATAAGCTGGCCGCCGTGGAGGATGCCGAGGGCAACATCATCCCAAAAATCAAGATCAGCGAAAATACCGCGAAGATCACAAACCCCGGCTTTAAGAAGGTTTACCGCATCTACGGCGCGGAGGGCAAGTGCTTTGCCGACTATATCTGCATGCACGACGAGGTTGTCAACGGCGAGCCGCTGGAGCTGTTTGACCCCGAGGCGATCTGGAAACACCAGACCGTGACGGACTACACCGCAAAAGAACTGCTGCAGCCGATTTTCCGCGCGGGTGAGCTTGTTTACAAGCGCCCCACGCTGCCGGAAATCAAGGCGTACTGCGCAGAACAGATCGACACCCTCTGGGACGAAGTGAAGCGCTTTGACAACCCCCACAACTACTATGTGGACCTCTCGCCGGAACTGTGGCGCGTGAAAAACGAGCTGCTCATGCGCGGCGGACAGCCCGCGAAGGAGCGTGCGCAATGACCGCCGGCGGACGGCGCGCGGCAATCCTTACAGCGCTGCGCGGCGCAAACCAGCCCATGAGTGCGGGCGCGCTTGCCGAGCTTTGCGGCGTGAGCCGTCAGATCATTGTTGGCGATGTGGCGCTGCTGCGCGCATCCGGCGAAGCCATCACAGCCACGCCGCGCGGCTATGTGCTTGCAGCCGGTGACGACGGACTGACGCGAACGGTTGCGTGCCGGCACGATGCCGCCGGTACGGAACGCGAGCTGAATATTATGGTGGATAACGGCTGCACCGTGCTGGATGTTACGGTGGAGCACCCGGTTTACGGTCAGCTCACCGGCGCGCTCGATCTGCGCAGCCGCTACGATGTGGCACAGTTTATCCTGCGCTCGGCGAACACCGCGCCGCTGTCGTCGCTGACAGAAGGAATTCATCTGCACCGCCTGCAGTGTCCCGACGAGGCGGCCTTTGCCCGCGTGAAGCGCGAGCTGGACGAGGCGGGGCTGCTGCTGCCGGAGCAGGAATGATGCCTGCGGCACCGGGCAAAAGAACAATAAAGACCGGCGCACTGCGATTGCGGTGCGCCGGTCTTTATTGTTCAGATGCTTTTCCGGGTATACCACAGCGGTTATGCAAAATCTATCTTGACTTTCTGTGCGCCATGGCTATAATAAAGAAAATATTCAGGTGTCAAGACACGTGACAATGACAATAATATAACACGGAAGGTGGATACAATGAGCAAGTTTCAGGCATTTTTAAAGCGCAAGGACATTGAATTTTCTGCCAAGCGCTATTTTATCGACGCGCTCTCGGCGATGGCGCAGGGGCTTTTCTGCTCGCTGCTGATTGG
>SVMK01000081.1 GCA_015067465.1 Oscillospiraceae bacterium
AGGACCACTCCATGGGTTCGCGCTTCAAGCTGTACGACGACCGGCAGTTCTGCAACGGTCACCGCACTGTGACGATCGGCATGAGCGTGGGGTATCTGGTCAGCGGCGCTCTGAGCCGGGAGCAAAATCTGCAAACCATTCTGGAAGCCCGCGCGCAGGTCGGCTCCAATTACCTCGCCGGCATCGCCACGGATGAGCACGATCCCGACGCGGCCATTGATGCACTGTGTGCCAAACTGACTTACGCATTGGACCATCGCTATCTGCCGCCGCGGAATTTCTACGGCATCAGCGGCATGAAGGTGTTCCGTGATTTGATCTGGCTGATGCAGGGCATGATGAAAGCCGACCACAAATTCTACAAGGCCCACGGGCAGTATGACTTTCCGCAGAAGCAATGGCCAAAAATGCTGGCCATGTACGGCGTCGGTTTCCTGCTTTCCAGCAAAAAGCTGAAAGCCAAAACGGGCGGTGCCATGACAGACGGCATGCTCATGCCCTACAAAAAAATTCTGGAACAGGCAAAAAAAGAAAAACCGTAATACAAAATGCATGCAGCCCCCCGGTCCGATAAACATCCGGATGCTGCATGCATTTTTTCATTCTCCGCGCTGCGGGACAACGTAGCGCTCCTCGGCGTGGCCTCCGCAAGTCCTTTCAGATACAGCGTCCGCGCCCGGCTATACGCGCTCCCAAAGGAGCATATTGTTTTCAAACCCGACGCTGACTCTGTTTGTATCCTTCAGCCAGGAAAGGTAGGAACGAACCGTGCTGCCGATCAGAACATACTGCTCAAAATTCATCGTCAGTTGATATTCCGCAAACACTTTCTGCAAAAGCTGCTCAAAGCAAATCGGCACGGCGCAAAGTTCCGTAATCTTTTCCGCAATTTCGTTCACTTTATCAATATTGAGCCGGGCCAGCGGGGCAATATTCTCCGTGGCTTCCGCATGGGACGGCACAAACATTTTGGCCTCCATCTTTTCCACCGTTTCAAGCGTTTGAATATAGGCTGCAACATCATAAACAAAGCCGATCTGATACTTTTCGAGCGTTTCCCTGCCGGAAAGGCAGTCCGCCAGATAAACAACATCATCTGCGGTTCTGAATCCGACCATATCAAAAAAATGACCGGGCAGCGGAATGATCTGAAATCCCTCGGGCAAAACCGTTGCGTCAAGCGCTTCCGCACCGCTCTCCTGCGCCAGCAAAAACTTGTGTTTCAGGTCTTTCGGTGGAAATCCGCCGTAAAGAAAGCTCGGCTCAAGCAGCGGATAGCGTGTGAACGCGCCCTCAACGCCGGATGCATAAATTCTGCAGCCGGTCTGCTTTTGCAAATACTGATTGCCGCCAATGTGGTCGGCGTTGGAATGGGTGTTATAGATTGCCGTCAGGCGCCATGCGTTTGCGTCCAGAATCTGCCGCACCTTCCGTCCGGCATCCTTGTCGTTTCCGCTGTCGATAAGGCAAACCTCGCTGTCGCTGAGTTTCACCAGACCGATTTTCGCGGGACTTTGAATATAGTAGCTGTTACCTGCAACCCGGACCAATTCAAACATTCTGCTTTGATACCTCCGCCACGGTCGGCGCCGTTTTTTCACCCCGGGCCGCCCTTTTGTCGCCGCACCGCCTTTTTCAGGCCGCAGCATGTATTTCTGATATTTTAAATATACCATATCATTCCGAACGGGCGCAAGATTTTTCATTGCGCTTGTGCGCAGCTCCGGCAGGTGGTATACTTTCCGTATCGCTGTGCATAGGCGCAAAAGCGTATTAAAAAGCGGAAGGATGATCCTGATATGAGATGCGTGATTTACGGTGCCGGCTCGCTCGGCACGGTGCTGGGCGCTTATATGACAAAGGCCGGTTTGGATGTGGAGCTGGTCAACCGCAACCTCGCACACATTGAAGCGCTGCAGCAGCACGGCGCGCACATCACCGGAACCGTGGAAATGCGCGTTGGCGTCCGCGCACTGACGCCGGACGGCATGCAGGGAACTTACGACGTTATTTTTCTGATGACAAAGCAGCTGCAAAACCGCGAGGTGGTGGAGTTTCTCCGCCCGTTTCTGGCGCACGACGGTGTGATTGTCACCCTGCAAAACGGAATTCCCGAGCCCGGCATTGCCGAAATTGTCGGCAGCAGCCGCACCGTTGGCTGCGTGGTGGAGTGGGGCGCAACGCTCACCGCGCCCGGCGAATGCTGCATGACCAGCGCCCCCTCCGCCCTTTCGTTCCGCATGGGCGGAATGGAAGGTATCACAGCGGAAAAACTCGCCGCCGTGAAATCCCTGCTGGAAACCATGTGCCCCGTGTATCTGGAGGACAATCTCCTCGGCGTGCGCTGGACAAAGCTGCTCATCAACGCCACCTTTTCCGGACTGGCCACCGTGCTCGGCGGGCTGTTCGGCGACGTTTACAAAAACCCGACCGCGCGCAAAGCAGCCGTTCGGTGCATCCGCGAATGCATCGACGTCGGTCACGCCGCCGGTGCCGAATTCGTGCCCGTGCAGGGCAAAAACATCACAGCGCTTTTCTACTGGCGCGGCGGGTTGAAGCGCGCCTTTGCAGAATTTCTCCTCCCCTTCGCCATGAAAAAGCACCGGATGATTTACCCCTCCATGCTGCAGGATCTCCGCAAAGGCAAGCCCTGCGAGATCGACTCGATCAATGGCATTGTCTGCGAATGGGGGCGCCGCTGCGGCGTTGCCACGCCGATTAATGACCGCATTGTGGACGTGATCAAAAAGCAGCAGGCCGGCGAATTGCCGCTTTCTGCCGAAAATATCCGGCTGTTTTCCGATCTGATCGGCTGAACGCAGCGTCGGAGGAACGGGGCGAATATTTTCGCTTTGTGTCGCATCGGCCTTGCAACCCGCCGCAAAATGTGCTATATTCTGCTTTGTTTTTCCATAAAAGGAGGATTCACTATGCTTGCGGGTTACCCTCTCTGGACCGTTGCGCTGATATGCGTCGGCGTGTTTGTCGCTTCGCTGATCGACGCCATCGGTGGCGGTGGCGGACTGATATCCCTGCCGGTTTATCTCATGGTCGGGCTGCCGGCCCACTATGCGCTCGGCACAAACAAGCTCTCGGCGTGTTTGGGCACGGTTGCGTCCACGGCACGCTACATCAAAAACGGCTATGTCAACTGGCCGCTTGCCGTTCCGTCCATTTTCCTCGCCATCATCGGCTCGCACTTCGGTGCCAGACTGCAGCTGGCGGTAAACGAAAAATATCTGCGCTATGTGCTCATTGTTGTGCTGCTCATCGTCGCTGCGGTGATGCTGAAGAAAAAGTCCTTTCCCGAAACCGAGGGCAAAATTGATCCGCGCGCCCGCCGCTGCATTGTGTGGCTTTCCTCGCTTGTGATCGGCATTTACGACGGCTTTTACGGTCCCGGCACCGGCACATTTCTGCTCATCGCGTTCTGCCGCCTTGCCAAAATGGACCTGCGCACCGCCTCCGGCAACGTCAAGGTTGTAAACCAGTCATCCAATATCGGAGCGCTCGCAACCTCGCTCATGGCGGGCAAAGTGCTCATTCCGATCGGTCTCATCGCCGCCGTGTTCGCCTTTGGCGGACAGTATATCGGCGCAGGACTCATGATGAAAAACGGCACAAAAATCGTCACGCCCGTCATTCTCACCGTTTTGGTGCTGCTGATTATCAAACTCGCACTGGAACTTGCCGGCGTCGGCTTTTAACCGGAAATAGACCAAACAAAAAAATCCGTCCACCGTGCATATGCTGCGGCGAACGGATTTTTTATTCGGTTTTCGCGCTTTTACTCCACGGACACCAGTTCGATGCGGAAGTTCAGCTCCTTGCCGGCCATCTCATGGTTAGCGTCAAACGTGATGGTTTTCTCATCGCGGGAAACAACCTTGACGGGAACAGGCTGGTTCATATTGTCGTAAAGTACAACTTCCTGATCGGCAACCAGATTTTCCGCGCCGGGCAACTGCTCGAGCGGCAGCGTGAACACAGCGGAGGGGTCATGCTCGCCATAGGCCTCGTGGGGCAGCAGATGAATGTCCACACACTGACCGACTTCCATATCTGCAACGGCCTTGTCAAAGCCGTAGATCATCATACCGACGCCGCAGACAAACTCCAGCGGCTCGCCGCGCTCGTAAGAGGAGTCAAACACCGTTCCGTCGTTGAACGTGCCGATATAGTGGGTTTTGCAAACCTTGCCGGCGTTGGGGCCGTCAAACAGAACCTGCATCGGGGCGTGGCATCCGCCGCAGCCACCGCCGCAATCGCCGCCGCAGCCGTCTTCACCGTGGTCGTGATCGTGATGGTCGCAGTTCACGCCGCGGGAGACCAGCTCACCTCTCAGGAAAGCTTCCACGGCTGCATCCGCATCGCCCTCGGCGCCGGAGATCACTTCAACCCCCGCAGCAGCCAGCGCGGCCTGCGCGCCGTCGCCGAGTCCGCCGCAGATCACAACGGAAACCGCCTTCGATTCAAGATAATCCGCCAGCGCTTCGTGACCGTTTCCATCCGTGCCGATCACTTCGGAAGCAATCACCTTGCCGTCTTCCACTTCATACAGCTTAAAAGTCTGGGTTTTTCCGAAATGCTGAAAAACCGCACCGTTTTCGTAAGTTACCGCAATTTTCATTCTAAAAATTCCTCCGCATTGTTTGCTAAAAATACGATCTCTTCAGTATACCAATATAACCGCAAAGCAGTCTGTTTAACCACCGGACGCAGCAGCATATACCGCCGCAAGGGCAACCGCGCCGCTTGCGAAAAGATAAACTATACTTAATTATTGTACTACGTTCCGCGCCACAAAGCAACGCTTTTCTCTTGCAAAGCGGTCCCGAACGCTATATGATTGGCTCAAAAGCAAATCCGCTTCACGGAGGAAACATCGAATGAAATCCATTATCGCGGTACCTGCGCATCGTGCCCGCAGCCGCGGCAGCGAGGTGCACACATGACACACGCCCCTTCGAAAACCATACTTTGCTACGGCGACTCCAACACGTTCGGCCATGACCCCACTTCCCCGCTCAGCGCCCGCTATCCCGACGGCGCACGCTGGACGGACCGGCTGCAGCCCGCCGGCTGGCAGGCGGTGAACTGCGGTATGAACGGCAGATGCATTCCCGTTTCAGACGCCGAAATGCGCCTTGCGGTGCAGCAGTTGCGCACACATCCGGCCGTTCTGATCGCCGTGATGCTCGGCACAAACGACCTGCTTCGCAGCGCGCAGTGCCGCCCCGAGGACGCCGCAGCGCGCATAGACGCATTTTTGCGATTTCTTTGCAGCGAGCTGCCGTGCCCGCCGGAAAAGCTGCTGCTGATTGCCCCGCCCGCCATGCAGCGTGGCAGCTGGGTGGAAGATGATGCCACCGTTGCCCGCGCGCTGTGTCTCGGTGCCGCCTATCAGTCCGTTGCCAAAGCGCTGGGAACGCGCTTTGCAAACGCCGGGGAATGGGACCTCCCGCTCGGCGCAGACGGTGTGCACCTCACACAGGAAGGCCATGCGCGCTTTGCCCGGCATCTTTGCCTTGTGCTCAGCGCAATATAACCCTCACCCGCGCCTGCGCAAAAGGCAAAGAT
>SVMK01000082.1 GCA_015067465.1 Oscillospiraceae bacterium
GGAGGCAAGCGATTTTGAGAAAGTGCCCATATAGATATCCACCTGATCCTCCAGGCCGAAATAGCTGGCGGTGCCGCGGCCGCCTTCGCCCAGAATGCCGAGACCGTGGGCGTCGTCAACCATGACGCGGGCGCCGTACTTTTTGGCGAGGGCGCAGATCTCCGGCAGATTGGCAATGTCGCCGCCCATGGAGAAAACGCCGTCGGTTACGATCAGGCAGCCTGCGCTTTCGGGAACGCTCTGCAGACGGCTTTCCAGCTCTGCCATGTCATTGTGGCGGTAGCGCAGCATTTTGCCGAAGCTGAGCTTGCAGCCGTCGTAGATGGATGCATGGTTTTCGCGGTCGCAGATGACGTAGTCGTGGCGGCCGACAATGGCACTGATCACGCCGAGGTTGCTCTGAAAGCCGGAGGGGAATGTGGCAACATCTTCCTTGCGCAGAAACGCAGCCATCTCCTTTTCAAACTTCTGATGCAAAACCAGCGTGCCGTTGAGCAGGCGCGAGCCGGAACAGCCTGTGCCGAATTCTTCCAGCGCCTTCAGACCGGCGCTGATAATTTCGGGGTTGACGGTCAGGCCGAGATAGTTGTTGCTGCCGAGCATGATACGGCGCTGGCCTTCCATGATAACCTCGGTGTCCTGTCGGGATTGAAGTTCGCGAAAATAAGGGAAAAGACCCACCGAACGATATTCGTCCGCCTGGGTAAACGAATAGCATTTTTCAAATATATCCATATCTTACCTCCTTATGAATGAGATACAAAGGAATATTATAGGAAGCGGTGCAAAATGTCAAGTGAGCGGACGGGACACACGGCGTTGTCGAATCGTGGCGGCAGACCGGATGCACGAAAAAGGCGAAGGCGGGCGAGCGCGGCGGAAGCGCGTCGTAATGTGTAGAATATTCATCGAATTATGTTAACAAATTGTCGACAGTCAAAAGGGGAGATAAGATTGAAATTGACGGTGGAATATGGTAGTTTATATCTAAATTAACGGCCAAACAGACGAAAATACATAGCTGCCGTAAACCTTATGATAAATTGGAGGAAAAACATTATGGAAACCAAGATCAAGGTGCTGATCGCAGATGCGGGAGAGGAGTTTCGCTGCCTGCTGCGGGACAGCTTGAGAGCCGAAGGCGATATTGAGGTTGTCGGCACGGCAGCAGACGGACTGGAAGTGATTTCAAAGCTTCCGGCATGCCGGCCGGACGTGCTTCTGATGGATCTGGTGCTGCCGCGTCTGGACGGTATGGGCGTTTTGCAGCGCATCGGAGAAACGGGCACGGAGCCGGTTACGATGATTGTTTCGGCCTTTTACAGTGAGCGCATGATTTCGCGCTGTGCGGAGCTTGGTGCGAGCTATTTCATTCCCAAACCCTGCGATATTTCCGCGCTGGCGGCCCGCATTCGCCAGTGTGTTCGCGGCGGCGCGGAAGATGCGCCTCGGTTGTCCGTCCCTGCCGAGATTCGGCGCCGTGAGCCGGATCTGGAAACCACGGTGACAGAGGTGATTCACGAAATCGGCGTGCCCGCCCACATCAAAGGCTATCAGTATCTGCGCGAGGCAATCATCATCACGATCAACGATATGGATGTGATCAATGCCGTGACGAAGGTGCTCTATCCCGCCGTGGCAAAAAAATTCGGCACCACGCCTTCACGTGTGGAGCGCGCCATCCGCCACGCCATCGAGGTGGCGTGGGACCGCGGTGATCTGGAAACGCTGCAGAAGTTTTTTGGCTACACGGTCAGCAATATCAAAGGAAAACCCACCAATAGTGAGTTCATCGCCATGATTGCCGACTGCCTTTCGCTGCGGAGAAAAGCGCAGGCCAAGTGAAGCAGAAACATCCGAATAAGCAAGCGCCCCGCCGCGCCGGCTGCCTGCCGGCGGGCGGGGCGTTATTTTCTGCGCGTAAAATGATGCATTCGTTCGGTATATTCGAAAAAAACACGAAAGCAGGGATCGCGGAATGCGTAAAAAATTGATAGCTGCACTGCTGTGCTTTGCGCTGCTGCCTGCTGCGGCTGCGTGGGCAGCTGTGCCGGGCGAGCGCGTGGACGGTTACAGCGCAACACTCGCCGATGGCGTTGTTTTGACAGAAAATACTTACTGGGCAGGAAACGACCTGCAAACGGAACATTATATGTGCATTGAAGCAGACAGCGGCGCTGTGCCGGTGGCTGTCAGCGCGGATACGCTGTGGACGACCGGATCGCTCGCGGCATTTGCGGCGAAGCTGGAGCGCGAGGGGTTGCATGTGCTCGGCGGCAGCAACGGCGGCTATTTTTCGTTTGGCAGCTGCGAACCGGTTGGGCTTGTGATGCGCGGCGGCGTTCTGCGAACGGATGACGAAGGACTTTCTGCCGTTGGGTTTCACAGCGACGGCAGCGTTGTGTTTGGCAAGCCGGAAATTCGGCTGACGCTGCGCAGCGGGGAAAATGAGGTCCGTCCCGTTTCCGCGCTGAACCGCGCGGTGGGCAGTGGCATGCGGCTTTACACCGCCGACTGCACCGCTTCGCTGCGGCCGGGTGAGAATTACTGGACCGTTTTGCTTTCAGCGCAGGGCGAACTGCGCTGCGGAGAAAACGTTGCGCTGACGGTGGAGCGCATATGCTCCGCGGACGAGCGCGTGAAGCCGGCGGAGAACCGGATGCTGCTTGTGATTGAAAAGAGCGAACAGGAGCTTCAGGCGGAGCCTGTGCCGCAGCAGCCGGAGGGCTTTGCGCCGGGTACGGAGCTTACGCTGGAGATTTCCTGCGCGCCCGGCTGGGAAACGGTGGATTCCGCGCTTGGAATTCTCTACCCGCTGGTGGAGAGCGGAAAACCGCTGAGCGGGCTGGAAACGGCAGCGGCACCGCGCACGGCGATCGGCGTGCGCGAGGACGGCAGCGTGATTGTTTATACGATCGACGGCCGGCAGAGCGGCTACAGCAAGGGGCTGGGGCTGGCTGCCGTGGCAGAGCGGATGGCGGAACTGGGCTGTGTTGCGGCGGGTGCGCTCGACGGCGGCGGCTCTACGCAGATGTCCGCGCTTCTGCCCGGCGACAGCGCGCTGACGCAGGTGAACCGGCCTTCCGACGGCAGCGCGAGAAAAACGGTGAATTACCTCCTGATTGCCGGCACCGGCGAAGCGGTCGGCAGAGCAGAGCGCCTTGCGCTTTACCCGCTGGAGATTGACGCGGTGGCTGGGGCGGAAATTCCTCTCACCGTAAAGGCGGCAGACAGAAACGGCTATGCATCCGCCGTGCCGCAGGCGCTGAGTTTTTCCGTGAGCGAGGGGCTTGGCGAGGTGCGCGACGGTGTTTTCCATGCCGAAGGAACGGGCGAAGGTGTGATTCGCGTTTCCGCACCCGGGGTGGAAAGCGCGGAAATTCCGATCACGGTTACGCAATCGCCGGACACGTTGAAGCTTTACGGCGAGAAATACGGAAAACACACACTTTCGCTGACGCTGGAGCCGGGACAGGAAGTGGACCTGACGGTGCGCGCGTATCAAAACCATGTTGCCCTCAGCGGCGATGACAGCTGCTACAGCTGGACGCTGGACGGCAATGCGGGCACTGTGGACGAAACGGGACATCTGATTCCCTCGGACGCCAGCGGCAGCGGCACACTGACGGCGCGCGCGGGCGAGAGCTGCGTGCAGATTCCGATCCGCATCTGGAGCGGCATCCCGTTTTCCGATGTGAAAGCCGGCGATGCAAACTTTGCGGCGGTGAAATATGTTTATGAGCACGGCATTTTTGAGGGAACGGGCGACACAAGCTTTGATCCCGAAGCGGTGATGAGCCGCGGCATGCTGGTAACGGTGCTCTGGCGCATGAGCGGCAGCCCGGAGGCTGAACCGGCTGCGTTTGAGGATGTTGCACCGGACGCATGGTACGGTCCCGCGGTTGCGTGGGCAGCCGGACAGGGCCTTGTAAACGGCTACAGCGAAACCTGCTTTGCACCCGGGGACGATCTGACGCAGGAGCAGATTCTGACCATTCTCCACCGCTGGGCACAGCTGCCGGAAACGAGTCTGACGCCGGATGACGTGAAAGGCGCTTCGCAGGCGCATGACTATGCGCTGGCAGCGCTGTGCTGGGCAGCGGAAACGGGTGTTGCAGCACCGGGTGAAGCCGGACTGACGCCGCGGCAGCCCATGTCGAGGGCGGAGGTCGCGGGTGTGCTTATGCGCTGGTGCGAGCTGCCGAAGGAATCGGAAACGCCTGAGGGAACGGAATAAAAAAGACTTGACTTTATTAATTAAAATTGCTAAACTGCAAAGCATAGGAAAATGCGATGACGAAACGCAGTAAGCTTTCTCAGCAGGCAGCAGAGAACCGCCGGGTGGTGCGAGGCGGCAGCTTTGCGGAAAGCCGAATACCTTTCCGAGCAGCGTTCTGAACACGCCGGTGCGTTTCCGGTGATCAGTAGGACACGACGGGAGCGCCCGTTACAGCGCTGCGGGTATGTCAGTACCCTGTGAGGCCGCCGTCCGCGAGGATGCGGCAAACTGAGGTGGTACCACGGGAAATTCTCGTCCTCTGTGTTCAAAACTGCGAACACAGAGGACGTTTTTTGTCCCATATTCTTATGATTTCGGAGGAATTTGCAATGGTGATTACGGAACTGCTGGAGCGCAATGCCCGACTTTGGGGCGGCGAAACCGCATTGGTTGAACTCAGTCCGAGCGAGGACCGCGATGCGGCGGTGACGTGGCGCGAAGCAAGCCTGATTGAAAACGCGCAGCCCGATGCGCCTTACCGGCGCGAACTGAGCTGGAAAGATTTTGACCGCCGCGCAAACCGGTTTGCCAATCTGCTGCTCAGCCGCGGCGTGAAGCGCGGAACAAAGGTTGCGATGCTGATGATGAACTGTCTGGAGTTTTTGCCGATCTATTTTGGCATCCTCAAGGCCGGATGCATCGTGGTGCCGATGAACTATCGCTATTCCAGCGACGAAATTCGCTACTGCCTGGACCTTGCAGACGTAGAAATTCTGGTGTTCGGCCCGGAGTTTGTTGAGCGTATGGACTCCATCGCCAAGGAAATCCCCGCTGTTCGCATGATGTTTTTTGTCGGGAAAAACGGTCCGGACTACACGGAGGACTGCATTCGCATGATGGGCTTTTGCTCCTCAAGCGCACCTCCCGTAGCATTTACGGAGGACGATTATGCCGCGATTTACTTTTCTTCCGGCACGACGGGCTTTCCCAAGGCGATACTCCACAACCACCGTGCGCTCATCTGCTCGTGCATGACTGAGCAGAACCATCATGAGCAGACGCGGGAAGATGTGTTTTTGTGTATCCCGCCGCTTTACCACACCGGCGCGAAGATGCACTGGTTCGGTTCGCTTTTGAGCGGAAGCAAGGCGGTGCTGCTGCGCGGCGTGAAGCCGGAGTGGATTCTCCGTGCGGTCACGGAAGAGAAGTGCACCATCGTGTGGCTGCTGGTGCCGTGGGCGCAGGATTT
>SVMK01000083.1 GCA_015067465.1 Oscillospiraceae bacterium
GACGGCAACCGCGGCACCTGCGCCCAGCCCTGCCGCTGGAACTATTTCCTGATGGAGGAAAAGCGGCCGGGACAGTATTTTGAAATTCAGGAAGAGCCGGGCGGCACGCACATCCTCAACTCCAACGATATGTGCATGATTGAGCATATCCCGGAACTGATTGCGGCGGGAATTTCCAGCTTCAAAATTGAAGGGCGCATGAAAAGCGCTTACTATGCCGGCATGAGTACATATGCCTACCGCCACGCCATCGACGATGCGGTGGCGGGAAAACCCTTTGATCCGGCGTGGCTGGACGAATGCATGAAAATCAGCCACAGACAGTATTCCACGGGATTTTATTTCGGAGAACCGGGACAGTATTACCCCGATAATATGTATTTCTCCGATGCGGATGTTGTTGCGCTGGTGGAATCGTGCGAGGGAACGGAAGCGGTTTTGACCGAGCGAAACAAATTTTCGCTGGGCGACACGCTGGAACTTGTCAACCGCGGCGAAAAGCCGCACCGCTTTGTTGTGGAGGATCTGCGCGACGGCGAGGGAACGCCGCTGCAAACGGCAAACCACCCCATGATGGTGCTGCGAATGCGTCTGCCGGCACCGGCGGAGCGGCTGTCCGTTCTGCGAAAAATTAAAGCTTGACAAGGCTTTTCATTTTGCTATAATTGCTTTGTTAATATTTTTCTCGGCTATGACGAAACGAGTTTTGTGCCGCAGCCTGCAGAGAGGGAACGGAAGGTGAAAGTTCCCGGCATGCGCCAAAACAGCCACTTCACCAGCCAAGAACGCGATGAGTGTTCCGCTTCATCCCCGATACAGGATGACTAAGATGCCTCCGAACGGGGGATAATTAGGGTGGTACCGCGAAGCCATGCTTCGCCCCTATACATGGGGGCGAAGCTTTTTTTATGCTGTCGGAGGTGAAAGACTCTGGATTATAGAATCATTGATATGACCTGCGACCCCCGCCGCGGACAGTATGAGTATTTTCTCAATGTTCCGAATCCCTATGCAGGCGCCACCGTGGAAGTGGACATTACCGACTTTATGCAAAAAATCGGGGATGACCCGTTTTTTCTCAGCTTTCTCTTTGCTGTTTCGCGCGCGGCCAACGCCGTGCCGGAACTGCGGCGCAGGCTGCTGCCGGACGGGCGCGTTGCGGAATATGTGCAAAGCAACCCTTCCTACACCGTGCTCAAGCCCGATCACAGCGCCTATGTTTACTGCCTTGTGGAGAGCGACCTGACCGATCGCGCGGCGTTTATCGCCGAGGGAAAGCGTCGCCAGGAGGAAGTGCTCGCACGCGGCACCATGACAGATGACGGCGATGTGCGCAGCCACATTTTCGTAACCAGCCTGCCCTGGCTTTCCTACACGCAGATCGTTCTGCCCTGCGGCACGTCGGACGAGAGCAACCCCCGCTTTGCATGGGGCAAGTTCCGCGAGGAAAACGGGAGGGTTATCCTGCCGGTCACGCTCTATGTTCATCATGCGCTTGCCGACGGGTGGCATATCGGGCAGTTTTTTGAAAAGCTCCGCGCGGAGCTGGAGCAGATTGAACCCAGTATGTAAATTAATAAATTGAAATATAAAGGAGAATCCAAATTATGGCAAATTCCGGCTACGGCGTAAACGAATTGCGCGAAAAATTTCTTGCCTTCTTTGAAACGAAGGAACATCTGCGTCTTCCCAGCTTTTCGCTGGTTCCGCAGAACGATGCTTCCCTGCTGCTGATCAACTCCGGCATGGCGCCCATGAAGCCCTATTTCACCGGCGAGCAGGAGCCGCCCCGCCGCCGTGTCTGCACCTGCCAGAAGTGCATCCGCACCGGCGACATTGAAAACATTGGCAAGACCGCCCGCCACGGCACCTATTTCGAGATGCTGGGCAACTTCTCTTTCGGTGATTATTTCAAGCGCGAAGCCATCCACTGGTCCTGGGAGTTTCTGACTTCTCCGGAGTGGGTTGGCCTTGATCCCAATCGTCTTTATCCCTCCGTGTTTATCGGCAACGAAACCACGCCTGCCGATGACGAAGCCTACCGCATCTGGAACGAGGAAATCGGTATCCCCGCCGAGCGCATTTTCCGCTTTGGCAAGGCGGACAACTTCTGGGAGCACGGCAGCGGTCCGTGCGGCCCCTGCAGCGAGATCTACTACGACCGCGGCGAAGAGTACGGCTGCGGCAGCCCCGACTGCACCGTTGGCTGCGACTGCGACCGCTACATGGAAGTCTGGAACAATGTTTTCTCCCAGTTTAACAATGACGGCGAGGGTAACTACACAGAACTCAGCCAGAAGAATATCGACACCGGCATGGGTCTGGAGCGTCTGGCCTGCGTGTGCCAGAATGTAAACTCGCTGTTTGATGTCGACACGGTGATGAACATCACCAACAAGGTGTCCGAGATCACGAAGGCCCACTACGGCGAGAGCACTGCGAAGGACGTTTCCCTTCGCGTTATCACCGACCATATCCGCTCTGCCACTTTCATGATCTGCGACGGCGTTCTGCCCTCCAACGAGGGCCGCGGCTATGTGCTGCGCCGTTTGCTGCGCCGCGCTGCACGCCACGGCAAGCTGCTGGGCGTGAACGAGCCGTTCCTGTTCAAAGTCTGCGACACCGTGGTTCATGAAAACGAGTGCCACTATCCCGAACTGCGCGAGCGCCAGGATTACATCACCAAGGTGATCCGCGTTGAGGAAGAAAACTTTGCCAAGACCATCGACGGCGGCCTGAAGATCTTTGGCGACATGCTGGCCGACCATCAGGCCAAGGGCGAAACCGTTTTCTCCGGCGCCGATGCCTTCAAGCTTTACGACACCTACGGCTTCCCGATCGACCTGACCATCGAGATGGCACGCGACGAAGGCCTGAGCGTGGACGAGGAGGGCTACCGCAAGGAGATGCAGGCACAGCGCGAGCGCGCGCGCGAAGCGCGCAAGGCACTGGGCGATCTGGGCTGGGCCGGTGTGGAATTCGGCAAGAGCGTTCCCGCCACTGAGTTTGTCGGCTATGAAAACACCGAAATCAACGACGCCAAAATCGTTGCGCTGGTTGTGGAAAACGAGCAGGCAGAAGTTCTGATGCCCGGCGTGGATGCCATCGTGGTGCTCAATCGCAGCCCGTTTTATGCCGAAATGGGCGGCCAGGTTGGCGATCACGGTGTGATCACCGCGGGTGCTGCACGCTTTGAAGTCAACGATGTTCAGAAGAACAAGGGCGGCAAGTATATGCACTACGGCAAGCTGGTTGAAGGCGGCCTGAAACTGGGCGACACCGTGACCGCCACGATCGACACCGAGCGCCGCAATGCTGTGCGCCGTGCGCACAGCGCAACCCACCTGTTGGATGCGGCGCTGAAAAAAGCGCTGGGCGACCATGTGCACCAGGCCGGTTCTCTGGTTGAACCCGACCGCGTTCGCTTTGACTTTACCCATTTTGAGGGCACCAATGCCCAGACGCTGCAGAGCGTGGAGCAGCAGGTGAACGACTGGATTCTCGGCGGCTATGAAATCATCACCGAAGAACTGCCGATTGAAGAGGCCAAGAAGAAGGGCGCTGTTGCCGTGTTCGGCGAGAAATACGGCGAGACGGTCCGCGTTGTTGAAATGGGCGATGTTTCCATGGAATTTTGCGGCGGCACGCATCTGGACAACACCGCCAAGGCCGGTTTGTTCCGCATCCTGAGTGAGAGCAGCGTTGCTTCCGGCGTGCGTCGTATCGAAGCTGTCACCGGCAAAGAGACCCTGGCTTCCGTGCGCAGCGACCGCGAGAAGCTGCGCGTTGCGGCTGCCACCGTGAAGTCCACGCCGGAACTGCTGTGCGGCAGACTGGAAGGCATGATGGACGAGCTGCGCGAGCAGAAGCGTCTGATTGAGCAGTATAAGGACAAGGAAGCTGCCGGCGAGGCCGACCGCATTCTGGCCGGAGCTGCCGAAATTGGCGGACTGAAGGTTCTGGCTGTGAAGCTTGACGATATGAACGGCGACGCGCTGCGCAAGCTGGGCGATACCTTCCGCGGCAAGGCGGCCAACGTTGTTGCCGTGCTCTCTTCCGTGAGCGACGGCAAGATCACCTTCGCCGCATCCTGCGGTGCGGACGCTGTTGCCAAGGGCGTGAAAGCTGGCGATATCATCAAGAGCATCACGGCCCTTTGCGGCGGCAAGGGCGGCGGCAAGCCCGACAGTGCAATGGGCGGCGGCACCGATACTTCCAAGCTGCAGGCCGCACTGGATTCCGTGAAGGACTTTGTTGCCGAAAAGTTGGGCTGAAAGGAGAATACAACGATGAAAAACGATTGCCTGTTTTGCGCCATTGTGGCGGGCGAGATTCCCAGCACGAAAGTGTATGAGGACGATCAGTGCTATGCGTTTCGAGACATCAATCCCCAGGCACCCACGCACATTCTGGTTGTGCCGAAAGAGCACATCGCCTCTGTTGCGCAGCTGAACGAGGAAAACGCGGCTTTGGCAGGCCATTGCCTTGCCGCTGCGGCAAAAATCGCCGCGCAGGAAAACCTCGACGGCGGCTACCGCATTGTAAGCAACTGCGGCGCAGACGCGGGACAAACCGTGTTTCACCTCCATTTTCACATCCTTGGCGGCAAGCGGATGGATGAAAAAATGGCGTAAATGCGCCGGAAAGTGTGCAAAGCAGCCGGAAACTGCGTGTTACGGTTGACTTTACCGCTTCATAATGATAGACTACTTAAAGTTTTTTCCGCGTATTCGAATAAGAAAGCGAGAGGTAATATGGAAAACAAAATGGAAAAGCGCTATGGCCTGCCGACTGCCATCTCCATGGTTATCGGTATCGTCATTGGCTCCGGCGTGTTCATCAAGGGCGGTAAAGTCCTGAGCCTGACCGGAGGAAATCTGTGGCAGGGTATTGCCGTTGTCGGCATTGTGGGTGTGATCTGCATCATCTGCTCCCTCGTTTTTGCAACGCTGGGTTCCCGCTACGAAAAGGTCAACGGTGTTGTTGACTATGCAGAAATGGCTCTTGGCCCCAATTATGCATATTATGTGGGCTGGTTCATGAACTTTGTCTATGTTCCTGCACTGGTTGCCATGCTTGCATTCTTCTCGGCCATGATGTTCCTGCAGCTGTTTGGCATCAAGGCGGTTGACTTTGCAAACGGTCAGATCAACCCCACTGCGATCGGTGTGGGCGCCGGCTTTATGATGATTTGCTACGGCATCAACGCCCTGTCCCCCAAACTGGCAGGCAAAATGCAGGTCGGCATGACCGTGATCAAGCTGATCCCCCTGATTCTCATGGGTGTTGTTGGCACCATCGCCGGCCTGATCAACGGCACCACGCTGGAAGTTCTGAACTATGTCAACACCCCGGAATACACCGCTGTTGACGGTGCAGGCTTCTTCAAGGCCATCGTCGGCTTTGCTTTCGCCTACGAAGGATGGATTCTGGCCACCTCAATCAACGCCGAGCTCAAGGACGCAA
>SVMK01000084.1 GCA_015067465.1 Oscillospiraceae bacterium
CCGATCTTCCCATCATTATCGGCGGTATTGAGGCGAGTTTGCGCCGTTTTGCCCACTATGACTACTGGGACGACGCCGTTCGGCGCAGTGTTTTGGTCGATTCGGGCGCAGATTTGCTTGTTTACGGCATGGGAGAAACCGCCACGAAGGAAATTGCGGCGCTGCTGAAGAAAAAAGTGCCCGTTCGTGAGATTACAGGCGTGCGCGGCACGGCGTATCTTACCAGAACGCCGCCGCAGGGCGTAAATTTGCCCTCTTTTGACGATGTTCGCACGGACAAACGCGCTTATGCGCGCGCTACCATGACGGAATATGCCGAGCACGACCCCATTCGCGGCCGCACGCTGCTGCAGCCCCACGGCGACCGCACGCTGGTTGTGAATCCGCCCGCAATGCCGCTGAACACCCGCGAGCTCGACGAGGTGGCCGAGCTGCCCTACGCCCGCACCTACCACCCCATGTATGAAGCGATGGGCGGCGTTCCTGCAATCGAAGAGGTGCGCTTTTCCATCACCCACAACCGCGGCTGCTTCGGTGCCTGCAACTTCTGCGCGCTTGCGTTTCATCAGGGCCGCATGGTTACCGCCCGCAGCGAAGCCAGCGTTTTGCGCGAAGGCGAAATTTTGACAAAATTCCCGGATTTCAAGGGTTATATCAGCGATGTTGGCGGTCCTACGGCCAATTTCCGCCACGCTTCGTGCAAAAAGCAGCTGGAGCACGGCATGTGCGCCAATCGCAACTGCCTCAGTCCCGAGCCTTGCCCCAACCTTGACCCCGATCACAGCTCGTATCTTTCGCTTCTGCGAAAACTGCGCGCACTGCCGGGCGTGAAAAAGGTGTTTGTGCGCAGCGGCATCCGCTATGACTATATGCTTGAGGAGCAAAACAGCGAGTTTTTCTCCGAGCTGGTGAAATATCATGTGTCCGGGCAGCTGCGTGTTGCGCCCGAACACTGCGTGGACAAGGTGCTTGATTTTATGGGCAAGCCGCACATCGGCGTTTATGAGAAGTTTCTTGATAAATACCGTCGGCTGAACGCGCGCTATGAAAAGGAGCAATTTGCCGTTCCGTATCTGATGAGCTCCCATCCCGGCTGCACGCTCAACGACGCCATCGAACTGGCCTGCTATCTCAACCGTCAGCGCCGCCAGCCCGAACAGGTGCAGGACTTCTATCCCACCCCCGGCACCATCTCCACCTGCATGTACTACACCGGTCTGGACCCGCGCACGATGCAGACGATCTATGTTGCGCGAACATTTGAAGATAAGTGCCTGCAGCGCGGGCTTTTGCAGTGGCGCAAGCCCGAAATGCGCCGCAGCGTTGTGACGGCGCTGAAAAAAGCCGGGCGCGAAGATCTCATCGGCTTTGGGCCGGAGTGTTTGATTCGTCCGGACTATTCCCCGAAAAAACGCGGCGCCGCAAAGTCTGCCGGGGCGAACAGCGAGGGAGCGGTGTCCGGCGGCAGGGGCACGCCCGCCAAAACTGCGCGCGGCGCATCGCGCGCACCCGCCGCTGCGCAGGAAAAGCCCAAAAAGCCGGAATACAAAGCCGGCTGGGCCAAGCCAAAACCCAAAAAGAACGCGCGGCCCGGAAAAAGCGGATCGAGAAAATAAGCGCATACCCCTGCACCCGGTGCAGGGGTATTTCTTTGTCGCTCCCTTTTTGCGCGTAAGCGAAAATATACCTTTCGTGCAAAAACGTTTTTGCAACGGCGCGCTGCGCGGTTATGCATCCGCTGCACTGCCGTGCGATTTTGCCTGCGATGCGCCTTCGCACGAAATTGCGCTGAAATTGACTCTTGCAGCTGATTTTTTCACAATTTTTTCATTTTTCGCTCTTGCATCACGGGGCACTTGGCGTTATAATCTTAACAAATGACCGCTGGGGTCATGCCTGCGTTGCGGCAGGCTTAATTCGTTCAATAAAAAAGGAGGACAAATCATGCTGACAGCAAAAGAAAACATGCGCCGCTGCATTAAGGGCGACGCTCAGCCCGATCGTTTTGTAAACAACTTCGAGGCGCTCTCCATGGCAGTTCACCCCGCCATGATGATTGACAAGGCTCCCGTCAAGGGCGGCCCCACTGTTGTGAACAACTGGGGTATCACCCGTTCCTTCCCTGCAAACACCCCCGCTGCTTTCCCCGTACATACCCCCGAGCTGACCGTTGTTAAGGACATCGAGCGCTGGCAGGACTATGTGCATGCCCCCACCACCAACTTCTCCGATGAACTGTGGGCTACCTGCAAGGAAAAGATGTATGACACCATGGACGGCGTCAACTCCTACAAGACCACCCTGTATGTCGGCGGTCTGTTCGAGATGACTCACCACCTCTGCTCCATCGACCAGGCTCTGATCTACTACATGACCAACCCCGATGAGATGCACGATCTGGTTAAGTACCTCACCGAGTATGAGCTGCGCATTGCTGAAGGCATCTGCGCCAACATCAAGCCCGAAGCTCTGTTCCATCACGACGACTGGGGCTCTGAGACCAACTCCTTCCTGCGTCCCAGCATGTTTGAGGACTTCTTCCTTGATGCTTACAAAGAGATCTACAAGTACTACCACGATCACGGCGTTGAGCTGATTTTCCACCATGCTGACAGCTACTGCGCCAACCTGATTGACGATATGATCGAGATGGGCATCGACGTTTGGCAGGGCTGCATGCAGTCCAACAACGTGCCCGAGCTGACCAAGAAGTACAAGGGCAAGATCGCTTTCATGGGCGACATTGACAACAAGAGCATGGACTTCTACGGCTGGACCAACGCAGACTGCCGCAAGGCCGCTGTTCGCGCAATGGAAGAAAACGGCATGGTCGGCTTCATCCCCTGCATCACCCAGGGAGGCCCCGGCTCCACCTTCTCCGGCGCATACGCCGCTCTGGTTGACGAGATCGACAACTACAACTGCGAGAAGTTCGGCTTCAGCAAGGAAGAGCTCGCAGCTGTACGTCCTCCCATCCAGATCATGTTCGGCTAATCCGCTTACCGCGGCATAAACCCGACTGCTGAATAAAAACCACTTACCCACCGGCTTTTGCCGGTGGGTATTTCTTCGGGAGATAAGGATATGACTTTTCAAACCTGCGTTGCTGTTTGGCTTGGTGCGGTAAACCTGATTTTGTTCGCCCTCATGGGTGCGGACAAGGCTGCGGCCCGGCACGGACGGCGGCGCATTCCGGAAACAACGCTGCTCACCCTTGCCGTGCTTGGCGGCAGCATCGGCGGATTGCTCGGCATGTCGGTTTTTCATCACAAAACCCGAAAGAGCGCGTTTGTCATCGGTTTTCCCGTAATTTTCCTCGCCCAGCTCGCGCTGGTTTATTTTTTCCTGCGCGGCGCCTGAGCAGCCGCGGTCGTATTTCCGCCCCGCGCCCGCGCGAAACAAAAATGCAAAAGCAGCGTGCACCGATCAGTCGGCCACGCTGCTTTTATTTTTACTCTTTGTCGGATGCAAGGCTTTCCCGAAACAGCAGGGAAATACACCAGATCGCCGCAAGTCCGACGATGGTATAGATCACGCGGCTCACCGTGGCAGTCTGCCCGCCAAAGAGATAAGCCACCAGGTCAAAGCGGAACAGTCCGACGCAGCCCCAGTTCAGTCCGCCGATAATGGCGAGGATCAGGGCAATTCGATCCATGATCATTGCTTTGTTCGCTCCTTTTTGATTGGTTTCGCATTTAGTTTTACCGACGCATCCGAAAAAATGCAGTAAATTTCTGGAAAAAAATGCACCGGCAAATGCTTTTGCCGATGCGTTTTTTTAAGTATGTTTTTCAGTTTGAAAGCGCGCGGCGGCCCTTACCGGAGGCAAAACCCGCAAACATCACGATCAGTCCGACCGCAACGCCGGGGAACACCGCGTCGCACGGCAATGTGAGCACGTTGAACAGATTCAGCACACCCAGCACCAGCGCAACCAGCGATCCGCTCACGATGCTCCACAGCGCATATTTCCCTTCCACGCGGCCTTTTGCCCAGAGCAGGAAGCAAAGCGGGGCAAACACAGTGCATCCGCGCAGGCCCATGCTCATAAAGGCAAACTTGAGAATCGTGTCGCCGATGGGCGTGCAGCTCAGCGCCGTTGCCAGCGCAAGCACCAGCACGATCAGCAGCTTGCTCATCGCATCCGCGCTGAGCTTTGATGCTTTACCGTGTGCCTGAATAAACTCGCGGTTGATCATCGTGGCAATGCCGAGCGCAAGTCCCGCGCCGGTTCCCACCGATGCGATGAACAGCGCGCCGAGCACGATGCCGGCGAGCACGCCGGGCATATTGGAATAATTCAGAATAAACCCGGTCAGCGCGGTTTTTGCCGCAAAGGTGCCGGGATCGGTCACGGTTCGCATATACAGTCCGACAAGGATGCCAAAGATGCCGATGGCGGGGATCAAGACGGCGCTGACAAGCGCGCCCGTGCGGGCATGCGCGTCGTTTTTCGCGCCGAGCACCGCCTGCGCGTAGGTCTGGGTGGTTAAAACGCCGAGAATCAGGCTGACGCATGCGCCCGCGTCCGTTCCAACGCCGCGGCAGAACAGGCTGGAAAAATTGCGTCCCAGCTCTGCGCTGAAGTGCTCCATCGCATCCAGCGCGCCGGAAACGCCGCCGAGTTTGCCAAGCGCGATTACGCCGCACGACACCATGGCAACATACAGCAGCACCAGCTTGAGAATGCCGACGATGCCCGCACCCTTCGCGCCGCCAAACACAACATACAGCACCATAAACACCGCGGCAAAAATAATCGTCCATTCCGTGCCCATCGTGGGGCTGATCACCAGCACAACGGCGGAAGCGGCGAGCAGCTGGCTGAGAATATTGATGAACGTTCCGACGCTGTTGAGCACCGTTGCCGCAATGCCGGCCGCGGGGCCGTATTCCTGCTTGATCATGCCAACCAGCGTGGGGCAGGCGCAGGCGCGCAGCGGGCGGACATACACCAGCGCCAGAATCAGGCACGCAGCGCTCGCACCCAGCGTGAACCACCACGCGCTCATGCCGTAGTTGTAGGCAAGCTGCGCGGTTCCGACGGTGGACGAGCCGCCGACGAGCGTGCCCATGATCAGACCCGCAACAACCGCGGCGTTCGTCCCCTCTTTTTTCGCGCCGGACTTTTTGGCGCCCGTGTATATGGCAAGGCCGACGATCAGAATCAGCGCCGCGGCGATGCCGATGATAACCGATACATCCACGAAGAATTAACCTCTTTCCC
>SVMK01000085.1 GCA_015067465.1 Oscillospiraceae bacterium
CGAACGGAGCCAATGCACGCTTTTCCGATCGGCGGCTCATCCGCCGGCAGCAGCATCGGCTTGAGCGTTTCCAGCCCCGCATTGATCGCGCGGGCGGACACCAGCACATCCGACACCATTGTCTGATTGCGGAAATAGCGCCGCCCAACCGCCTTGAGACCGTTGAGCATGCCTTCGTTGAGAATATCGTTCGCGCTGCAGCCTTCCTCCGCCGCCTGCGTCACCAGTTCGCGTACGCGGCGGATTTTTCCGTCTTCAATTGCTTTGGAAATCTCTTCCAGCGTTGCCATAGTTCTGTTTACTCCCAAAATAACCTTGCTTGTATGAGTTTTTCCCGATCCGTCACAAATCGCGGAACATGCGAAACGCCGTCGGCAGGGCAATCTCACCGCTCAGGCGCTGCGGGGTGGCCCACACAAAGCCGTCCGCTTCCGTTTCGCAGCGAATCGCGTAGCAAAGCATGTCCCATTCCACATGCGTAAATATATGTTTGCGGCGCAGCGCGCTTTCCAGCTCTCTGGGGTGAACGCCCCAGCGTTCTGCCTGCGCCACCGCCTGCTCCGCGCTGAGCTCCCCTTCCACATTCGGAAGCTCCCAAAGCCCCGCGAGCAGTCCGGTTTCGCCGCGTTTTCTCACAGCAACGCGGTCGGCACAGCAAAGGCGAAACACCGTCAGCTTTTCTGTTCTTCTCGGCTTTTTCGCCGACTTCACCGGCAGCGTTTTCCACGCTCCGCTCCGGCTATGGCACAGTTCTGCCATCGGGCACGCATCGCACAGCGGCGCGCCGTTCGGCACGCACACCGTTGCCCCCAGCTCCATCAGCGCCTGCGTAAATGCACCGGCAGCTTCCCGGGGATACACCTCTGCCAGCGCCGCACGAATCGAGCGCTTCGTTGCCTCCTCGCTCACGCTGCGCGCATCTCCCGTCAATCGTGCAACAACGCGCAGCACATTGCCGTCCACCGCAGGGGTGGGCAGGCCAAAGCAGATGGAGGCAATCGCCCCCGCCGTATAGTCGCCGATGCCGGGCAGCGCACGAATCTCGTCGTATTGCTGCGGAAACACGCCGCCGTGGCGCTCCATAATCCGGCGCGCAGCCGCCTGCAGCGAGCGCACGCGGGAATAGTAGCCCAGCCCTTCCCACAGTTTGATCAGCCTGTCGGGGTCCGCGGCGGCAAGCGAAGCAATGTCCGGCAGTTCGCGCAGAAAGCGATCGTAGTAGCCCTTCACCGCCTCCACACGCGTTTGCTGCAGCATAATCTCCGACAGCCAGACGTGGTAAGGCTCGCAGTCACGCCGCCACGGCAGATCGCGCGCCGCTGCGGCAAACCACGGCAGCAGCCGCTGCGGCAGCGCAGCAAGTATTTCTTTTGCTTCCACGCGCGCTCGCCCTCCCCGCACAATCTGCACAGCACTGAAAAAAGCGGTTTTCATGCACCGCGATATTTCATAATTTTTCCGTATGGTACATGTAGTTATTATATCATGCTTTCCCCGCAGCCGTTATGTTTTTTGTTCATAACAAAAGCGTAAAACAAAGCCGGCGCCACACCGCCCGAAAGCGTGCGCAGCGCCGGTTGTATATCAGTAAAGTTCCGTTTCGGTCACACATTCCTCTTTCAGCGTTCCGACAAGAAACTGCAGCGCGTCCACTACGCGCGGGCGGATATCGCCGCCGATGAGCACATACATAATGTCGTCCCCGACGCGAAGCTCGCCTTCGTTCATCCAAACGCGCACAATGCTGATTCCGTCGAGCGCAAGCGTGCGCGCAATCGCCGCTTCGGTCTTGTCCCTGTCATAGGAAAAACGCATGCCGACAACATCCTTCGCCTCATTCTCACCATGCCGCACCCGTGCCTTTGCGCTGCGGCGCACAACGCCGTTATGCAGCAGAAACATGCCGCACCCGGACGCCGCCGCGTCCGCTTTTGCCGCTTTCAGCCATGCATCCGCAGATGGCACAGCGGAAATTTCGTCCATGAGCATAAAAGAATACCTCCTGTCTGTCATCGGGCGTTTCGCATCCGCCCGAGCACATTCCGTATTTTTTTACAGCATAACAAGTCGCGCGCAATTATGCAAGCACCTTGCAAAGCCGCGCCCGCTCTGCATGGGATCAATCAACCCGACGTGACATCTTCTGTACTTTTTTCGCTTCGCATGGTATCATTTTATCGACAATATTCGACTGTGCAACGCTGCCTTGATCATTCGGAAAAAACGCCCCCGGAATTAAAGGAGGTCTTCAAATGCTGTCTGCCCATCATGCAAAATTAGCGGTTAAAATCCTTGCCCTGCTCCTGGTCGCTGCAATTTCATTCTTCTTCGCCGGCGCCTGGGTTTCCGGTTCCGCCTTTGTTGAAGAATCGCTGGAGAGTGTGGAAGCGAGCAGCCAAACCGTAATGGCCTTTTCCGCAGCAACCCTTTCCGCCTCTCTTGCAATTTCCGCCCTGCCGGACGATTTTGCCACCCCTCTGGCAGAGTCGCTGGCAGATATGAATGTTTATTTCATTGCGATTCTTACAATTCTGTTTCTGGAAAAAATCCTGATCATCTACGGCATTAAAGCGGCGTTTGCATTCTTCATTCCGTGGTCATGCATTGCGGGCGCCGTTGCGCTCGCCGCAAAAAAGAATGTTTTGCGCTCTTTTGCCGTGCGTCTGTGTATTCTCGGCCTGATTTTGGCCTTCGTGGTCCCATGCAGCACGCATATCGCAAAATTTGTTGCAGCTGATCTGACGGCATATGTGGAAGAAACAATTGCAGAAACGGAAGACGGCGCAGCCAAACTGAACTCTGCCATGGAGAGCGAAGAAGAAGGCAAAAACATGTTTGAGAAGCTGACGGAGCTGTTTCAAACGGCGATCCGGGATATCTCCGATCTTTTGTCGCATTTTCGGAACAACATTCGCAGAAGCATGAATTCCATCGCAATTTTGTGCCTTACGCACTTCCTCATGCCGCTGCTCACGTTCTTTGCGCTCAAGTGGGTGCTGAACGAAACGTTCCACATCGTGATTCCCTCCCCGCCCCTGACTCGCCGCCATCCGAAGCGCAAGGATTCCGGGGACGAGGCGATTCTGACCGCCGCAGGAGGAGATAACCATGATGAATAAGATGAAAAATCCCAAATATTTGAATCTGCTTGCGGGAATCTTATCCGTTCTCCTGATCGCCGTGCTGATTGCCGGTGTGCTTCGCGGCCCCGACTCTTTACATGTGGATGTATCCGACGGCATTTCGCAAATTGATTTGGATACAATCTACCTGAAATCAAGCGGTGTTGAGGTAAACTTTTCCGAAATAATCCTCTCCGGCCATAACGAAACCAGAAAGCTGATTGTCGGCACGCAGGAAGCCACAGTGTCTACCGAGCTGACCGACCGAATGATCAAACAATTGGATTTCGATTTTCTGAAAAAGACCCAAACCGTGTCCTATACCGGAACCGGATATTTTGTCGTGGATCTTGATACCCTGACCGCAGCCAACATTATTCAGGACAAAAAGAACCGAACTGTTACGCTTAAGATTGATCACGCCTACCTTCAGGCAGTCGATATCAACCCGAACAATATTATCATCGACGAGGTCCGGGAAGGACTTTTGGCCCGCGGAGATATCGAACTTACGGTGGCCGACTATAACACCATCGAAAAAGAGCTTCGAACCCGCCTTGAGCAAAAATTCGATACGGCCGCAAACGGTCAGGCCGCCGATGACCTCGCGCTCAAAATGGTGAAGGAAGTCTATGAGCCCATCGTAAAGGCAATTGACCGACGATATTCTGTTATTGTCGAGTTCGCGTAATCGCGAGCCCCCTGTTTTCCAACCGTATTTCCGAAATTTGCAACACCCAAAATCATGCCAAAGCACACGGTGTCTTTTCCGGTACGTCTTTCTTCCCAATTTTCACATAGAAAAAAGCACCGAAATCTCACGATTTCAGTGCTTTTTTGGTGGAGATAAGCGGGATCGAACCGCTGACCTCTTGAATGCCATCGCCGCCATGGCCTCAATTTGTTCCGATTTTTAACCGTTTCTAACCCTTTCGCCTAAAAACACATATCGTCTTGTGACCTCTTTTGCCCGTTGTTCGAGGGTATCCCGGAAGCGTCTGTGGTGCGTGTTGTGGTCATAAAACGAGCCCCGTTGAAATGCTCCAACGAGGCTCGAACGTTATCTGCGTGTTGATCGTAACTCTGGTTGCAGGGTTCGTCAACAGGTTTCTTTGTCAGGACAACGCATGCCGTGCGATGCCTAATCAAAGATTAGTGCCGAGGGAAATCTCGTTTGAAAAAGAAGCTCTCTACGCTTGGCGATTTTGGCTTAATGAGCATGCCCGCCACAGTGGTGCTCGCCGCCACAGCCGTGTTCACCGCAAGTGTGCCCTTCACCGTGATGATGGTCATGGTGGTCGCATTTGGCATCGGGATCATAAGCAAGGTTCCCTGCAACAAAGCTCTCTACCGCCTTGTCAGCATCTCCTGTGACACCGCCATAGAGCTGAATGCCGGCCTGGGCAAGTGCCATCTGCGCGCCGCCGCCAATGCCGCCGCAGATCAGCACATCGACATTGAGCTGGGAAAGAAGCCCTGCGAGTGCGCCATGTCCGCTGCCATTGGTATCGATTACCTCAGCGGAAAGAATTTTATTCCCGTCTACGGTATAAACCTTAAACTGCTCTGTGTGACCGAAGTGCTGAAAAATTTCACCATTGCTATAGGTTACTGCGATTTTCATCTGATGATCTCCTTCCGATTTGTATTAAGTTTATTGAGTGACTTTCTAAATTGTACAGCGAACAGGATCGCCGTGAAGGTGACTGCGATCACATCGGCAATGGGCTCCGCCAGATAGACACCCATGGTTTTATCCGTGACCAGATTCGGAACAATGTAGATCAGAGGCAGAAGCAGCACAAACTTACGCACAACGGCAACGATAATTGAGCAAGGTGCATTGCCAGTGGATACGAAGGTCATCTGGCAGGCAATCTGGATGCTGAACAGGAAAAGGGCACCACAGTAAATGCGAAGGG
>SVMK01000012.1 GCA_015067465.1 Oscillospiraceae bacterium
TGCGGAGGAGCAGTATCTCCCCCACGGCGACTGGCAGCGCTGGGAAAAGCGGCTGGAACGCAGCTTTACTCCCGCGGAAACGCTGCTGAAAAAGCTGCGCGCGGTGAAGGAATCGTATGAAACGGATAGCATCATTGCCGCGCAGCGCATTGCGGAAGCGGCGTTTGACGAGGTGCTCGGCCTGGTTTGCCCCGGTATGACGGAGCGCGAGCTTGCGGCGGAACTGACTTACCGTATGCTGCTCCACGGCGGCGAGGGCAACAGCTTTGCCCCCATAGTGCTCACAGGCAGCAGAACCAGCATGCCCCACGGCGTGCCGGGCGATGCGGTGCTGCGCGCGGGCGATTTTGTTACGATGGATTTCGGCTGCATCAAAAACGGCTACTGTTCGGACATGACGCGCACCGTGGCCCTCGGCCATGCAACGAACGAGATGCGCGCGGTTTACGATACCGTGCTGCGTGCGCAGCTTGCAGGCATAGAGATTGCCCGCGCGGGCGTTACGGGTGCGCAGGTGCACGCTGCCGGGGCAAAGGTGATCGAGGATGCCGGCTGGGGCGAGTATTTTGGACACAGCTTCGGTCACAGCGTTGGGCTGGAGATTCACGAAGCGCCCAATGCAAGTCCGGCCAATCAGGCGGGACTGCCGGCAGGCGCGATCATCACCGCAGAACCGGGCATTTATATTCCGGGGAAATTCGGCGTGCGGATTGAAGACATGATTTATATTACAGGTAACGGATGCGTGAACCTGACAAGAGCGCCCAAGGAGCTTTTGGTTATATAAATACTCATCATTACAAATAATTCTTATTACGGAGGAAAAGCATATGCCACTTACTGCAAAGCGCGCAGAGGAACTGAAGGAACTCTGCCGTCGGTTCAGAGTCAGCGCTCTGACCGCAATCCACGGCGTCCAGTCCGGACATCCCGGCGGAAGCCTTTCTGTGTGCGAAATTCTTGCCCTGCTGTATCAGGAGCGCATGAACGTTTCTGCCGACAGACAGGACGATCCCAACCGCGATCGTTTGGTGCTGAGTAAGGGCCATGCGGCGCCCATGCTCTATGTCAATCTGGTTGAGAAGGGCTTTCTGCCCGCTGACAGCATGAGCACCCTGCGCGTGATTGACAGCGAACTGCAGGGCCATCCCAGCATGCACACGCCCGGCGTTGAAATGCCTGCAGGCCCGCTCGGCCTCGGTCTTGCCGCGGCACAGGGCATGGCAATGGGCATGAAGCTCGACGGCTCCACCGGCCGCGTTTACGCCGTGCTCGGCGACGGCGAGCTCAACGAGGGCTGCATCTGGGAAGCCGCCATGTCCGCACCCAAATTTGCGCTGGATAATCTCTGCGCCGTTGTGGACTGGAACCATGTTCAGCTCGACGGCACCACAGAACAGATCATGCCCATCCGCGACCTCGCGGGCAAGTGGCGTGCGTTCGGCTGGAATGTGATCGAATGCGACGGTCACGATCTTGCCGCGCTGGATGCTGCGTTTGACGCAGCCGAGGCATGCAAGGGCGTGCCGAGCGTGATCATTGCCGACACCGTGAAGGGCAAGGGCGTTTCCTTCATGGAAGGCCAGAGCAAGTGGCACGGTTCCGCCATTGATGCGGAGAGCTATGCCAAGGCCATGGAAGAACTGGGAGGTAATGCATAATGGCAAAAGCAATCAGAGAAGTTTACGGTACCGTCCTGAAGGAACTGGGCGAGACCAATAAGAACATTGTAGTTCTCGACGCCGACCTCTCCGGCTCTACCAAAACCGCCATTTTCGGCAAGGCATATCCCGAACGCTTTTTCAACATGGGCATTGCCGAGAGCAATATGGTTGCCACCGCTGCCGGACTTTCCACCACCGGAAAGATCCCCTTTGTCAACACATTTACCGTTTTTCTCACATCTCTGGGCCTTTGCGCCACGCGCGGACAGGTTTGCTACGGCAACCTGAACGTGAAGCTCGGCGGCGCTTACTGCGGCATGAGCGACGCGCTTGACGGCGCAACGCACCATGCGCTGGAGGATATTGCCGTGATGCGCTCTCTGCCCAATATGAAGGTGATCGTCCCCTCCGACGAAACTTCCACCCGCTGGGCAACGAAATATGCCGTGGACACCTACGGTCCGATGTATCTGCGCCTGAGCCGCGATGTGTATCCCGATCTCTATGCCGAGGGTACGGAATTTGAGATGGGCAAGGGCAACATTGTGCGCGACGGCAGCGATGTAACCGTGATTGCCTGCGGTATCATGGTGCATAAGGCGCTGGAAGCTGCGAAGATGATGGAGGAAAAGGGCGTGTCTGTTCGCGTGGTGGATATGTATTCCATCAAGCCGATCGACAAGGACCTGATCCTTAAGTGCGCTGCGGAAACCGGCGCGATCGTTACGGCCGAAGAGCACAATATCTACGGCGGACTCGGCAGCGCAGTCAGCGAGGTTCTCGCATGGGGCGGCGCGGCTGCGCCCACGGAGTATGTCGGCTTGCAGGACGTCTTTACCGAATCCGGCAAGTACGGCGATTTGCTGCGCAAGTACGGCATCGATGCCAACGGCGTTGTTGCCGGCATTGAGAAGGTTCTCAAGCGCAAAAAGTAATTTGGATTTCGCCGCGTGTGCGGCGAATCATACCGTTATTTTGCAAAAAACGGCGCTGCGACGCACCGATTTTGCAACGCAAGGCAGATCCCCCGTTTCTCCGTCCGGGAAACGGGGGCGCTTTGCCCTGTTTGCTGCCTGCGTGGCAGCAAAATTGCCCGACGGATTCAAATGCGCAGGCGAGGAGGTGCACCATGCAGTTTTTTACCCCCGGTCGAACAGAGATTATCGGCAACCACACCGACCATCAGCTCGGTCGCGTGATCGCGTCTGCGGTGCGCCTCGGCATCACGTCGGAGGTAGACATAACAACAGAACGCGTTGTACGAATAAACTCTTGCGGATACGGGCTTGTTGTGGTTGACATAACTGAAAATGAGCCGAGAGAAGACGAAATGCTGCGCGCTGCGGCGCTTGTGCGCGGCGTGGCGGCTGCGTTTTTGCAGCGGGGCTATGCGGTCGGCGGCTTTGCGGGCACAATGCGCTCCGGCCTGCCGGAAGGCGGGGGAATGTCCTCCTCGGCGGCGTTTGCGGTTTCGATCGGGAGAATATTCAACGCGCTTTACAACGGCGGCGTGGTTTCGGATGAGGAAATCGCGCACTGCGCCCGCTTTGCGGAAAACACTTACTTTGGAAAACCGTCCGGCCTGATGGACCAGATGGCCTGCTCCGTCGGCGGAATGATATATATTGATTTTTTCACCGGAGAGATCGTGCCGCTGCGCTGCGATCTTGCTGCGATGGGATTGCGCCTTTGCCTGACAAACACGGGCGGCAGCCATGCCCATCTGACGGATGCCTATGCGCAAATTCCGGCGGACATGCGTGCCGCGGCTGCCGAATTCGGCCAAGAGCTTCTTGGTTATGTAAACTATGAAGATTTTCTTGCCGCTGCGCCGCCGCATGACCGCCTGCACAACAGAGCGCGGCATTTTTTTGAGGAAAATGCGCGGGTGGAGCAGATGCGTTACGCGCTGAGCGCAGGGGATGCTTCGGCCTGCATTGCACTGATGAATGCCTCGGGACGCTCGTCGGAGCGGCTGCTGGGCAATATTCGAACGCCTGCGGGCGACGATCGGCTGGAGCGCGGCCTTGCTTTGAGCGCGCAGCTGCTCGACGGCGTTGGTGCGTGGCGCGTTCACGGCGGGGGCTTTGCAGGATGCGTGCAGGCGCTGGTGCCGGCGGAGCATCTGGAAGCGTATTGTTCGGCAATGGAGCGCACATTTGGCGAAGGCAGTTGCAATGTTGTTATGTAAACAAAATTATGTAAACTGAACGGCGGGGCTGCGGAGGTGACGCTTATGAATTCGTTTTCGCTCAAACCCAATATGCTGCTCGGCGTTTCGTCCGCTGCCACGGAGATTGACGGCGGTGCGCTGAACCACACATGGAACGACTGGCATGAAAAGGGGCGCATACGCGGCGGGGATCCCGCGGTGGCTGCGGGGCATTGGGATAACTGGAAAGACGATGTGCTTTTGATGCACCGCCTCGGCGTGCAGACGTACCGTCTCGGAATCGAGTGGGCGCGCGTGGAGCCGGAGGAGGGCGTTTTTGACAAAGACGCAATCGCGCATATCAAAGAAGAACTGATGCTGCTGATTGCGCTGGGTATAAAACCCATGGTGACGCTCCACCATTTTTCCGATCCGATGTGGTTTGCGGAAAAGGGCGGTTGGGAACGCTACGACAATGTGCGATGCTTTCTCATCTACGTTGAGCGCGTTGTGCGCGAAATCGGACATCTTGTTTCGGAATATATCACGATCAACGAGCCGAATGTTTATGCCGCAAACGGCTATGCGCTCGGGTTTTGGCCGCCGGGAAAGAAGAAAGCCGCCGCTGCGGCGAACGTGATGAGCAATCTTGCCGCCGCGCATATCAAGGCCTACCGCCTGATCCATGATGTGCGCCGCCAGCTCGGATTCCGAAATTCCCGCGTGAGCTTTGCAAACCATCTGCGTGTGTTTGAGCCGAAAAACAGGGTGAACCCCGTTGATCTGAGCGCTGCGGTTCGCGCTGAGCGCCGGTTTCAGACGCTGCTGACCGAAGCGATGATTACGGGCGAGTTTCACCGTCCGCTGCGCAACAACGGGCGTGACCGAAAGGGGACTTACTGCGATTTTCACGCAGTGAGCTACTATACGCGCTCCACGGTGGCGGGATTTGGAGAGTCCGCGCGCGACGGAAGCTGCAAAAACGATCTCGGCTGGGAGATTTTTCCCGAAGGGATTCTGCGCGTTTGCCACGGGCTGATCAAGCTGCGCGCCATGCCGATCTATATTATTGCAAACGGCACCTGCGACCAGAACGACAGCTTTCGAAGCCGCTATATCTATGAGCATCTGAAGCAGATTGCGGAAAGCAAACTGCCGATCAAGCGTTATTACTATTCCAATTTTCTGGACGGATTTTCCTGGCAGGACGGAAACTGCGCGCGCTTCGGTCTGGTGCAGACGGACGGAGACACCGGACGCCGTACAGTGAAGCGCAGCGGTGAGTTTTACGCTAAAATCATCGAACACGGCGGCGTGACGGACGCGCTTTACGAGCAATATGTCGCCGGACAGGAATACCATTTCTGAACACCGCGCAGCGCCGCGGCTGAGGGGAGGAAAACGGAACTATGCCGAGAAAAACACAGCGCAGCACCCGCGGCCGCATTGTTTCGGCGGCCTGGAAGCTTTTTTACGAACAGGGCTATGAGGAAACCACGGTGGAGGATATTATCGACCTTTCCGGAACGAGCAAAGGTACATTTTATCACTATTTCGAGGGGAAGGATGCGCTGCTCGGCTCGCTGAGCGTGCTGTTTGACGAGAAATATGAGGAACTGATTCCCACCATCGCGCCGGATATGAATGCGCTGGATGTGCTGGCTTACCTCAACCGCGAGCTGTTTTCCATGATTGAGTCCGCCATTCCGCTGGAGCTGCTGGCGCGGCTGCTGTCCACACAGCTGACAACGCGCGGCGAAAAGCATCTGATGGACCGCAACCGCGTTTATTTCCGACTTTTGCGCGAAACGGTTGCGCGCGGGCAGGAACGCGGCGAAATCCGCACAGACATGACCGTAAACGAGATTATCAAGGGCTATGCGCTGCTGGAGCGCGCTTTGATGTATGACTGGTGTCTTTGCGGCGGCGCTTACAATTTGATCCGCTATTCCGAAGGAATGATGGGGATGTTTTTGCAAAATTATAAAAAATAATTTCGCGACTATTTTTCGTATAGACTGTGGTCTAATCGAAAAACGCAGCAATTTCAATGAAAATATATCGAATAGAGAACACGGTATGAACCATTGGTTTATACCGTGTTCTCTATTGCGGTCTGTTTTTCTTTGTGCTATGATATCGCCGTTGCAAGAATAAAAAGAGGAGAAAAAGAAAATGGAAAGTATCGTATTTATCATTTACCTTGCATTTATGCTGGGTATCGGCGTGTTCTTCTTCGTGAAGAGCCGCAACGGCGGTGAGAAGGATTACTTCCTCGGCGGCCGCCAGATGGGCCCCTGGGTGTCCGCTCTGTCCGCCGGCGCTTCCGATATGAGCGCCTGGGTTCTGATGGGGCTGCCCGCTTCCATCTATGCAATGGGCATCGGTCAGGCGTGGATTGCCATCGGTCTTGCCATCGGCTACACGCTCAGCTGGGTGTTTGAAGCGCCACGTCTGCGTAAGTTCACCATCGCAGCGAACGACTCCATCACCGTTCCCCAGTATCTCAGCAACCGTTTCCTGGCAAAGAATAAGGCGCTGCAGATTGTCTGCGCTGTGATTTTCCTGGTGGCTTACACTATTTATGCGGCTTCCTCCATGAAAGCCTGCGGCACCCTGTTCCACACCGTTATCGGCATTGACGAAAAAGTTGCGATGTATATCGCGGCGGTCGTTATCCTGGTTTACACCTTCCTCGGCGGCTTCAACGCCGTTTGCTGGACGGACTTTTTCCAGGGCCTGCTGATGCTGGCCGCGCTGCTGATCGCGCCGATTTTTGCGCTGGCGGTTATCAATGCCGGCGGCGGTGCTGCCAGCGCAGCCGAGCTGCCTGAGAATTACTGGAATCTCTTTGCCAACTGGAAAGATATTGTTTCCGGCCTTGGCTGGGGTCTCGGTTATTTCGGCATGCCGCATATCATCGTTCGCTTTATGTCCCTGCGTTCCGACAAGGATCTGAAGAAGAGCGCAAAGATCGGCATTGCATGGAACGTTCTGATCGTTATCTTCTCCGTTGCAGCCGGCTGCATCGGTCATCTGCTGATGGGTGAAATCGCCGATAGCTCCACTGTGTTTATCCAGATGGTTCGCAAGCTGTTCCCGGCGCTGATCTCCGGTATTCTGCTTTCTGCAATTCTCGCGGCATCCATGTCCACGGCGGACAGCCAGCTGCTGGCTTCCGCATCCGCTTTTGCAAGCGACGTTTATAAGCCCGTGTTCCGCAAGGGCAAGGCAAGCGATAAGGAAATGCTTTGGGCGTGCCGCTTTGTTGTGCTTGCAATTTCGGTTGTTGCGGTTATCATCGCATCCAACCCCAACAGCGGCACCATCATGGGCCTGGTTGAAAACGCATGGGGTCTGTTCGGCGCAGCCTTCGGTCCCGTTATCATGCTCAGCCTGTTCTGGAAGCGCTTTAACTTTGCAGGCGCTCTGTCCGGCATCATCGCCGGTGCGCTGGTTGATGTGCTCTGGCTTGTCTGCCTCAGCCATCTCGGCATCTATGAGATTATCCCCGGCTGCGCTGCCGGTCTGATTGTTTCTGTGCTTGTCACTTTGGCCACGCCGGCGCCCGGCAAGGACGTCTGCGACCTGTACGACAGCGTGGATGCAATCGAATAATCCGGCTCCATCGCCGGAAATACATAAAAAACCTCCCCGTCCGCAGTTTGGACGGGGAGGTTTTTTCGGATTTTTTTGGGGAAAACAGCGGCGTGACGATGCTGCGCGCTTATTCCCGAACGAGATTGTTCACCCATTTGCGGCTGCGCAGGAGCAGGAACCCGATGAAGCATTTGATGAACTCGAGCGACTGCACGCACATGAACATGGCAACGATCGGCATGGCGGTGAAGCGCGAGAGCACGTAGGCCGTGGGAACGGCGATCAGCCAGGTGAAGCCGGAGTCAAACAAAAATGTGATGATGGTTTTGCCGCCGCTGCGCAGGGTGAAGTAGGCGTCGTTGGTGAAGGAACTGAAGGGCATCATAAACGCGCTGACAAACAGCATGCTCACGGCGATGGACTTTGCCGTTGCGGTGGTGTTGTAAATCTGCGGAATCACCGGCGCGAGTGCCGCCATCACCGCACCGACGAGGATGTTGAGCAGCACGGTGAAAACAATGAGCTTGCGGTCTTCATCCACGGCGCGTTCGAGTTCGCCCGCGCCGAGAAGCTGCCCCACAATGATGGAAACGGTGCTGCCCATGGCCAGGAAAAAGCAGAAAAACAGGTTGGAAACCGTGGAGGCGATATTCGTTGCGGATACAACCTCCAGCCCGCGCATGGAGTAGCACTGGTTCAGCGTGGTCATGCCCGCAGCCCAAAGCACCTCGTTCACCAGCAGAGGCATTCCCATGCGGGCGATCTGCTTCATCAGCGGCGCCGGAACGCGCAGCGTGCGATAGGCCCCGACGATAAAGGGGCTGCGCCGGCGGTGGGTGTGGGTCCAGACGATGACGATGCTGCATTCCACGATGCGGGCAATCAGCGTTGCGATTGCGGCGCCGACCACGCCGAGCGCGGGCGCGCCGAACTTGCCGAAGATGAGAACATAGTTGAAGCAGAGATTGACGCAAACGGCACCAATGCCGGCTTTCATGGGCAGCAGCGTTTCGCCCGTTTCGCGCAGCGTGCCGGAATAAACCTGTGTGACGGCAAACGGCAGCATCTGAAGCAGCATTACGCCGAGATAATCCTTGCCGTAAAGCAGCGTTGCGTGCAGGTCGAGATTGTCCTCGCCCTCATGGAGAAACAGCGAGATGAGCTGTTCGCCCGCGGAGAGAAACAACGCGGCAAACACCGCGACCGCGCCGATGCCGATATACAGCTTGGCGCGGAATGAAGAGCGGACGCCCTCCAGATCGCCCTTGCCGTAGTACTGCGCGGAGAAGATGCCGGGGCCTGCCAGACCGCCGAAGATGCAGAGATTGAATACAAACAGCAGCTGGTTGACGATGGCAACGCCGCTCATCGGTTCTGTGCCGACCTGGCCGACCATAATATTGTCGAGCAGGCTGACAAAATTGGTGATTACGTTTTGAACCAGAATGGGTCCCGCCACGGCAAATACGCGGCGGTAAAACGCTTTGTCACCGAAAAAATCGGAGAGTTTCATTATTTACCTCGAATTATGCAGAAAAAGTGGGAAGCGGGGCGTGCTCAGTCGTCAATATCGAGCGCATCCAGCCCGCGCTTTGCAACGGGACGGTTGTCGCCATGGCGGACAAAGCACATGGTAACAAACGACAGCGCCGCGAAAATTGCGCCGTAAGGGAAGAGAATCGTCATGCCGAAGCTGTCCATCAGCATGCCCGAGAGCATCGGTGTGGCGACCTGCGCCGCCATGGAAGCGGTATAGTAGATGCCGGTGTATTTGCCGACATCTGCGCCGGAACTGAGTTCCACCACCATGGGGAAGGAGTTGACATTGATGGTTGCCCAGCCGATACCTGCCAGAGCAAACAGACAGTTCATCAAAACGGTGGGGCTGCCGTCGCGCATGAATCCGGCTGCGGCGAAGGCAACCGTGAGCATTGCAACGCCGGCGAGAATGGTCTTTTTGCGACCGGCCTTGCTTGCGATGATGCCGACGGGAAGGTAGGACAAAATGGCTGCGGCCTGCGCGATGATCAGGGTGAAGTTATAGTCCTTGTGCAGAATGTTTGTTGCATAAACGCTGTATTTGCTGGTGATGGCATTGTAGCCGAAAAACCACAGAACGATGGAGGCCAGCATGAAAACCAGCGAGCGCAGCTCGTCGCGGCTGAGGCGGCGCGCAGGCTCGGCGGTGGGATCAACTTGCTCGTCGATGCCGAATGCAGCGCTTTGCTCCTGCATTTCCTTCACGAATTTCGGCTCGCGCACGGTGAGCATGAAGATGAGCAGCGCTGCGAGCATGATGCCGGAGATGACGGAGAAATAAACCGTGTAGCTCATCATGGAATTGCGCACGGCGCCGGTGGCGAATACCATGCCCAGAACCAGAACCACGATGCCGCCGAACGAACCCATGAGGTTGATCACGGCGTTTGCCTTGCTGCGCAGGGGCTTGATGGTAACGTCGGGCATCAGCGCCACGGCGGGGGAGCGGAAGATTGCCATGCTGACAAGAATGATGAGCAGCAATCCGATGAAGAAGACCAGCGTTGCGGGGTTGCTTGCGGTAACCTGCCATGCATAGGCCTGACGGGCGGGCACAACATAGTTGGTGTAGTCGCTGTCGGTCGTGCCGTCTGCCGCGGTGCTGCGGATGGCGGCAAACTCCTCTTTGCTGAAGCGTTCGCAGAGCACAAACTGTTCGCCGTCCGGCGTCATGAGAGATGCGTTTGCTTCAACAGCGTATATTTCTTCCAGCGCGGCGGGATCGTCGATCCCGGAAACGCCGGAGATATTTTTCAGTTGGATATTGTCCGCCACGGAAAGTCCGACGAACAGCACAGCGGCGACGATGGTGCCGATCAGGATGAAAGGCGTGCGTCTGCCAAGCTTGCTGTTGTGGCGGTCGGAGATGGCGCCGAACAGCGGCAGCATAAACAGCGCCAGAATATTGTCCAGCGCCATAATCACGCCGGACCAGGTTTGGCTCATGCCAAACTTGTTGGTGAAAATCAGGGGAACGGTGTTGTCGTAGGCCTGCCAGAATGCGCAGATCAGGAAAAAAGCAAAGCCGACGCAAACGGTACGTTTGTAATTGAGTTTCATGTGGTAACCTCTGTCTGTTAAAAATATAAAGGTATTTTAACTGATTTGCGCCGGATTGACAATATGCCAATGAAGATGAAATTGATTTTATATGTGCGCTATGTTATAATAGCTGCATTCAATTCTGTAATTCGAAGATACGCGCGGAGGTTGTGAATGAAGCAGTCTTGTCCCTTGAAATGCCTGTTGGCTGCGGCGGGAGCCGCGGCAGGGATTGCGGGCGTGGTCACATATATGGTTGCGCCGGCGCGGCCGACCAAGGCGCAGAAGGCCGCGTTCTGGGGGGCGAATATCGCCCATCGCGGCTTGCACCGCCCGGACAGGAGCGTTCCGGAAAATTCCATTCCGGCGTTTGCCGCCGCTGTGGAGGCCGGCTACGGTGTGGAATTCGACGTTCACCTCACGGCGGACGGAGAGCTGGTTGTTTTCCACGATGACGATCTGCGCCGCATGTGCGGCGTTGACGGTGCGGTGGAAGATCATACCTATGCCGAGTTGCGCGAATATCATCTTGCCGCAACGCAGGAGAAAATTCCGCTGCTTCGCGATGTTTTAACCACAATCGGCGGCAGAACACCGATTCTGCTGGAGCTGAAGTCCGGCCACGATAACCGCCGCCTCTGCGAACTGACGTGCGCGGAGCTGAGCATTTATCACGGAGCTGTTTGCGTGGAAAGCTTTGACCCGCGCATTCTGCGCTGGTGGCGCCGCAATGCGCCGCAGATGATGCGCGGTCAACTCAGCTCTTCCCTGCACAGCTACAAGGGCGAGGGCAAGCGCCTGCTCGCTTTTGCCATGAGCAATCTGCTCTACAATTTCCTCGGCAGACCGCATTTTATCGCTTACGGTGTTTACGGCAAAAAGCCGCTGACGGTTCGCCTGTGCGAAAAAATGGGCGCGATGCGCTTTGCGTGGACGTGCCACGGCCCGGCGTATGAAAAAGACAATGACGCGGTGATTTTTGAATATTACCGTCCGAGAACCAAATTCAAATCCCTTGACGAAGAGAGGTAGATCAACAGTGTATCTGGAATATCAGGGCAAACTTCCCGTGGTTTCGCCGGAAGCCTTTGTGGCGGAAACGGCAGTTTTGATCGGCGATGTTGTCGTAGGAAAGGACAGCTCCATATGGTTCGGCGCGGTTTTGCGCGGCGACAGCGCGCCCATCAGCGTTGGCGAAGGCACCAGCATTCAGGACAATGCCGTGCTTCACTGCGAGCATGACCGCCCGCTGCATGTCGGCAACAACGTCACTGTGGGACACAACGCGATCGTGCACTGCAGCGAAGTTGGCGACAATACGATGGTCGGCATGGGCGCTATTTTGCTCGACGGCGCCGTGATCGGCAAAAACTGCATCATCGGCGCAGGTGCGGTTGTGAAGGAAAACGCCGTTGTGCCGGACGGAACGATGATGGTTGGCGTGCCGGCCAAGCCCGTGCGTGAGCTTGGTCCCGAGCAGCTTGAATTTGTGCAGCGCACTTCTCCGTATGTTGCGCTTTCGAAGGAGTATATGAAGTGATTCGCTTTGATTCTGACTATACCGAAGGCTGCCACCCCCGGGTGCTTGCGGCGCTGACGGAAACCAATATGGAGCAGACACCCGGCTACGGAACGGACGAGCATTGCGAGCGCGCGAGAAGGATGATCCGCGCCGCCTGCGGCGCACCGGATGCGGATGTGCATTTTCTTGTGGGCGGAACGCAGACGAATACGGCGGTGATTGCCTCCGTGCTGCGCCCCACCGAGGGTGTGCTCTGCCCGGAAACGGGCCATATCAACTGCCACGAAACCGGCGCGATTGAGTCCACGGGTCACAAGGTGCTTGCGCTGCCGCACGAAAACGGAAAAATCAGCGCACAGCAGCTGCGCGCGGAAGTGGAACGGCTGCGCGGCGATGAATGCTATGAGCATATTGTGCAGCCGGGCATGGTGTACATATCCCAGCCGACGGAGTTCGGCACGCTCTATTCCAAAACGGAGCTGACTGAGCTGTTTGCCGTTTGCCGCGAGTTTGAGCTGCCGCTGTTTATTGACGGCGCGCGCCTTGGCTATGCGCTGGCGACCGACAGCGATCTGACACTTTGCGACTATGCGCAGCTGTGCGACGTTTTCTACATCGGCGGCACCAAGGTCGGCTTGCTGTTTGGCGAGGCGGTTGTGGTTTGCAACGCGGCGCTGAAAAAGGATTTTCGCAACATGATGAAGCAGCGCGGCGGACTTCTGGCAAAGGGCCGGCTGCTGGGCGTTCAGTTTGAAACCATGTTTGAGGACGGACTGTATCTTGAATGCGGCCGTGTTGCGGTGGAGGCGGCATCGCAGATTCGCCGCGCCCTGCTGAAAAAGAAACTCCCGCTTGCGTTCGATTCGCCGACAAACCAGCTTTTTGTGGAGCTTACGCGCAAGCAGCAGGCTGCGCTGGCGGAAAATTTCGCCCTTGGTAAATGGGACGTTACGGGCGGCGACACGGATGTTTTGCGTATCTGCACTTCCTGGGCAACCACGCAGGAACAAACCGATGCGCTGATTGCCGCAATCCGCGCCCTTTGACGGATCGGTAAAAATGAATATAAAAAGTTCTCTGCCCAAGGGCAGAGAACTTTTTTTGTTTAGTCCAGCTCATGCTGACCGGTGTAGAGGAGGTAGTAGCGCCCTTTCTGGGCGAGCAGCTCTTCGTGCGTGCCCTTTTCCTGAATCCGGCCCTGTTCGATGACAACAATGCAGTCGGCGTTGCGAACGGTGGAAAGACGGTGGGCGATGACGAACACGGTGCGGCCGTGCATCAGCGCGTCCATACCCTGCTGGATGTGGCGCTCTGTGCGGGTGTCGATGGAGCTGGTTGCTTCGTCAAGCACCATGACCGGGGGATCGGCAACGGCGGCACGCGCGATCGCAAGCAGCTGGCGCTGACCCTGGCTGAGGTTGGCGCCGTCGCCGGTGACCATGGTGTTATAGCCGTTGGGCAGACGACGGATAAAGCTGTGGGCGTTTACGCTCTTTGCGGCGGCGATGCATTCCTCGTCCGTTGCGTCCAGCCGCCCGTAGCGGATGTTGTCCATCACGGTGCCGGTAAACAGGTGGGTGTCCTGCAAAACGGCGCCCAGCGAGCGGCGAAGAGAGTCTTTCTCAATGTCGCGCACATCGATGCCGTCGTAAGTGATGCTGCCGTTTTCAATCTCGTAAAAGCGATTGATGAGGTTGGTGATGGTGGTTTTGCCTGCGCCGGTGGAGCCGACGAAGGCGATTTTTTGGCCGGGCTTGGCGAAAACGTCAACGCTGTGGAGCACGCGCTTGTTTTCCACATAAGAAAAGTCCACATTGTGCAATCGCACATCGCCGCGCAGCGGCACCAGTGTGCCGTCCGGCTGCTTCCATGCCCAGTGGCCGGTGTGGCCTTCGGTTTCGGTCATGGCGCCGGTTTCGTCGTAAGTTACGCCAACGAGAACAACCTTGCCCGCATCGGTTTCGGCGGGCGCGTCCATCACTTCGAAGATGCGCTCTGCGCCCGCGAGGGCGGAGAGAATGGAATTGAGCTGCTGGCTGATCTGCTCCACGGGCCTGCCGACCTGACGGGAATAGAGCAGATAAGTGGCGAGACCGCCGAGGTCGAAGCCGCGCACCAGTGCGAGGAAACCGCCCGCAACGGCGGTGAACGCATAGCCGATATTCATGATATTGGCGCTCAGCGGCATGATTGCACCGGCGTAGAAGTTGGCGTCCGTTGCTGCGGCGCGGTAAGCGTCGTTCAAAACGGCGAATTCCTTTTTCGCGATCTCTTCATGGGTGAAAGCCTTGACCACTTTCAAACCCTCGATGATCTCCTGAATATCGCCGTTGACCTGACCGAGTGCGGCCTGCTGTTTGCGGTAGTAGCTGCGGCTGCGGCCGCCGAACACCTTGAACACCATCATGGAAACTGCCAGCACCAAAACGGTGATGACAAACAGCAGCGGCGAGGTGTAGATCATAATGCACACCAGCCCCACAAACGTGAGGATGCTGGAAGCGAGATTGACAATGCTTTGCTCCATGGCAAAGGCAACGTTGTCGGCGTCGTTTGTGAAGCGGCTCATCAGTTCGCCGTGCGGGTGGGCGTCGAAAAAGCAGAGCGGCTTTTCCTCCAGCGCGTCAAACAAATCCGCGCGCAGGCGGTTTGCGGCTTTTTGCGCCATCACGGCGGTCAGCACGGACTGAGCATAGGTGCACACGCAGCCGGCAATGTGGACGAGAAACAGCGTGATGCAGCCGCGCAGGAGCGCGCCGATTTTTTCCGCGTGCGGCAGAGGGCCGGTGAGGTTGTTGATGATGGGGCGGAGCAGATAGGTTCCGGCAATGCCGGATGCGGTGCTGCAAAGCAGGCACAGCGCGATCAGAAGCAAAAGCGTTTTTTTCGCAGTGATGTAGCTCAGCAGGCGGCGGATGGTTTTTCCGGCGTCTTTCGGCTTTTGAAAACCGCCGCCGCGGTGGCCTTTGTGCGCCTCGGCAGCTTTGAATTTCATGGTTCGTTCAGCCATCAGTCGCTCACCCCTTCCTGCTGGGACATGTAGATTTCCTGATAAATCTTGTTGGTGGCGAGCAGCTGCTCATGGGTGCCGAGTCCGGCGATGTGGTCATCGTCAAGGATCACGATCTTGTCGGCGCTGCGAACGGAACTGATACGCTGGGCGATGATGATTACGGTTGTGCCCTTGAGATTTTCGCTGAAGCTGCTGCGAATGGCAGCCTCAGTGGCGCTGTCAACCGCGCTGGTGCTGTCGTCAAGTATGAGGATGGGCGGTCGGCGGAGCATGGCGCGGGCAATGCAAAGGCGCTGCTTCTGTCCGCCGGAAACGTTGACGCCGCCCTGCTCGAGATAGGTGTCGAACCCGTCGGGAAAACTCATGATAAAGTCGTAAGCCTGCGCGTTTTTCGCCGCGGCGATCATCTGCTCCTCCGTGGCCTCGGGGTCGCCCCACAGGAGATTTTCGCGAATGGTGCCGGAGAAGAGGATGTTGTTTTGCAAAACCATGCCGATGCGCTCACGCAGCCGTTCCAGCGGATAATCGCGAACATCCATGCCGTCCACCAGTACCTGACCGCCGGTGACGTCGTAAAAGCGCGGGATGAGGTTGACAAGCGAGCTTTTGCCCACGCCCGTGCCGCCGATGACGGCAACAAATTCGCCCGGGGCAATGGATAGGTCAATGTGGCTGAGCACGTCGTCGCCCGTTCCCGTGGAAACATACTTGAAGCTGACATCGCGGAATTCCACGCTGCCGCGTGCGGGCGGCAGATGCGCGGGATCGGCGCTGCCGTCGCGGATGTCGGGAACGGTTTCCAAAACTTCATTGATGCGGTCGGCGCAGGCGCGGGCGCGCGTAACGGTGAGCAGCGTGAAAGCAATCATCATGACGCTCATGAGAACGTTGGTGATGTAGGAAATGAAGGAATAGAGGTCGCCGGTGAGAAGGTTTCCGCCGGTGACATACTGCCCGCCGAACCACAGAACGAAAACGATGGCAACGTTGAAACAAATCTGCATGATCGGGTGCATAAACACAACGCGCGTTGCGGTTTTGACGGCGGCGGTGCGCAGCGCATCGTTGCGCGCGCGGAACTTTTCTTTTTCGTAGCTTTCGCGCACGAAGGCCTTGACCACGCGGATGGCAATCAGATTTTCCTGCACGGAATCGTTCAGTCCGTCAATTCGCTCCTGGAAGGCGCGAAACAGCTTGCGGCAAACCGACATGAGCAGCGCAATGCACACCGCCATAAACGGCACCACGGCAAGGAGAATGAGCGTCAGGCGTGCGTTGATGGAGCGGCAGATTACCAGCGCCACGATCAGAACCATGGGCGCTCTCACCAGAATGCGCAATCCCATGCCGACCATCTGCTGGATGGTGTTTACGTCATTGGTGAGACGGGTGATGAGCGAGGCGGAGGAGAAGCGGTCAATGTCCGCAAAGGAGAAATCCTGCACGGAATCAAACATTGCCTTGCGCAGATTTGCGCCGAAGCCCTGACTGGCGGTGGAAGCAAATTTGGAGCTGGAAACGCCGGTGATCATGCTGCAAACGGCAAGCGCCAGCATGATGGCCCCGGTGCGGAGAATATAGGCAAAGCCACCGCTGCCGTTGATGCCTACGTCGATGATGCCGCTCATCAGCCGCGGCAGAATCAGCTCACAGATCACTTCGATGATGACACAAAGCGGAGCAAGCAGCGCTGCCTTCTCATAGCCTTTGATGAATTTTAAGAGTTTGAAAATCATATCAGTTGCGTCACTTCCCGGTTGATAGAAAAATTTTACATTAGATACAATTTAAACATCCGTTTTTTTAATGTCAAGTGTCTGCCCGGAATGTTCTTGATTTATTCACAATTGCAGCCGGGGCCTGCAGGAAAGCATAATTGCGGCCACCGCGCAATACAATGGGAGCAAAGAGGTGATCGGACATGCCGGAAGGCTTTGAAATGGCGGTGCAGCTTTTGCCGGAACCGCTTTGCGCCGCGGCGCGGGCGATGCCGGGATATGTGAAAAACTGTGCGGAAGAATTCCGACTGCGGACAGGCACGCAGCCCACGCTGCGTCTGCCGGAAGGGGAGCGGGTATTCGGCAGCGTGCGTGTTACGCCGGAAACGCTGTGCGCTGTGCTGGAGCGGGCGACGAATGCATCCATGCACGCGGTTGCCGACGAACTGCGCTGCGGCTATATCAGCGCGCCGGGCGGCGTGCGTGTGGGCGTTTGCGGCACGGCGGTGCGGGAAAACGGGATGCGCGCGCTGCGCGATATTTCCTCGCTGTGCATCCGCATACCGCGGCAGCTGCGCGGGATCGGACGGAGCGCGATTGAACGCGTGAAAGACGATTCCGTGCTGATCGTGTCGTCGCCGGGCGGAGGAAAAACAACATTTCTGCGCGAACTGATCCGAACGGTGTCGGACAGCGGCGTGCGCGTTTGCCTTGCGGACGAACGCGGCGAAATTGCGGGAATTTACGGCGGCACGGCGCAATTCGACATTGGGCGCTGCACGGATGTTCTGACCGGGGTGCCGAAAGCACAGGCAGCAACGATGCTGCTGCGTGCTATGGGGCCGGAGGTGGTTGCCATGGACGAAATCGGCACGGACGAGGACGCCGACGCGGTGGAAAGTCTGCTCGGCTGCGGTGTGCGTATTTTTGCAACGGCGCATGCGTCAGCCGACGGGGCGCCGCTGGCCCGTCCGGTGTTTCGCCGGCTGACGGAAACGGGCGCGTTCGGCAAAATTGTTCGCATCGGCGGTGCGGGCGTGCGCAGCTATGTGGTGGAAACGCTGTGACGGCGCTGACGATGCGTTTGGTTGGCGGCGGACTGCTCACGCTGGCCGGGGCGCTGTTTGGCTGGGAGAAAAATGCGCAGATGCGCGAAACGCTGCGCTGCCTGCGGACACTGGGCCGGGCGCTGGGGCGGCTGCAGGCGGAACTGACTGCGCTGCAAACGCCGCTGCCGCAGCTTTTTTCCGCGCTGGGGGCGGAGTGCGCGCTGTTTGCCATGGTGTCGGCGCGATTCGGCACGCAGCCGGTGGAAACGCTGTGGTGCGCGGCGGTGAAAACGCTGCCGCTGGGAAGAAATGATGCGCAGGCGCTGGAAGCGCTGGGAGCGGTTTTGGGCAGATACGATGCGGCAAGGCAGGCGGCGGAAACGGCGCTGGTGCGCGATCGGCTTTGCGTGAGTGCCGATGCGCTGGAGCGGGAGATTCAAGAGCGCGGCCGACGCTTTGCGGGGCTTGGTGCGGCGCTCGGCGCGATGGCGGCGGTGCTGCTTTTTTGAGAGAGAATAGCGAAAAACGTTTTGGCGGCTGTTTTTTGCAAACAGCCGCCTTTTGTATGGCGCGAATTCATAAAAGCTTTACGAATGCGGGTTGGACGAAAGGTGTGGGAACGGGCATAATATATAATTACGGAAGTGTATGCAAGCCCCGACGTTTGGGGGCTGCGTGTGATTTAAGATCAATTTCCCGAGGTGTGCAGATTGAAGCTAATGAATCCGAAAATGCGCAGCAAGCTGACCGAAGCGCTGGCTGCGGTTGGCCCGGTTATCATCATCGTTCTGGCGCTGAGTTTTACGGTGGCTCCGGTGTCGCCCAGCGTGCTGCTGAGCTTCCTTATGGGCGCCGTGCTGGTTATGGTGGGCATGATGTTTTTCACGCTGGGCGCCGAGGTGTCCATGACACCCATGGGCGAAAAAGTCGGCGTCAAAATGACCCAGACGAAGAATGTGCCGCTCATCGTGCTGCTCAGCTTTGTTTTGGGCGTGATCATCACCGTTTCCGAGCCCGACCTGCAGGTGCTGGCGGAGCTGGTGCCGTCTGTGCCCAATATGACGCTGATCCTTGCGGTGGCGGTGGGCGTGGGCGTGTTTCTGGTGGTGGCGCTGCTGCGTATGCTGCTGGGCGTTGCGCTGTCTTACCTGCTGGTGGTGCTCTATATCATTGTGTTTGTGCTGGCGTTTTATGTGCCGGTCGGGTTCCGGGCGATTGCGTTCGATTCCGGCGGCGTGACCACCGGGCCCATGACGGTGCCGTTTATCATGGCGCTCGGCGTTGGTATTTCCGCCATCCGTAACGACCGCCACGCTGCCGACGACAGCTTCGGCCTGGTGGCGCTTTGCTCCGTGGGACCCATTTTGGCCGTGCTGATTCTGGGCATGATTTTTGAGCCCGGTAACAGCAACCCCGGATTGATCCACGCCATCCACATTGAGGACACCGTGGAGCTTTGGAAAATCTTTTCGGTGGAGCTGCCGGCCTACCTGCGCGAAATCGCGGTTTCGCTTTTGCCGATTGTGGCGTTTTTTGGCCTGTTTCAGGTGATTTCTCTGCGGCTGTCGCGCAGGAATCTGGGCAAGATTGTTGTCGGACTGATTTATACATACATCGGCTTGGTGCTCTTTCTCACCGGCGCAAACGTGGGCTTTATGCCGGCGGGCAGCTATCTGGGCAGCGTGATTGCGGGAAACTACCCCCTGCTGCTGATTCCCATCGGCGCCGTGATCGGCTATTTCATTGTCAAGGCGGAGCCCGCCGTTTATGTGCTCAACCATCAGGTGGAAGAGATCACGGACGGGGCCATCTCCGCCCGCGCGATGGGCACCTGCCTGTCATTGGGCGTGGCGGTTTCCGTGGCGCTGGCCATGACCCGCGTGCTGACGGGGGTGAATATCCTCTGCTTCCTGATTCCCGGCTATGCCGTGGCGCTGGGGCTGAGCTTTGTGGTACCGAAAATCTTTACCGCCATTGCGTTCGACTCCGGCGGCGTGGCCTCCGGACCCATGACTGCAACATTTCTGCTGCCACTGGCGCAGGGGGCCTGCGTGTCGGTTGGCGGAAATCTTGTAACCGATGCTTTCGGTGTGGTGGCAATGGTTGCCATGACGCCGCTGATCACCATCCAGATTCTGGGTTTGGTAACCGTGATCAGGAACAAGAAACGCGCACCCGCGGAATATATCCCCGATCTTGATGAAGATGCAATCATCGAACTGTAAGGAGGGGGAGTGCATATGAACACGTTATACTTGATGGTGACCATCACCGGCCGGAATATGACAAGGCGTTTCGTCCGCTTTTATGAGGAAGCGGAGCTTCCGGTTTCCGTTATCACGCTGGGCGCGGGAACGGCGTCGAGCGAGATTCTGGACTATTTCGGTCTGGACGGCTCGGAAAAGAGCGTGATGTTCCATATGGTGACCGACGAGAAGTGGAAGGAAGTGAAGCATCAGCTGAGAATGAAGATGAGCATCGACATTCCCGGCATCGGCATTGCGTTCCTGATTCCCGTCAGCAGCATTGGGGGCGGCAAGGCCCTGCGCTATCTCACTGCGGGTCAGAAATTTGCGAAAGGGGAGGAATCTTCCTTGAAAGATACGAAATACGAGCTTCTGGTGACCATTTCAAACCAGGGATATACGGAAAAAATCATGGACGCGGCCCGCAAGGTTCACGCGGCGGGCGGCACGGTGATCCATGCCAAAGGCACCGGCAGCCAGCTGGCGGAAAAATTTATGGGCATGACGCTGGTGCCGGAGAAAGAGATGATTTTCATTGTGGTGCGCAGCGAGCGGAAAAACGACATTATGCGCGCCATCATGGACGAGGCCGGCCCGGGTACCAAGGCGGGCGCGGTTGTGTTTTCCCTGCCTGTTACCGACACGGCGGGTATGCGTTTGATCGAAGAGATCGAAGAAGAGGCCGAACAGGCGCAAAACATCGAATAAGAGCGGAAATTCACCCCCGGAACAGCACTTCTGTTCCGGGGGTGCTTTGCGTTTAAAGCGGGTGCGGAAAAATGAAAGCTTGTGTCGGAGCGGCATAATCCGCGGAGGACAAGCGTATGTTTGTCCAGAGCCAAACAAGCGCGGTGCGCGAATGCGGACAGGCGCGAAAGGGCGGTTGACGCGACGGAAACGCCGCGGCGTTACGCAACGGAAAAATATGACCGCCTCTGCACTTTGCACGGCGGAGAGGAGCTATCTTACGAATGGAAATTGACCTGATATTCAAAATTGCGGCGGTTGGTATTCTTGTGGCGGTGCTCAACACGCTGCTCTCGCGCACGGGGCGGGACGAGCAGGCGCTGATGGTGACGCTCGCGGGGCTTGTGTGCGTGCTGGTGATGGTGGTGCGGGAAATCAGCGAACTGTTTGAGCTGATTCGCCGCCTGTTTGGGCTTTGAACTATGGCGCAGATGATTCGCTTCGCGGCGGCTGCGGTGCTTGCCGCGATCGTTTGCCTGCTGCTGCGCCGCAGCAACCCGGAACTGCAGCTGCCGCTGAGTTTGCTGGTGTGCGGATTTATCCTGTGGGGCGCGGCTGTGCTGGTGCAGCCGGCTGCGCAGCTGCTGCAAACCGCAGCGTCGCTTTCCGGACTGAGCGCGGCTTATTATCTGCCGGTGGTGAAATGCGTTGCGATCGGCATACTGGCGAAAGGTGCCGGAGATCTGTGCCGCGACGGCGGGCAGAGCGCGCTGGCGGGTGCGGTGGAGCTTGGCGGTGCGGCTGCGGCGCTGTATGTGTCGCTTCCGCTGCTGACAACGCTGCTCGGCCTGTTGGGGAAAATGCTGTGAAGCGGCTTATGCTCATAGCGGCGGCTGCGCTGCTGCTTTGTGTGCCTGCGTTTGCCGCGCCGGATACCGCGTCGCTTTTCGACACGGATGAACTGCTGCATGCCGTGCCGGACGCTGCGGCCAAGGCGCTCGAAGGGCTGCGGCCGGAGGATGCGGAGCTGAGCCGTGGGTTGGAAACGCTGTGGAATTTTATGCTGACGCATTTCGGCGGCGCGCTGCGGGAAACGCTGCGGCCGGTTGCGGGAATTGTTGCCGTTACGGTGCTTTGCGGTGCGGCGGAATGCTTTGTCAGCGCGGGAAAGAGCGGGTTTAACGCGGTGGGCTTCGGCGGCTGTCTCGCCGTTTCGGTGATCGGCATAGAAGATGTCCATTCCGTTCTGGTGCTCGGCTCGGATACGCTGACGCAGCTGGTGGATTTTTCCCGCGCGCTGCTGCCCACGCTGGCGACCGCTGCGGCGGCGGGCGGCGCGGTGAACTCTGCGGGCAGCGCCTGCGCGGCTGCGGCGTTGTTTTCCGATATTCTGATTTCGGCGGCACAGGGCTTGATTTTGCCGATGATTTGTGCCTGCGTGGCAGCTTCGGTGTCCTCGGCGGTGCTGGATGACCGGCGGCTCGACGGTGCCATTCGCTTTCTGCAGTGGGCGGTGCGTTCGCTGATGCGGCTGCTGGTGCTGGGGTTTACAGCGTACATGAGCGTTACGCGCGTTGTGTCCGGTGCTGCAGATGCGGCGGCGGTGAAAGCGGCGAAAGCGGCGCTTTCCGCGGCGCTGCCGGTGGTGGGAAAGCTGCTGGCGGATGCCTCCGATGCGCTGGTGGCGGGGGCAGGACTGGTTCGCGGCGCGGTGGGCGTGTTTGGGCTGCTGGTGTGTTTGGCGGCGGTGATCGTGCCGGTGCTGCGGCTGGGATTGCGCTATCTGCTGTTTCGCGCTGCGGCATCGCTTTGCTGCGGCGTGGCAAGTGCGCGTCTCTCGGGGCTGATCAACGCGCTCGGCAGCGCGTACGGGCTGCTGCTCGGCCTTGTGGGCAGTGCGGCGGCGATTGAGTTTTTCTCCATAATCTCTTTTATCAGGACGGTGACGGTTTGACATGACGGAGTTGCTTCGAAGCTGGGTTCTCGGCATGACGGGCGCGGCGATTATCTGCGCTGCCGCAACGCTGCTCACGCCGGAAGGACGGGTGAAGGCGGTGGTGCGGCTGCTGTGCGGTGTGGTGATGGCTTCGGCGCTGCTGCTGCCGCTGATGCGCCCGCAACTGGGAGATTACGGACTGAATTTGTCGAAATACCGCACCAACGCCGCGCAGGCGGCGGGTGAGGCGGAAAATATTAAACGAAGTCTGGACCGAAAACTCATAGAGACAGAGATGGAAGCATATATATTGGACAAAGCAACGGCGCTGGGCGCGGAAGTGAACGGTGCGCATGTTGCGCTGGAGTGGAGCACGGACGGATTCTGGTATCCCGTTGGGGTGGAGGTGCAGGGCGAATATTGCCCGGGCCTGTCGCGGCTGATCGAGGCGGAACTCGGCGTTGCGGTGCAGGCGCAGCAATGGAGGGCAGAGACATGAAAGTGTTTGATGCCGCTTCGCTGACGAAGCTGCTGCGGCGGAACAAATATGTTCTGCTTACGCTGTGCCTGGGCCTTGTGCTGCTGCTTTTGCCGCGCGGCGAACAGACGCAGACGGCGGCTGAACCACAGGGATATGCCGTGCGCGGCGGGGAGGGCAATCCGATGGCGGCGAGCGGAATTCCGATGGACACGGAATGCTGCCGTATTGCAGCGCTGCTCTCGTCCATGCGCGGCGTGGGGGAGACGCAGGTCCTGCTCTCGGACAGCGGCGCGGTGGTGGTGTGCGCAGGAGCGGACGATCCCGCCGTGCGTTTGGATGTAACGCATGCTGTTTCGGCCTATACCGGCCTTGGCAGCAACAAGATAACGGTGATGAAAATGAAATGATTTCGGGAGGCAATCGAAAGTGAAGAAGAATCTGAAACGAAACCTTGTGATGGTGGCGGTGCTGCTGTTTGTATGTGCTGCGGTATATCTCAACTGGTCGTACAACAGCCGGCAGGGCGAAGCGGACGCAGCGATGGTGAAAGCGGAGGATATGGCGATGGCTGCAGCCGACGAAGCTTATCTTCAGACGCTTGCGGAAGAAGAGCAGCTCTCGGAGGGCAACTCGGCCTACTTTGCTTCCGCGCGCCTGACGCGGCAGCAATCGCGCGACGAGGCGCTGAGTTTGCTGGAAACCGCTGCGGCGGGCGAAGGCGCGAGCCAGGAAACGATTGACAGCGCGATGGCATCCATTACCACGATGGCCACATGGTCGCTGCAGGAGGCACAGGTGGAGAACCTGCTGCTGGCGAAGGACTTTGACGATTGTGTGGTATATATGACCGGCGATGCCGTTACCGTGGCTGTGCCTGCACCCGAGGAGGGACTCAGCGCCGCCGCCGTTGCACGCATTACGGACACCGTTACAAGCGAAACCGACTACACCGCCGGTCAACTGCGGATCATCGAAGTGCGCGAGAACTGACCGGTGTGCGGAAACGTGAAAATCAATAACAAAAAGCAGCCTGCGGCGCATGCCCGCGGCTGCTTTTTGCGCGATTCGCGGGAAAAACCGAGCCTTTTTGGTATACCGTTCTAAATTTAAGTGTGGTTTTTGCATAATACATACAAAAATGCAAAAATGAGCGTTAAAATATGTTGTATTTTAACAAAAGAAGTGTTACACTATAATAAATTAAAGTGAGCGCGCTTGTGCTGCGAAATTTGAACTTTGGCGGCATAAGACGGGAGGGGAACGGAAGATGCTGCGGAAAATTTTGATCGTGGATGACAGTGCGGTCAACCGCCTTAAGCTGAATAATACGCTGTCTGGAGAGTATGAGATCCTGGAAGCGACAAACGGCGGAGAAGCGATGCAGCTGCTGCAGCAGCACTACAGCGAACTGTCCGCGGTTTTGCTGGATATTGTGATGCCGCAGATGGACGGCTATGATGTTTTGCGCCGCATGCGCGAGAACATCAACTATGTTCAGATCCCCACCATTATCGTAACGGCGCTGGAAGACGAAAAATCGCGCGTGAAAGCGCTGAGCCTCGGCGCAAACGATTTTATTCTCAAGCCGTTTAATCCCGAGATTGTCCGGCACTGCTTGCGCAATAACATTTTGCTGCGCGAAACATCCAGCATCTTAAACGCCATTCAGAAAGACAAACTGACCGGCTTATATAACCGCGAGGCGTTTTTTGAGCGGGCAAAGTATCTGATTGCGCAGGAAGAGCCGGGGGCTTATATTCTTTCCTGCTTTGATATTGACAATTTCAAGGTCATCAACGACCGCTACGGAGCGGCGGAGGGCGACCGGATTCTCAGCAGCATCGGTCATACCATCGGACGCAATGTCCGCGATATCGGCGGCATTGCGGGACGCATTTCCGCGGATAACTTTGCGGTGCTGATTCCGACGAAAAAATGCATGAACGACGCTTTGCGGCGGATCCTCAACAAGGAACTTGCCGTGAAAGAATCGCTGTCGATCACCCTCAGCATCGGTCGCTATATCATTACGGACAAATCCCTGCCGCCCAGCGCCATCTATGACCGCGCTTTTCTTGCAAAGCAGTCCGTCAAGGGCCGCTACGACGAACATCTGGCCTATTTTGACGATACCATGATGGAAAAGCTGGTGCATGAGCAGGAAATCACCACCGAAATGGAGCAGGCGCTGAAAAACGGACAGTTTGAAGTCTGGTTTCAGCCGCAGTATAACCATGCAACGGGCAGCCTTCTGGGCGCGGAAGCGCTGGTGCGCTGGCGGCACCCGCAGCGCGGCCTGATTCCGCCGGACGAGTTTATCCCCCTGTTTGAGCGCAACGGATTTGTGTATGAGGTGGATAAGTTTGTATGGAGGGAAACCTGCGCGTTTTTGCGTGCCTGCCGCGAGCGCGGCTACCCTGCGCTGCCGGTTTCCGTGAATGTTTCGCGCTACGATTTTCTGCGAACCGACCTTGTGGATGTGCTCATGGGGACGCTCCGGGAGTTTGACATTGATGTGTCGATGCTCCGTCTTGAGGTTACGGAGTCCGCCCTTGCCGCGCCCGAAGCCGGTGTGGTGGAGGCTGTAAAAAAACTGATCTCCCTCGGATTTGTTGTGGAGATCGACGACTTTGGCAGCGGATATTCCTCGCTGAACACGCTCAAGGACGTGCCGGCGCAGGTTCTCAAGCTGGATATGCGCTTCCTCGAAGATGAAAACGTGTCCGAGCGCGGCGGCAACATACTGGAATCCGTTGTGCGCATGACCAAATGGCTCGGCATGGATGTGCTGGCAGAGGGCGTTGAACGTCCCGAACAGGCCGACTTCCTGAAGTCCATCGGCTGCACCTGCGTGCAGGGATATCTCTATGCAAAACCGATGCCCGCGGCGCAGTTTGAAGCGCTTTTGGCGGAAAACGGAAAGAACGATGTACGTACAGCCGAAAATATGGCCGGGCGCGTGGAGGATGAAATCTGGAATTCCGGCAGTAAAAACGCGCAGCTGTTTGACAAATATTTCGGCAGTGTATGCGTTTTGGAATACCATGGGGAAACGCTGGAACTTGTTCGCGTTTCCGACAGCTATGTCCGCGATGTTTTCGACAGGTCCGTTTCTGTGCCCGATATCATGAAAATAGACTGGAAACGGCACATTGACGAGACCACCCACGCCGCGATCAAAGCCGCGATGCGGAAAACGCAGGAAACCGGCGAGGAGGTTACGGGTGAATACCGCTTTGTCGATTTGCCCGGATGTCCCCATGAAATGTGGCTGCAGCTTTCGCTGCGCGCGGCATTTTCTGCGGACGACAGGCATCGGTTTTTCTGTATGGTCCGGAATATGACGCGAGAGTATGCGCTGCGGGATCGGCTTTGCCGGACGGAGGAAGAGCTGAACTTCGCGGCACGGCTGAGCGGCAGTACGCTGTGCAGGTATGACCTGGCGGGCGGAACGCTGACAGTGGTGGCCAATCCGAATCCGATTTACGATATGCCGCAGCGCATTGAAAATGCGGCCGAGACGCTGCTTGCACAGTCGCGCGTGTCTCCGGAAACGGAAGAGGCATACAAAGGAATGTTCGCAGCCATCCACGGCGGCGAGTGCTTCGGGAATGCGGAATTTGTATTCAAAACCAGAGAAGGCTGGCACCGTGTGCGTGCACGCTTTGCTGCGCATCCGCGGGAAACGGGCAGCGTGGTGATTGCATTTTCTGTGGAGCAGGATTGAAATTACATATGCGCTGCTGCGCGCAATGAGAAGCGGCGGGAATCCGGGGAAAAGCGGGTTTCCGCCGCTTTGGCCTGCGCGGGGGGGTGGAAAACGCTATATTTGCGGAATGATGCAAAAGCGTGTCGAATAAACTGTAAGCACAGGGAAGAGAGGATGTGGTATGGTTTATGCTGTATTCGGCGTTTATGCTGCTGCTTTCCGGTGCGGTGCTCACACTGCGCCTTGGGCCGGGGAGCGGATCGTTTCCGCGGCCGTTGAGCGCGGAGGAAGAACGGCACTATGTGAATGCATGGACAGAACAAGGCGACATTGAAGCGCGCAACACGCTCATTGAGCACAATATGCGGCTTGTGGCGCACATTATTAAGAAGGGTTACCCATCAAGGAGAGATTTTTTGGGAAATCTTAAAAGGTTCGGTGTTTCTTGATAAACGAAGGAAAAGGACGGCTTTCTGGTCGGTAAAGTTTGCGGTTTAAAACGGAAATTATCATTAAAAATCGCAAATGTAATAAACTTCGACAAAATAAAAGTTTGTTACATGGATGTAACAAACTTGACGGTGGTGAAAAAGCATAGTATGATAGCATCGGAAAGGCGGTGCTTCTATGTTTCATTCTGATTTAATAGCCCGTGATTTGTATTTGCGCAGACTCAGAGCGTTCAAAGATACGGAAATGATCAAGGTCATCACCGGAATCCGCCGCTGCGGAAAATCCAGCTTGATGAAGCTGATGGCAAACGACCTGCGTACCAATGGTATAGAGGACAAGCAGATCGTTGAAATGAATTTTGAGTCCATGCGCTTTTCTGAAATGACGGTAAAGGCGTTTTACGACTATGTCTCCGAGCGTGTTATCGCAGGGAAACGGATGTACCTGTTCTTTGACGAGGTGCAGCGGATCGGCGGCTGGGAAAACGCGGTCAATTCTTTTCGGGTAGATTTTGATTGCGATATCTATATCACCGGCTCCAATGCCCATTTGCTTTCCTCTGAACTGTCAACCTATCTCGCAGGTCGTTATGTGGAGATCAAAGTCCTGCCCCTGTCCTTCCGGGAGTTTCTCGATTTCCATGGATACAAAGTTACGGAGCGCAAAGCACCGACCGGTCTGATGAAAAAACGCGTTGTCGATTCCGAGGGTGAGGTGTGCGATGCCGGGGAGCTGTATCAGGCCTATGCCAGGTTTGGCGGTATGCCCATGCTGGCGGATATCGGGCTGGAGCAGGATAAGGTGACCACCGCACTGGACGGTGTGTATTCTGCCGTTGTGGTGCGCGATATCCTGGAGCGCGAAAAACGAAAAGGACAGCGAACCATCACAGACTCTTTACTGCTGCGCAAGTTGATGATGTTCCTTGCTGATAATATTGGCAACAGCGTTTCTGCGACCTCCATCGGTAATACGCTGGTCAGTGAAGATTTGCTGGAGGAGGGGAAGCGAAAGGCCAAGCCTGCCACGCACACGATTCAGGCTTATATCGAAGCATTGAAAGAATCCTATGTTTTCTATGAGATCAAGCGGTTTGATATCAAGGGCAGGGAGTACTTGAAGACTCTTGGGAAGTACTATATCGTGGACATCGGTTTGCGAAACTACCTGCTGGGTTATCGCGATGGAGATACCGGACACATTTTGGAGAATATCATATACTTTGAACTGATCCGCCGTGGTTATGACGTAGCCATCGGAAAGATCGACAATAAAGAAGTAGATTTTATTGCCACGAAAGCGGATGAGAAAAAGTATATTCAGGTTACGGAATCTATGATGTCCCCCGAAACCAGAGAGCGTGAATTGGCATCGCTGAAGAGAATTCCGGACAACTACGAGAAGATTGTAATTGCAATGGAAACCGGCCTTGAGCAAGATCAAGAAGGCATAAAAATTGTAAACGCAATTGATTTTCTGCTTGAGGATGCGCGATACGCAGACTTTTAATGTTCCTAAATCGTGATTTGACACTGTAAGGTGGTGAGCATATGTTCGTTTTGGATGTAAGAAAAGAAGGCGGGAAAGATATCAGCCTGGACAACTACACGCATATACTTGCCTATCACGCTTGCCGTGCGGAAGACGAACAACTCTTTCGAACGCAAGGCCTGAAACCATATACAAAGGATGAAGCATTGGTTTGCGCGATCCAAAAACTTGAAAGCGACCGGGTGAGCAAAGAAGAGATTAAAGCAGTATTTGATTCGCTTTGGAAAGAAATCAAAGCGAACCAGCCTGCAAGAGTTTGGCTTATGCTTGAAACAAAAGAGTTCTTGAGTTCGTCGGGGCATTATTTGATTTATGGAAGCGAATTTATGAACGCACTTGCAATGCATTTGGGATGCCGAAATAGATTAAAAGAAATCGGGAAACCGATGATAATTGAATGTGCCGTTCCGATTGCAGATATATCGCCGTGTTGGCTGCGCGACCTGGAAGAAAATATTAAGAACAGAAGTACAGACCATTATGCGATTGCGGTTAACAGGATTGCGGCGGAGAATGTAATTGACATACACTATCCAACGGGATTTGTTCGTGATCCATATTCCTGGGGATTATACAAGCTTGGCTGATCATTTGCTTTGCAGGAGTTCACCCCTGTGCGGATGGCAGAAATGAAGGAATCCTATCGGTGGCTCATACATGGGGAAATGATATGGAAAATCAGAAGAAAACAATTCAAAGGTCTGCCACCGGCGCGCAAGAGCTTTGCTGCAAGGAGTGCGGAGGGACATTTATATTCAGAAGGCGCGAGCGGGAGCGGTTCGACAATTACGGCTGGCCGGCTCCAAAGCGTTGTCCGGATTGCCGCAGAGTTGCTCAAGAGAGGAAAAGAGAAGCTGAGAAACGGCGTGAGGATGCCGAGTGGCAAGAAAAAAAGGCGGAAGAAAAGAAAAACTTTGAGAACCTCTTGAAGGGATGGAATGTGGTCAGCAAAGATGACATCCGCCCTGAGAGCGACCGGGTTCTCTACATCGTTGGAAACGGATTTGACTTGATGCACGGTGTCCGGTCGAGTTATTACGCATTCCGCGATACACTTGGGAAACAAAATCCCCTTCGGGCATCCCTGGAGCAGTTTTGGACGCCGGAGGATATATGGGCGGATTTTGAAGCAGGTTTGGCTCATTTCAACGCAAAAGCGATGTGCAGCAGATTCATGGTGCACGAATGGCTCGATACATGCGAAGCATACGACGAGGATGCGGGAATGGCGGAATTTTTTATGGCGGTGGAAGGGGCGGCCAACCCCATCCTGACCGTTGTGAATGATTTGCAAAGGCGTTTTCGCATGTGGGTAGAGAGCCTTGTGATCGGCACCGAAGACAGGCCACTGCGTGGTATGTTCCACAATGGGAAAGTGCTGTGTTTTAACTACACGGAGTTTGTGGAAACACTTTACGATATTTCGGAAGAGCACGTTTGCTACATACACGGATGCCGACGGAAAAAGAAGTATCGTCCCAAGGACAACCTGATTCTGGGACACATGCCCGGAGAAAGTGAAGATTCTTATGATTTCTCGGATGATTCCTATGTGGGGACGAGGGATCCACGCAAGCTGCAGATGATCGAAGCGGCACAGGAGCATGTGTTCCGTCTGGTGGCAGAGAGCGACGATGCGCTGACCAAGAACTGCGGCGATATCATTGCCGCCCATAAGCCCTTTTTTTCAGAATTGAACGAGATTGAAGAGGTTATTGTGATTGGACATTCCCTTTCTCCTGTAGATTGGGATTACTTTGCGGAGGTGGCTTCAAAATTGCCCAACGGCAAAGCGTGTCATTGGTATTTCGGGTGCCATGGATGCCGGGATTTGGACAATCTGGAGCAACTGATGGATAAGCTGAAGCTGGATCCGGACACTGTATCGGTGTTTCGCACGGACACTATCGTTACGACACCGATCAAGGACGAAAACGTCTGTAAGGCCTACAACGGGCCGGTCGAAAAAACACGGGATGTTTCCGCTGATGGACAGTGGGAGGTCAGGTCGGCGGGTGGATCGTTGTCGGTGATCGACCGCAAGACGTGGGAGGCCAACTACGAAACGATGTTCTCTTCCTATGTTGATGACGCCTTTTTCGCGCCAACGGGGAAGCATATGTTTGTGGTAATCCGCGGTGTGGACGCGGGTGTGTTGTTGCTGTGTATGGAAGATGAGCACTGGAGGCTGGTTGATGAGCTGGAGAGTATGCAGCACCAAAGTTTGCTCAATCCGAGACTGAATCAAGTTTATCTGACTGATAAGAAAGTCACGTTTGTATACAACAGCCGTGTGCGGGAATACTCGCTCGAAGACGGAAAGCTGATATCCAACCGTGCTCTGCGCAACGCAGGGAGTTTTGCCTATGACGGCGTGGCGATCGGGCATCTTTTTCAGCGGAGGAAAAGGGGATTTAAGCCATAATATTTTACCTCCGGAGTGTCGTAATATGCGGATTTGTGGAGCCTGATACTAAGAAGGGTTACCCATCAAGGAGAGATTTTTTGGGAAATCTTAAAAGGTTCGGTGTTTCTTGATAAACGAAGGAAAAGGACGGCTTTCTGGTCGGTAAAGTTTAGGGCTTGAAAAGCGCGTAACATCTGAAAACGAAAGCAATCACCTCCTGTCGGCTTTCTGCATAAGCTGACGGGAGGTGATTTGTATGTATTGTTGTCCTGCTTGCTGTGATGCGATTGCCCGAATTAAAGGAGGACCCGATGCGCCGCAGGTGTCCGGAGAGGTGCGTTTTTATCAGGAATGCGGAAACGTTTTACTGGTGGCAGAGCTGTCCGGGATGCCGACCGGCGGCGAGAGTGCGTTCTTTGCGCTGCACATTCACGATGGAGATTCCTGCGGCGGCGAAGATTTTGGGCGTACGGGAGGACATTATAATCCGCACGGTGCGGCGCATCCCGATCATGCGGGGGATCTGCCGCCGCTGCTGCGGTTTTGTGACCGGGCCTTTTTGGCGGTGCGCACGGACCGTTTTTGCGTGAAAGATGTTGTCGGGAAAACGGTGGTAATCTATGCCGGGGCGGATGATTTTCGGTCGCAGCCGGCGGGAAATGCGGGGAAGAAAATTGCCTGCGGCGTGATATGCAGGAAATAGTATTTGCCGCTGTGCCTGCGCCTGTCGGTTGTCGACAAAAAACGACACTATATTTACAAAAGAGTGTTGTAAAAGGGGGAACGCTGTGATATACTAAATTGATTTTTTATGCGCAAATAATGAAAAAGGGACGTCCTTTTTTCATTGCCCCGCCGGGGCAATGATGCTGTGTTAATAAGGGTTCAGAACAAATGGAACAGAAAACAGTCAATTTGAAAAAAATATTTGCAGTATGTTTCGCGGTTTATTTGCTGCTTACGGTTGCGTTCTATTTCCTTGCGGGCGAACAGCTGCGTTTGCGCGATTCCCGCGGTAACATGGGTATGCCTGCAGCCGACACGGGCGTGGCGGAATTGGCGCAGGGTGTGGTGATTGAGCAGATTTTCTCGGCAAACATCCAGCGATTGGAATCCGTTTCGGTTCAGTGGGGAACGTACTATCGGCCCAACGCCGGTACGGTCACCATGGAACTGCGCGACGTCAGCTCCGGCGCGCTTTTGATGGCGCAGACATTTGATGCTGCCGCCATCACCGAAGGTCAGGTTTTGACCATGACCGCAGAAACGCCGCTGGAGGGAGTATACGGAGTTCCGCTGGTGCTGCGGCTGTATTCCGATGCCCAACCCGGCAGCGCTCCGGCACCGCTGATGGCGTCCAGCGTTCAGAACGATGGACAGCGCCTTACGGTGAACGGTGCGGAGATGGAGGGCACACTTTGCTTCTCCGCTGCGGGAACGGATTATATCTGGACGGGTCTGCACTACTGGAAGTTTGTTGCGGTTTTTGGCGCGCTGCTGGTTGCTGTGTTTGCCGTTATCCTCCGCCGCTGCCGTATGGGAAAGCGGAGCTATGTTGTTAATGCAATCATCGCGCTGCAAAAATACCGCTTTTTGATCCGTCAGCTGGTTTCGCGCGATTTTAAGACAAAGTACAAGCGTTCGATTCTGGGTATGTTCTGGAGCTTCCTGAATCCGCTGCTGATGATGATCGTGCAGTATTTTGTTTTCTCCACGATATTCAAAAGCGACATCCCCCATTATCCCGTCTATCTTCTGATCGGCATCATTTCCTTCAATTTTTTCTCGGAATCCTGCGGCATGTCCCTGACCTCCATTTTGGGTAATGCGGGGCTGATCACCAAGGTGTATATGCCCAAATATATCTATCCGCTGACGCGTGTGATATCCTCGGTTATCAACCTTGCGATTTCGCTGATTCCGCTTGTGATTGTGGCGCTTATTACAGGTGTGCATTTTGAAAAATCCGCCGTACTGGCGCTGTATTTCCTTGCATGTCTGGTAGTTTTTTCGCTGGGGCTTGGACTGCTGCTGTCCGCATCCATGGTGTTCTTCCGGGATACGCAGTTTTTGTGGGGTGTGCTCAGCACCGTCTGGATGTATGCAACTCCGATTTTTTACCCCGAAAATATTCTGCCGGACAGATTTAAGTTTGTGCACCAGGTAAATCCCCTGTATCACTTTCTGAAAAATGCGAGAATGTGCGTGCTGGGCGGCGTTTCGCCGGAACCGGTCATATATGTGCAGTGCTTGATGATTGCGCTGGTGATGCTGGCAGTGGGTGCGCTGATCTTCCGAAAGGCGCAGGACAAATTTGTGCTGTATCTGTGAGGGCGCGGCTATGAGCAAAACGATGATAGAAGTTTCGGATGTGACCATGCGCTTCCGAATGAACAACGACAAGATCATGTCGCTGAAAGAGTTTGTGACAACGGCAATCCGCGGAAAGCTGAATTACAACGTGTTTACGGCGCTGGATCATGTTTCTTTTGATGTACAAAAGGGAGAGACGCTCGGTCTGATCGGACACAACGGCGCGGGCAAGAGTACGATGCTGAAGGTGATCTCCGGCATCTTAAAGCCCACGGAAGGCAGCGTAAAAACCTGCGGAAACATTGTGCCGATGCTGGAACTGGGGTCCGGTTTCGACTTTGACCTGACGGGGCGGGAGAATGTTTTTCTCAACGGTGCGATTTTGGGCTACAGCGAGGAGTTCCTCAACGCCAAATACGACGAGATTGTGGAGTTTTCCGAGCTGGGGCATTTTATTGAGATGCCGATTCGCAATTATTCCTCCGGAATGCTGGCACGACTGGCGTTCTCTGTGGCGTCGGTGGTGAATCCCGAGATTCTGATTGTGGACGAGATATTGTCGGTCGGCGATGCCAATTTCCAGGAGAAGAGTCATCGGCGCATGCTGGAACTGATGGGCGGCGGCACCACGGTGCTGTTCGTGTCCCACAATCTGGCGCAGATTCGCGAGATGTGCAATCGCGTAGTGTGGCTGGAGCATGGGCAGGTGAAGATGTACGGTCCGGCAGAGGAAGTGTGTAATGCGTATGCCTGACGGATCGCCCGCCAAACAAGATACCGAACCCACAACGAGAAAACGACTCTTTGAATGGGAGAAATGCCAATGCGCCGAATTTGCTGCTTTTGTGAAACCTGGGAATCGGGTGGGATAGAATCCTTTCTCAACAACATTTTGCTCCACATGGACCTCACCGACATGGAAGTCGATATCGTTGCTGCATGCGTCAAGCACAGCATTTTTACGCAGAATCTGGAAGGGAAAGGGATTCGCGTTCTGGAACTGTCTGGCAGGTTAAGAAGCCCCGGGAACTATCCGCTATTCCGCAAGCTGCTGCAGGAGCGAGCCTACGATGTGGTTCATTTTAACCTGTTTCAGGGGATGTCCCTTTATTATGTGCAGATTGCAAAAGAGGAAGGGGTTCCAATTCGCATTGCGCACAGTCATAATACGGCTTTACGTAAAAGCAAGGGACGTTGGCTTAAAATGCTGCTTCACAAATTGGGGAGCTCGCTGTATGCGAGCGCAGCTACCGAGTTTTGGGCTTGTTCCGGGGCGGCCGCAAAGTTTCTGTTTCCTGCTGGTGATCTAAAAAAGAAAAACTATCGATTCATCCCGAACGGAATCGATGTTGAGCGCTTTAAATTCAATCAAACCATGCGTGATGAGGTTCGTGCCAAACTGGGAATTACCGACGCGTTTGTAATTGGAAACATAGGACGGTTGTGCTATCAAAAAAATCAAAGCTTTTTAATTGAATTGATGCCCGAACTTTTAGAAAGACGGCCCAATGCCAAACTCCTGCTGGTCGGTGAGGGCGAGGACAAAGGCGCTTTGGTAAGGCGGACAAAGGCACTGGGAGTGTCAGGAAATGTTCTGTTTTACGGTATAACGGACGAGCCGGAAAAGCTTTACTGCGCGATGGATGTTTTCGCGTTTCCAAGCCGCTTTGAAGGTCTGGGGATTGTGGCCATCGAAGCACAGGCAAACGGATTGCCTGTGGTATGCAGCCAATTCGTGCCGCAGGAAGCCTCTGTTACCACAAAGTTTCATCGTTTGTCGCTCCATGCGGGCACTGCAGCCTGGGTTTCGAAGCTGCTGAAGTCTGATAACAGCCAAATCCCACGCAAGGACGAATGGAAACATGTTGTGCATTCCGGCTACGACATAAGCGACGTGTCAGCGTTCATCCATCACTATTTTATTGGAGTTCCATCAATATGACAGTGACACCCAAAGTTTCGGTGATCATCCCGACCTACAACGTAAAAAACTACATAGCGCAATGCTTGAAAAGCGTGCAGGAACAGACGTTGAGGGAGCTGGAAATCCTCATCGGCGATGGCGGTTCCGAAGACGGAACGCTGGAGTTTTTGCAACATGCCGCGAAGCAAGACTCCAGAATCGTCATTCTCTCGAAAAAAGGTTCCGGATACGGGCAGTCTGTGAATGAGTGCATGGATGCAGCCAAAGGCGAATACATCGGGATTGTAGAATCGGACGATTTCGTGGATACCTCGATGTTGGAACGTCTCTACGCTCAGGCGTGCAAGCACAATGCGGACATCGTAAAATCAGACTATTACTGTTTCTTTGACGATGCAAACGGAAAACAAAGAACGTGGAAGATCAAAACCGCGTTGTCCGGGAAGGACTACCACCGTGTATTCACGCCTTCGGAAGAAACCAGAACGTTCCGCTTTGGCATGAATACGTGGTGCGGCATTTACCGGCGAACCTTTTTGAATGAACATCACATCAGGCACAACCAGACCCCGGGCGGCTCCTATCAGGACAACGGGTTTTGGTTCCAGAGTTTTGCCTTGGCTGAGCGGGTCGTGTTCGTCCCGGAGGCCTTCTACTATTATCGCCAGGACAATCCGAATTCATCGATCCACAGCCCCGGCAAGGTGTTTGCGATCTGCGATGAATATGCGTTTATCCGCCAAAACATGTCCTCCCGCAGCCAGTGGACGCCAAATGTGGAGAAGGCCTATTGGCTGGCAATGTTTGGGGCGTATATGTTTTCCTTAAACCGAGTGGGAGACGAATTTAAACTGCCGTTTTTGCATCGCATGCGGCAGGACTTTCTGCCTTTGTATACACAGGGGGCTTATGCCGACATGGGATTTTCCGGTCGCGAGAGAAAACTGCTCACCGGGATTTGCGATTCCCCCGAAAAATGGTATCAGGACAACGTGCAAAACCGCGCAGGCGGCGTGAAAAAGTTCATCGGGAAACTCGTCGGCCTGTATTGGTGCGTTGTGGAACATGGCTTTGGCTACACGATTGGGCGCGTAAAAGCTCAATTTTTCGATAAAATATTTCGTAGGAGAGAGGAACATGGTTGAAAAAAAAGAGCTGCCGTTTGAAATCAAAGAGCACAAATACTGCGAGAATCCGAAAGTGTCCGTCATCGTTCCCGTTTACAAGGTGGATCGGTATCTGACGCAGTGTCTGAACAGCATTGTGAACCAGACGATGGAGGAACTGGAAATCATCATCGTGGATGAGGGAGATCAGGACCGCTGCCGGGAAATCATTGACTACTTCGAGGCACACGACCCCCGCATCGTTGCCCCTCATCAGAAAAACGGGGGTTACGGTGCTTCCTGCAATCTGGGATTTGATATGGCAAGAGGCGAATATATTGCCATCATCGAGTCGGACGACTGGATTGAACCGGAGATGTTTGAAGAGATGTATGCCTACGCAGAGGCGTTAGATGCAGATATGGTGAAAACTCCGTTTTGGGATTATTTTTCAGACGGTCGCCGGTTTGACTGTTGGCACAGGAGGCTGGCGCAGGAGCAGTTGCCTGCGTTTCAGACATTTGCCACAAAAGAGTTCCCGATGCTTTTGAGAATTCATCCCTCCCTCTGGAGTTGTCTCTACAAAACCACATATGTGCGAGAGACTAATCTCCGGTTTGTCCAGGCGAAAGGCGGCGCATATGTTGATCAGAAATTCCGCGTGGATAGTCTGGTTGCGACCGAAAAAATCGCATGGCTCGACAAACCCTATTACAACTATCGGGTCGACAGTGCGGACTCTACCGCGAACAACTTTAAGTTCTCCTCCATGCTGCAAAGATGGAAGGAACTTCACGAAGAATATGACAATCCTGAATTTTACCGGCATTATTTACCTGCACTGCTGGAGGAGGAGCACAGAGCCTGTTTGGGCAGAATCTGGAATGTAAAGGCAACTGACAAGGAGTTGGAGGCCATTCAATACAACCTGCAGTTCATTCCCCAGGAAGCCATCGAACAGTCCAGGACGCTTCCGGAAGACATGAGGCGGGATTTGCTGGCGCTTAAAAGAAATCCGGCGAGGCATTTCAAAAAAGCACAGGCGCACATGAAGCTGGTACGGGTCAAAGATGCTGCCGGCAGGTTTGCTGAGCGCTGCACCAATCCCACGCTGATTTTTGAATTGTTTGTTGCGTTCCTCATGTTCTTTTTCATCACAACGGTTGGGAGCAGCGGATTGGTTATTCCCGTTTTTTCAAGCGGTGTGATTCAAATTTGCAGTTTTGTCCTTGCGTGTATTTCG
>SVMK01000086.1 GCA_015067465.1 Oscillospiraceae bacterium
CGCCGGCGTTTATTCTGCGGAAATCCGCAGCTTTCTCGAAACGCCGGACTATAAAATCGTTCCCACGCGCGGTCAGTATTTCCTGCTGGACAAGGCTGAAGCGGGCCGCGTAAAGGCAACCATCTTCCAGTGTCCGAACGAAAAGGGCAAGGGTGTTCTTGTCAGTCCCACCGTTCACGGCGGACTCATTGTCGGTCCGGATGCCGTTCCCGGCGCGCCGGACGATACTTCCACGGACGCAGCCGGCCTTGCCGCCATCGCACAGGCCGCAAAGCGCAGCGTTCCGCAGGTAAATTTGTCGCAGAATATCCGCAATTTCTGCGGTGTTCGCGCCAACTCCAACCGCGACGACTACGTCATCGAAGAAAGCGCGGCCTTCCCCGGCTTCATTGATCTCGCGGGCATTAAATCGCCCGGCCTGACCGCCGCCCCCGCAACCGGAGAATACGCCGTAACCGTTCTGGAAAAAGCAGGCCTGAAGCTTGAGCCGAAAGCCGATTTTGTCGACGGCCGCACCCATGTCCGCTTCACCGCGCTCTCCGACGAGGAGAAAAACGACCTGATTGCCCGTGATCCGGCCTATGGCCGGGTGGTTTGCCGCTGCGAACTGATCACCGAAGGCGAAATCGTCGCCGCGCTCCGCTCGCCCATTCCCCCGCATTCCGTCAACGCCGTCAAGCGCCGCTGCGGCGCGGGTCTCGGCCGTTGCCAGGGCAGCTTCTGCTCACCGCGCGTGCATGAGCTGATCGTTCGCGAGCTGGGCGTGGACTGGCTGGACGTTTGCCTGGAAGATCCCGGCAGCGAGTTGCTCGCTTACGAAACGAAAGGAGGCGCACAGGCATGACCACCTATCAGCTGATCGTCATCGGCGGCGGTCCTGCGGGTCTTGCCGCAGCCCACGCCGCTTGGGAAGCAGGCCTGCGCAGCATCCTGATCATTGAGCGCAGCAAGCACCTCGGCGGCATCCTCAACCAGTGCATCCACAACGGCTTCGGCCTCCACCATTTCGGTGAGGCGCTGACCGGCCCGGAATACGCAGGCCGTTTCATCGACCTGATCGCGCAAACCGGCGTTGAACTGCTGACCGACGCAACCGTGCTGCGCATCACCGCAGACCGCGAGGTCAGCGTAAGCAGTACTGCGGGATTCCGCACCCTGCGCGCTGAGAGCATCGTGCTCGCCATGGGCTGCCGTGAACGCAGCCGCGGCGCAGTGGGCATCCCCGGCACACGCCCCGCAGGCGTGATCACCGCCGGAACCGCGCAGATGTATATGAACCAGTTTGGCTACTCCGTCGGCCGCCGCGTGGTAATTCGCGGCACCGGCGACATTGGCCTGATTATGGCACGCCGCATGACGCTCGAAGGCGCACAGGTGCTCGCCTGCATCGGTGCCGGCAGCACTGCGGACGGTCTGGCCCGCAACGTGCAGCAGTGCATCCACGACTTCAACATTCCCCTGCTGCTCAACCACACCGTCACGGAAGTTCGCGGCAAAAACCGCGTGGAGCAGGTTGTTGCCATGCAGGTGGACAGCCGCCGCAACGTCATCCCCGGCACGGAAAAGATCTTTGACTGCGACACGCTGCTGCTCTCCGTCGGATTGATCCCGGAAAATGAGCTGACGCGTTCCGTCGGCATTCCCATCGACAGCCGCACCGGCGGCGCGGTGGTGTTTGAAAACAACGAAACCGCCGTTCCCGGCATCTTCGCCTGCGGCAATGTTTTGCAGGTGCACGATCTGGTGGATTTTGTCACCTCCGAAAGCGTTCGCGCGGGCAAGGCCGCAGCGGACTATGTGCTGCACGGCGAATGCACCGACACCAATGCTCTGGAGCTTGCAGCCGGCGACAACGTGAAGTACACCGTGCCCATGCGCGTGCGCCGCGGCAATGTTGATAAGTCCATAGAAGTGTTTCTGCGCGTCAAAAAATCCTTCGGCGAAAACGCCTGCATTGTTGTGAAGCAGGGCGACAGGCAAATCGCGCGCTACAAGCGGGCATATATGTCCGCCAGTTCGATGGAGAAGTTCAGTCTTCCCCTCGCGCTGTTTGAATCGCTTGATCCCAACGACGGTGCCGTCACCGTTTGCGCAACGGAACAGGAGGCGTGAATATGACCGACGTAATCTGCATCGTCTGCCCCAACAGCTGCCGTTTGAAGGTGGACGAGAAAAATGACTATAAGGTAACCGGCAACGCCTGCGAACGCGGCGTGTCCTACGGCAGGGACGAGCTGCTCAATCCCATCCGCGTTCTCACCACCACCGTGCGCCTCACCGGCAGCGAAGAATGCCGCTGCCCCGTCCGCACCCGCGCTCCCATCCCCCGTGCAAAACTGATGGATGCCATGTCCGCGATTGCCGCCGTTTCCGTTGCCGCGCCCGTAACCTCGGGTCAGGTGATTATTCCGGACCTGCTCGGCACGGGCGTGGATCTGATCGCCACAAGAACCATGAACTGAACCGCGCTGCGCTCCGCGCAGCATAAAGCAGCCCCTGCATGAAACAATCATGCAGGGGCTGCTTATTGTTTATTTATTCCGCTGTCAAAACTTCGAGCGCCGCGATTTTTTCGCAGATGCAAAAAATATTGATGCTCTGGTAAAGCTGCTCCGTGGTGGGGTAGCTCGGTGCGATGCGGATGTTCTTGTCCTCAGGGTCGAGACCGTAGGGGAAAGCCGCGCCCGCGGGCGTGAGCGCAACGCCGGCTTCCGCGCAGAGCTGAACCGTGCGCTTTGCCGTTCCGGGCAGGCCGTCAAAGCTGATGAAATAGCCACCGTTCGGCTTCGTCCATTCGCCGATGCCCAGTCCTCCAAAACCGTTTTCCATCGCAGCAAGGGCGCAGTCGAATTTCGGGCGGAGATAGTCCGCCTGCTTTTTCATATGCTTTTTCAGTCCTGCAGCGCTCTTGAAATAGCGCACATGGCGCAGCTGGTTGATCTTGTCGTAGCCGAGCGTCTGCACGCTCATCTGCTTGGTCAGAAATTCAATATTGTTCTCGCTCGCCGCAAAAACGGCAACGCCCGCGCCGGCAAAAGTCACCTTGCTTGTGGACATGAATTCGTACACCATGTCCTCGCTGCCGTACTTCTTGCACAGGTCGAAGATGTTAGCCAACGGATCGTCCTTCTCGCGGAAGCCGTGGACATAATAGGCGTTGTCCCAGAAAATGCGGAAATCATCCGCCGCAGGCTTCAGCGCAGCAAACGCCTCCACCGTTTCGTCGGAATATGTATAACCCTGGGGGTTGGAGTATTTCGGCACGCACCAGATGCCCTTCACGCTGGGATCCGACTCGGCATACTGTCTGACCATGTCCATATCCGGGCCCTGCGGCGTCATGGGAATGCTGATCATCTCGATGCCGAATTCCTCGCAGATGCGGAAATGGCGGTCATAACCGGGTGCGGGACACAGGAATTTCAGCGGTCCCTGTTGGCCCCAGGGCTTGCTGCCGCCGTAAACGCCGAGAACCAGCGCTTTGATCATCATATCATACATCAGGCTCAGGCTGCTCTGTCCGCCCATGAAAATATTTTCGGGCTTCAGCCCGAGCACCTCTGCAAACAGTTCCTTCGCTTCGTCCGTTCCGGCCAGCTCGCCGTAGTTTCTCACGTCGGTACCGCGGCGGGTATAAATCAGATCATAGGGATTCTGCTGCAGCATATCCATGCTCAGATTCAGCTGGGTGGCATCCGGCTTGCCGCGCGTCATGTTCAGCGCATGCCCCGCCGCCTTTTCTTTCTGGTAAAGCTGCTTCTGAACCGCGAGCTCTGCGAGCCGCTCATTTTTTGTCATTTCGGAATATGCCTTCATAATCGTGCACCTGTCATTCAAAATTTAATAGCTTATTATACTGTATTCCCGCCGGGAAAACAAGAGCTTTTCCCGCATTTCCGGCGCTTGCGGCTCTGAGAGCGCACACGAACAGCGTGCATACATAAAGAAACAAACCGGCGGGATTTCTCCCGCCGGTTTACTTTCAGGTTGAAAAACGCGCTGGGGTTTATTTTGCGTACTCGATCGCCTTGGTTTCACGCAGGACGTGAACCTTGATCTGGCCGGGATAGGTCAGTTCTTCTTCGATCTTCTTCGCAATATCCCTTGCAAGCAGTGTCATCTGGTCTTCGGTGACCTGATCCGGCTTGACCATCACGCGGATCTCGCGGCCGGCCTGGATGGCATAGGTGCTCTCAATTCCAGGGAAGGATTTGGACACCTCCTCCAGCTTTTCAAGACGCTTGACATAGTTTTCAATGTTTTCGCGTCTCGCGCCGGGACGTGCGGCGGAAATCGCGTCCGCGGCCTGAACAAGGCAGGCAATGATCGTGTGAGCCTCCACGTCGCCGTGGTGCGCTTCGATCGCATGGATCACGTCTTCCGATTCTTTGTACTTCTTTGCAATGTCCACGCCGATGGTGACATGGCTGCCCTCAACCTCATGGTCGATGCTCTTGCCGATGTCGTGCAGCAGACCGGCGCGCTTTGCGGTTGCAACGTCAACGCCGAGTTCGCTTGCCATCAGCCCCGCAATGTGCGCAACTTCGACGGAGTGGTTCAGCACGTTCTGACCGAAGCTGGTGCGGTATTTCTGGCGGCCGAGCAGCTTGATCAAATCGGGATGGAGCCCCTGCACGCCGGTTTCGAACACAGCGCGTTCGCCCTCGCTCTTGATAACGGCGTTAACCTCTTTCTGAGATTTCGCTACCATTTCCTCGATGCGGGCGGGGTGGATTCTGCCGTCTGCAATCAGCTTTTCCAGCGCCATGCGCGCCACTTCGCGGCGCACGGGGTCAAAGCTGGAAACCGTGATGGCTTCGGGCGTGTCGTCAATGATGAGGTCGCAGCCCGTCAGCGTTTCGATGCTGCGGATATTGCGGCCCTCGCGGCCGATGATGCGGCCTTTCATCTCGTCGTTGGGGAGAGGTACGACAGAGACGGTGATTTCGCTTGCATGGTCA
>SVMK01000087.1 GCA_015067465.1 Oscillospiraceae bacterium
CGCGAGCTGGGTTCAGAACGTCGTGAGACAGTTCGGTCCCTATCTGTTGCGGGCGCAGGAGATTTGAAGGGGGCTGTCCTTAGTACGAGAGGACCGGGATGGACTGACCTCTGGTGCACCAGTTGTCGTGCCAACGGCACAGCTGGGTAGCTATGTCGGGACGAGATAAACGCTGAAGGCATCTAAGCGTGAAACTTTCCCTAAGATAAGATCTCCCATCTCTTCGGAGAGTAAGGGTCGTCGTAGACTATGACGTTGATAGGTCGGAGGTGTAAGTGTGGTAACACATTCAGCTGACCGATACTAATAACCCGAGGGCTTGACCTACAATATTTATGCAGGCATCTGCCTTCCTTCCTCTTTCTTTCCCTTTGTTCAGTTTTGAGGGTGCAATGCCCTTATATAGTTGGTGTTTTTAACGCTGAGGGTCCACCCGTTCCCATTCCGAACACGGCAGTTAAGCTCAGCAGTGCCGACAATACTTGTCTGGAGACGGACTGGAAAGATAGGTCAATGCCAACACAAAGAGCCCGGAGAATTCCGGGCTCGTTTTCTTAGTTTTCATAGTTGGTGCTTTTAGCGGCGAGGGTCCACCCGTTCCCATTCCGAACACGGCAGTTAAGCTCGCCCGCGCCGAAGATACTTGTCTGGAGACGGACCGGGAAAATAGGGCAGTGCCAACATAATATATACGCGCAGGAGGATGCTCCTGCGCGTTTTTTGCTGTTTCTTGCGAATTTTCCGGCACTCCGGTCCGCCCTGAGACGCGCTGTGTGCGAGCACGCAACAGAGCTTGCGCCGCGTCTGCAGTGGAGTGTGCGGCCCCATACGCTGCACACAGTGCGCTATACCCGCGCGGTGATGCAAGATTATTCTGCTCCTGGTGCGGCACCGATGCGCGTATATTTTATATATGTATATGTGATTTCCTGACGAAAAAGCCCATCCGGACCGGCAATCGGTTTGGATGGGCTTTTTGTTTTGGCGCTATCGCGAGGTGCGTTGCTGCGTGAACTTTAACCTAAGCGAGCGTCTGCAGGATTACTTCTTGGCGGTGAGCTTACGGACAGCCCAGACAACAAGGCAGGCGCCGGCGACGGAAATGATGATGCCGCCGATGCTGACCTTGCTTGCGGAAATGCCGAGCAGACCCGCGATCAGACGGCCGACAACAGAGCCGACGATACCGAGGATGGCGTTGAAAATGAAGCTGCCCTTCAGATTCATGATTTTGCCTGCGATCCAGCCGCAGAGCGCGCCGATGAGGACGGAAATGATGAGATTGATAAGCATATGCGTTTCTCCTTATCTTATTTTGTAATTTTTTCGGGAAGTTTCGGGTGTGGAAGATTCCATTCAAAGATCCTTGCAAGCGTTCGCAGCGCGACAACAACGGTGAGCGCGGCGAGCACGGCAACATACTCGCGTATGTGCGCATGCAGGAGTAGGTAGCAAGCTGCACCGCAAAGTGAGGCGGTGGCGTAGATATGCTTGCGGAATATGTAAGGCGTGTCGCCCGCGAGAACATCGCGGAGAACGCCGCCGCCCGAGCCTGTGAGCACACCAACGGTGAGCAGGAGCGTGCAGCCAAAATCGGCGGAAACCTGCATTGCCGTGCGTACGCCCACAACGGTGAAAACCGCAAGGCCGACGGTGTCCATGTAAAAAAGCGCCCAGTTATAGAGCTTTTGCGACTTCAGCAGTGCGCCGCTGATAAACGGCAGACAGAAAATCAGCGAAGCGGCGAGGGCGATGATGAGGTAGATGGGGTTGCGAAAGCAGCTGGGCGGAACGCGGCCGATCATCAGATCGCGCAGAATGCCGCCGCCGACCGCGGTGACAACGCCAAGGATCAGATCGCCGAAAATATCAAAATTCTTACGCATTCCGGTTACAACGCCGCTGAGCGCAAAAGCGATCGTGCCGATGACCTCGATCACAGTGATAAACAGATCCAAAGCTGTTCCTCCATGAAAATAGATGCGTATGCCATAGTATGCCGCCGCCGCGTTGCACGTTACGCGCCGAAGCAGCAAAAACGTGTAAGATTATGATCCTGCGCTGTTGCCGAGGCGAGAGAGAAACGCCGTGAAATAATCGGGCAGGGGGCAAATGAGATGAACCGGCTCATCCGTGCGGGGATGGATAAAGCGCAGCTCGCGCGCGTGCAGGCACTGGCCTGACAAACCCTTCTCGGCTTTTTTGCGGCCGTATACAAGATCGCCCGCAATGGGGTGGCCGATGTGCTCCATGTGAACACGAATTTGATGCGTACGCCCGGTTTCCAGTCGGCAGCGCATATGGGTGAATCCGGCATATCGCGTGATCACTTCCCAGTGCGTAACGGCTTCGCGTCCGCCGCGGGCAGTAACCGCCATGCGCTTTCGGTCAACCGGATGCCGCCCGATGGGCGCGCTAACCGTGCCGCTGTCGTCGCGCATGCCGCCGTAAACAATGCATTCATAAATGCGGAACATGCTATGGTCGCTGAGCTGGGCGGAGAGCTTCTGATGGGCAAAATCGTTTTTAGCCGCGATGATCAGTCCGCTGGTGTCCATATCAATGCGGTGGACAATGCCGGGGCGCTTTTCGCCGCCGATGCCGCTGAGTGAATCGCCGCAGTGAAACAGCAGCGCGTTGACCAGCGTGCCGTCCGGATGACCGGGTGCGGGGTGGACAACCATACCGCGCGGCTTGTTGACGACGATCACGTCATCATCCTCAAACACAACGTCGAGCGGGATGTCCTGCGGCAACAGCGGAATTTCCTCCACGTCCGGTGGCGTGATTGTCAGCTCGTCCCCGGTCTGCGTTTTGTAGTTTTTTCTGACCGTAGCGCCGTTCACCAGAACATTTCCCGTTTCCAGCAGCTTTTGTGCGCTGCTGCGGGTTAAATCCGGCACGATACGCGGAAGGAGAGCGTCAATGCGCTCCCCTGTTTCCGTAACTGTAAAAAATATTTGTTCCATTAAAGATCTCTGAATTCTGCGAGAATATCGTCGAGATTGTAGCTTGCAGCGGGCGCTGCGGGCTGAGTATGTGCAGGCGCCGCCGGTGCAGCGGGTGCTGCGGGCTGAGTATGTGCAGGCGCCGCCGGTGCAGCGGGCGCTGTGGGCTGCGTGTATGCAGGCGCTGCCGGTGCAGCGGGAGCTGCGGGCTGAGTATGTGCAGGTGCGGCCGGTGCAGCGGGTGCTGTGGGCTGAGTGTATGCGGTTGCCGCCGGTGCAGCGGGCGCTGCGGGCTGGGTGTAGACCACATTGTTTGCGGGCGCTGCAGGTGCGCTTGCGGTTTCGGCAGCGCGGCGCTCCCACTCGGCAAAGGGATCGTTGGGATCCATTGCGGGTGCTTCGGCCTGCGCGCGCTTGGGAAATTCGGGAATCTGCAGCTTGGTGCGCTGGCGAACGAGGGGCTTGCGCGCTGCGGGAGCGTTGTCCGTGTCCGCAGCGGCGGATTTGGCAGCGGCGCGCGGAGCCTTTGCGCTCTTGCGCGGCTGGGCGCCCGGCTCGGTTTTCTCCAACAGGATGCAAACGCAGAAGATAATGGCGCCGAGCGTGATAAAGATGTCGGCCACGTTGAAAACGGGGAAGGCACGGTTGAAGATCTTGAAATCAAATTCAAACATATCCACAACGTAGCCGCAGACGATGCGGTCGATGCAGTTGCCGATGGCGCCGGCGGAAACAAGCACGGCCATCCAGCGGGCAAGCGGCTGACGAATGATGTCCTTCACGAGAACATACACCACGATGGCGACGAACAGGATACACAAAACAACAAACAGCCAGCGTGCGCCCTCAAGAAAGCTGAAAGCGGCGCCGGTGTTGTGAACATTGGCGAGGTGGATCACGCCGGGGATCAGCTTTGCCGAGCCGGAGTCCACCGCGATGTTCACGGTTGTCCAGTATTTCACTGCCTGGTCAAGAATCAGGGCGATGACAGCCACGATGGCGTACATCATGAGAAAAAACCTCCTTTTTGCGCGCGGGCCTTTTTATAAATCAGCCCGCGACGGGAAAACATGGCGCTGCGCGTTTGAATCGGCGCTGCGCTGCGCGACCGGACGCAAAGCGGCTGCAAACGGCAATTTTAACCGCAGAAGCGGCGAATGCAGGGCGCGAGCGCACGGTTTTTACGGCGCATCTGCCGCCCCGCAGTTCGCGGGACGGCAGCGGATTTTTTATGCCTGCGCGGCAACAACGGCGGCGCAGCGGGGGCACAGGCCGTCGCCGTTGGCATCAACGGTGTGCTTCCAGCAGCGGGGGCACTTGTCGCCGTCGGCGGGAGCAACGCTGACATTCAGCGCATCGCCCACCGTAACGCTGACCTGAGACACGATGAACAGATCCGCAACGTCGGCTGCGGGCATCTGCGCAAGCGCGGCCATGTCGGCGGGAACGGTCAGTTCCACCTTGGCTTCCAGGCTCTTGCCGATCTTCTTCTCTGCGCGGGCGGTTTCCAGCGCAAGGTTCACGGCGTTGCGTGCGGCAATCACCTTGTCCCACTTTGCCATGGCGTCGGCGCTGAGGGCATAGGCCTCGAACGGCTGGTTCATGTCGTTGAAAACAACGTTGCGTGCGTCGTCGGCGCTGCTGTGGGGCATTGCCTGCCAGATTTCGTCGGCGGTGTAAACCAGGATGGGCGCCATGATCTTGGTCATGGTGGCCAGGATGAGATACATCGCGGTCTGGGCGCTGCGGCGCTTCAGGCCGGTGCGCTCTTCGCAGTAAAGGCGATCTTTGATGATATCGAGATAGAAGTTGCTCATCTCAACAACGCAGAAATCGTTGATCG
>SVMK01000088.1 GCA_015067465.1 Oscillospiraceae bacterium
TGTTCGGGCATCGTCCAGCCGAATTTGGAGATAAAGCTGTCCGATGTTGTGACAACAAGCTCGCGGATATTCAGTTCAAAGAAAACTTCTTCCACGCGCTCGAGTATGAGCTCGGTGCGGCGGTTTTCGATGCGCAGACGCTCCAGCAGCTTGTTTTGCTCGGACATGTCCATGATAACGCAGTAGAATCCGCGATCACCCTCGTCGTGCTGCTCTATGGTGCAGTTAAACAATGTGGGGATATACGTTCCGTCAAAGCGGCGTAGCCGCAGATCCATGGCGAAATCGTGCGTGTTGGAGTTCGTCATGGCGAGAAGCTTGTGCAGATCCTCGGGGTGAACGTAAGTGAGGAACGATGTGGCGCCGGCAGCGGTGTATTCCTCGGGGGTGCAGCCGAGCAGCACGAAAAATCCGTTGTTGCAATAGGCGATTTCCAGCGAACTGTTGCTGACAAGGGTGAGCACGCCGCCGTTGATGTTGTTGGCAATATGCAAAAACTTGTCTTCGTCCATTTTGATGGCGTTTTGCGTGCGGCGACGGTAGCGGAAGATGAAAATACCGCAAACGATCAGAACAACGATCAGCGCAATGGTGAATCCCAGCATGGATTTGTACTGATTCATGGTTGCTGCGGAGGCGATGCTTTTCTGAACCTGCAGCATATAGCGGCCGGAAGCGGCAACAACAAGACTTTCGCGCTCCTGCTCGGAGATGTGGCGCAGCGATTTGTTGATGATGGAAACAATGATTTCCGCATTGGTGTCGTTGTTTGTCGTAACCTCGCAGCGACGCAGCGTGGGGATAACATTGCAGGGCAGAGAGGCAAGTTTGGCGTTTTTCGGCTGGGCCATTATGGAGTCCAGATTAAAGCGGTCGCAAATCAGCATATCGACCTGCTTGGAGTGAAGCGCGTCCACGCACTCAGTCAGCGTGGCGAAGCGGGAAAAATCGAAATAAGGATATTTTGAGCGCCAGTATTCAAGCTCTTCGGCCTTTTCGCAGGTGAGCGCCACCTTGAGATGCTTCGTTGAGCTGAACACCATGCCTTTTTCGCCGATGAAGTGGAAGGAAGAATCCAGATAGGAGTTGGTGTAGCCCTGGTTATAGAGCATGGTTTTGCGGTCGAAGCTGATGCCGGCGATGATGGCAGCGTTGGACTGCACGGCGAAATCTGTCAGATTGGAATCTTCCGGCGCGGCAACATATTCAAACTTCAGCCCGGAGATTTGCGCGATGCGGTCCATAATGGAGATATCCACGCCACACATCTGACCGCTGGCCTCGTCTATGTAGGAGAAGGGGGGGCTGTTGAGCCGGCAGGCAACTTTCAGCGTTTCGCTGCGCTCGATAAAATCCAACTCTCGCTTGGAAAGCGGCGTGTCCACAAAAACGGGATAATACAGCTCGGTGAGGTTATACTGCAGCTCGGGATGGTCCGCGTGCAGGGAATCGAGCGTATCGTTGAGCTCCACCAACAGGTCCTTGGAGGATTTGTTGAGCATATAGAAATAGGGCGTAGCGCCGAATTTGCCGAGCAGCTTCAGATCCGCAGGCTTTTCGGCAAGGTCGAGGATAATGGCGTCCACGTCGCCGGATTTCAGCGCGGTGAGCAGCCACGCGGTGTTGCGGTAGCTGACGAGGGTGGCGGAGAATTTGTTGCGGGCTTCATATTCGTAGAACTTGTCAAGAAAACCGTCGGAAGGGAGATAACCGATCTTCAGTCCTGCAAAGGAGGTGTAGTCCTCGTAAATGAGGTCGTCGCGCTTTTCGAGCGTGAGCAGCGCGCCGTATTCCGTGCCGAGCGGGAATGCGCTGAAGGCAAAATCCTGTTCAAGCTCTTCGGAATAGAGTACGGGAGCAAGCATGTCGATTTCTTTGGCGGCGAGTGCCCGAACTGCGGCGTCATGATCGCTGTAGGGGATGTAAAACAGCTTCCAGCCGGCGTAGCGGGCAACGCTTTCGTTGTAGCTTGCGCCATAGCCGGAAACCGCGCCGTCCTCGGTTGCGGCGTAGTAACCGGGGATCAGATAATATCCGATGCGCACCGTGCGGTTATAGGCTTCGGAAGGAACGGCGAGCAGCGCAAAACAGAGCGTCAGCAGCAGAAAAACGGCCAAAACGCGCGATGCGCGGGTATGATGTGATTTGTGTGTGATGCGGTTCAAATAAAACTCCCACCCTTACATTCCGCTGCGGTGCGCCCGCACGGCAGCGGAAAAAACTGTAGTCTGCGTCCGGAACCGGGCAATAAAAAATGTCTGCCGGGTTTTAGGCAGACATGCATGTGCAACTGGCTGCCATCCTCGCGGTTCAGGCCCTTTAGTTTTGCGTATTCGGCCTTTCGACCGATTTGCCGGATATATTGGATTTGAGAAAACTGTATCTTGAATTCAGCGTACAGTATGTTTATTATGCCATACGTTTGACCGGAATGCAATAGGAATTGCATTTTTTTCGTACAAATGGACCAAAGGACGGCACAAGGGATGCAAAAAGCACGGGGGATCGCTGCGTTAAACAGGCAGGATCCCCGTTTGGATGAGGACCATATAGCAAAGCGTGCCGCCCGCGATGGACAGCAGCATGTTTTTGCGCCACAGATGCAGCAGCACGGTGGCGGCGATTGCAATCAGCTCGGTCAGCGCGGGGATACCGGCAACGGGCCGGGCGCTTTTCAGACAGTAAACCACCAGCATGGCAAACACAGCCGCGGGCAGTGCCTTGCCGAGATACTGCACAAGGCGCGGAGTGGGTTTGGCTGAGGAAAAAACGAGAAACGGAAGCGTGCGCATGACCTGCGTGCCGAGCACGCACATGGCGATGGTGATGATCTGCTGCAGCTTTGTCATTGAAAATCACCTGCCTTTGCAATCGGCTTTTTGAACAGGAGCAGGAATGCGAAAATGCACACCATGGAGGGAAGAATGAACGAATCTGCCCCGAAAACAAGCAGGCACACAAGAGAGGCACCAAGACCGATCAGTGCGGTCCACGGCTGCTTTTCCTTGCGGCATTGCTCCAGGAAGATAACCACGAACATTGCGGTCATCACAAAGTCCAGCCCTGCAGTGTTGAATGTGAAAAGACTGCCGAGCAGGCCGCCGAGCGTTGCGCCGCAAACCCAGTAAAGCTGATTGAGCAGGGTGACAAAGAAATAAAACCAGCCGCGGTCAATGCCGTCCGGGATCTCGGCGGTGCAGTTTACAGAGAAGGTTTCGTCGCACAGGCCGAAGATGAGATAGGCGCGCTTCCAGCCGAGGCCTTTGTATTTGTCCAGCATGGCGATGCCGTAAAACAGATGCCGGGCCTGCACCATCAGCGCGACCATCAGCGTCGAGAGCGGCGAAAATTTGGACAGGAGCATGGCAACCGCCAAAAACTCCAGTGAGCCGCCGAAAATCAGCAGGCTCATCAGCATGGGATAGACAAAGCCGAAACCCGATACATTCATATACACGCCGTAGGCTATGCCGATGAAGAGAAAGCCGGCGAGGATGGGGATGGTATGAGGGAATGCCGCGCGCAGTGCGGCAGGGATAGGTGAAGTTTTGGTGCGTGCCATGGCGGTGCAATCTCCTTGTTTGCGGTTTGGGATGAAACGTGCGAAAAATAAACGCCCACAGCCGAAAGCGGCGGCTGCGGGCGGGAATGAAAATGCGGATTTGCGGAACGGACGGTCAGCCGTTTTTTTTCTCGGTTCCGATTGCGGCGTGGCGGATGCCGATTTCCGTGCCGTTGCGCATGCGAACGTAGTTGTCTCTGTGCTGATACAAAATGACGAACGAAGCAATGCACAAAACCCCGGCAAGAACAAAGCTTTTGGCGGCAATGCCCATATAGATCGGAACGGTGATCATCGTTGTAACCGTGCCGACCACGATATAGTCGGAAGCAAGAGAGACAACCACGACCACAAGCACCATGATAAGGGCAAACTTCCAGTTGAGCGCCAGCGTCATGCCGAGATAGGCGGCAAAGCCCTTTCCGCCGCGAAAACGCAGATAGAAGGGAAAAACATGCCCCAAAACGCAGGAAACCCCGGCGACCGCGCCGATAAACGTAAGCTCGGGAAACACGGCCTGCGCGAGCAAAACCGCAATGACGGCTTTGCCGATATCGTGGATGCCGACCAGCACGGCGGAAGACCAGCCAAATGCGATCAGTGCGTTGGAGGTTCCGAGATTGCCGGAGCCGCATTCACGCAGGTTTACCCCGCGGCTGCGGGAGATGAAATATGCCAGATTGGAGCAACCGAACAGATATGCAATCAAAACAACTGCCGCATAGGAAAGACAAAGGATTATCATAAATAACTCCGATTATACTGAATAGAGTCAGTATACAGGTCAAATGATCGGATTGCAATGCCTTTTTGACATTATTCCGCAAAAATTAACTATAACTGCGAAATAAAATTGTGTTGAAAAAATTTAATTATACTATATAATACTATAAAAAGATGTGGTATTGTGCGGCAATGTGCCGAAGCACGTGCTTTTTTGGCGCGTGTGTTACGGCAGGTAATACAAAGGCCGGGCACATCACTTGCACGGGAATGCTTGCGCGACCGCAGCGAAAGGAGTTGGACGGAAATGGCAACGGCTGTAATCTCTATGGAAGCTGTTTGCGGCATTGTGCTGCTGACCATTCTGTATGGGTGCATCTTTGAAGTGCGCACAAAAAGCAAAACCGCAAGACAGTACGCAATCTGCGTGATCGCGGTGATCTT
>SVMK01000089.1 GCA_015067465.1 Oscillospiraceae bacterium
CATCAGACCGAAGCGCAGAACAATGATGCGTTTTTCCCGCTCGTCCAACCGTTCCACCGCTTCCAGCAGCAACTGCCGCTCCGCATCCTCCTCCAGCGCACGCGAAACTTCGTCGGCATCCGTGCCCAGCACGTCGGACAGCAGCAGTTCGTTTCCGTCCCAGTCCGTGTTCAGCGGCTCGTCAAAGCTGACAACGCTGTGGGCTGCGCCGCCCAGCTTACGCAGATACATCAGTATTTCGTTTTCAATGCAGCGCGAGGCATAGGTTGCGATTTTAATATTTCTGTCCGCGCGGAATGTTGAGATGGCCTTGATCAGTCCGATGGTGCCGATGCTGATCAGGTCCTCCAGTCCAACGCCCGTATTTTCAAAACGGCGCGAGATATACACCACCAGACGAAGATTGTGCTCAATCAGCGTTTTTCGTGCATCCTCGCTCCCCGCCGTCAGCGCTTCCACCACCGCCTGTTCCTCCGCAGCGGAAAGCGGCGGCGGCAGCGTATCGCTCCCGCCGATATAGTGCACCGCGTCCGGCATCCGCAGCGCCAGCGCCAGCCGCGCCGCAAGCAGCCGCAGCCGCAGCGCAATCCGTCCCAACACGTTCAATCTTTGCTTCATAGTCCGCTCCCCGTCCTTTCATATGATCGCCTGATATTCCCCGTCCTGCGAAAGCCGGTTCGGGCTGATCGCCACCACAATATCGCGCCGCGGCACCCCATCCACAACCAGCTTTTGCGGCCGAAAGCACAAAAGCAGCGTTCGCTCCGCCGCAACGCACGCGCACGGCAGCAGGCGAAACTGTCCGTAGCGTCCCGCAGCGGCGAGCCGCTCCAGCGCTGTCGGAGCATCGCCGCAGAGCAGTTCCGGTGCGTCAAACACCGGCGCGAGTGCGGATGCCTCCGCCACCAGAACGCTGCAGCCCGTCATGGGATCGGTCAGTTCGTTTCCGCTGTCCTCCAGCGCGGTAAATTCCGTTTCCCTGCCGTTCATCGTCAGTTCCGCACGGTGCAGCCGCCGCTCGCTGCGCCGTCCGACATGGCGAAACACCAGCGACACCGGCACATAGCACAGCGCAAACGACAGCACCAACACCCGCATCGAAACAGGAACATTGCCGCCTGTGCGCTCGCCGCCCAGCGTTGCCGCCGCCTGCACCGCACCGCCGAAAGCCGCAGCCACAGCAAAAAATGCCACAATCGCTTTCAGGGTGCGCCGCTGCGCGCCAAAAGCAAGCGCTACCGCCGCGGCCCCCGCCAGCAGCTTCACCGTCCAAAGCCCAAACACCCCCGGCAGCAGCGCCGCGCCAACGGCAAACGCACCGCCCAGCGCAGCGCCCAGCGCCATGCGACCGCGGCGCAGCGGCAGCGCGCACAACTTTCCCGCGGAAAGCAGAAGAAGATAATCCACCGCCGCGTTGAATAAAAACAGCGAATCCACATAAATCACATTCATGGGGCAAGTATAGCCCGCAGGCGCGGCGAAGTCCGTCAAAACGGGTTTGGGAAAATAAAATATCGGTTTCGCGCCGTGCGGCACGAAACCGATATTCGATCATCTCAGTCTCTATAATTAAATATTGTATTCGCCCACTTCCGCTCTCACGGCTCGGACAGGGAAAGCTCCGCCGCATAATACGCCGTCATCGCGCGAACCAGCAGCTCGGGGTCCCGGCTGCCTGCCGTTTCCACCGCGGAATGCATCGCAAGCTGCGCCATGCCGATATCCACCGTCCGTACAGGCAGCATCGTTTCCGCAATGCTGCCAAGGGTGCTGCCGCCGGGCAGGTCGGAGCGGTTTGCATACACCTGAACGGGCACATCTGCCGCACGGCAAACCTCGCGAAACAGCGCCGCGGAAACGCCGTCCGTTGCATAGCGGCGCGCAGCGTTGTATTTGATCACAACACCGCCGTTCATGCGCGGGCAGTTTTCGCTGTCGGCATATTCCGGATGGTTCGGGTGCACGGCATGTGCATTGTCCGCAGACACCATAAAGCTGTCCGCCAGCATGGCCTGAAACGCCTGCTCATCGCTGCCGAGGGCAAGCGCAACGCGGCGCAGCGTGTCGCGCAGAAATGCAGAGCCCGCGCCCTGCCGCGTGGCGCTGCCAACTTCCTCATTGTCGAAAATGCAGCATACGGGGATGTCGGGCGTTTCCGCGCTGTCCAAAAATCCGCGCACGCAGCCCCACACACATTCCAGATCATCCAGCCGCGGCGAGAGAATATAATCCTCCTCCGCACCGACGAGCCCACCGGGCTCGCGGCAGTAAACAAACAAGTCCGCGTCCACGATATCCTGCTCGCATACGCCCGCCGCCTCCGCAATCAACGCATGCAGTCCGCCCGCCCGGTCCTTGCCGCCCAGCAGCGGCAGCGTGTCCACATTGGCGAGATATTTGCGCCCGTCGTTTGCGCTGCGGTCCATATGCACGGCAAGGCTGGGGATCACAAGGATATCGCGTCCGACATCCGCAACGCGCGCTGCCACGCCCTCGTCCGTGCGCACAAGCACCCGCCCCGCCACGGACAGCGGACGGTCCAGCCAACCGTGCATCAGCATGCCGCCGTAAGGCTCCGTGTTCACACGAACATATCCTCCGCCGCAAAGCTCCGCATTCGGCTTGAGCTTAAACGCGGGCGAGTCGCTGTGGGCGGCTGCAATGCGAAAGCGCGCCGGCGCCCCCCTGGACGGAACGCGAAACGCCGCAATGCTCGCCCCGCCGCGAACCACATAGTATTTCCCGCCGGGCGCAAGCTGCCACGGCGCATTTTCGCGCAGCCGGGCATAGCCCGCCTGCTCCAGCATCGCGCGCAGCCGCTCAACCGTATGATACACGCTCGGACAGCTCCGGATAAACTCCAAAAGCCGCTTTGCTTCGCTCCGTTCCATGATAATTTACCCCGCTTTCCGTGCAGTTTTTCCCGTTCAGCATAGCACATTTGCACAGCGATGACAAGCGCGCCGGGAAATGAGAAATTTTCTCGCGCCGTATTGTCAAACGTCGGCAGTCATGTTAAAATATGTGCGAAAAGCAGGAATTGAGGAGCATTGTTGCATGGATAAAAAACCAGTATACAAGCGCGTGCTGCTGAAAATCAGCGGCGAAGCGCTCGCCGGTGCCAACAAGACCGGCATTGATTTCAGCGTTGTCCGCAGCGTCTGCGAAGCAGTCAGAGAAATCGTCGATCTCGGCGTGGAAGTCGGCATTGTTGTCGGCGGCGGCAATTTCTGGCGCGGCGTGAAAGACGGCGGCGGAAAAATGGAACGCACCCGCGCCGACCATATGGGCATGATGGCAACCGTCATGAATTCGCTCGCGCTGAGCGACGTGTTTGAGCAGATGGGCGTTCCCGTCCGCGTGCAAACCGCCATCACCATGAGCCAGATTGCCGAGCCTTACATTCGCCTGAAGGCCGACAAGCACCTCAAAAACGGCCGCGTTGTCATCTTCGGCTGCGGCACCGGCAACCCCTACTTCTCCACCGACACCGCAGCCGTGCTGCGCGCCGCGGAGATCAATGCGGATGCCATTTTGCTTGCGAAAAACATCGACGGCGTTTACAGCGCCGACCCCAATGTGGATCCAAACGCCGTGAAGTACGACAGCATCACCTACGACGAGGTTCTCGCGCAGCATCTCGCCGTGATGGACACCACCGCAACCAGCCTTTCCATGGACAACCACATCCCTGTGCTTGTCTTCGCGCTGGCAGACCCGCAGAACATCGTCCGCGTTGTCTGCGGCGAAGAAGTCGGCACCAAAGTGAACTGACAGCCCACGACATTTTTATACACACTCATTTCATTCAGGAGGATCAAAACCATGTCCGATTACAAGGAATTTACCGACAAGATGGAAAAAACCTGCTCCGTTCTGCTTGAGAACTTCAACGCCGTTCGCGCAGGCCGCGCAAACGCCGCCGTTCTCGACAAAATCACCATCGACTATTACGGAACGGAAACTCCCATCCAGCAGGTGGCAACCATCTCCACCCCCGATCCCCGTTCTCTCGCCATCCAGCCCTGGGACGCAAGCGTTCTGAAGCTGATTGAAAAGGCAATCCTCACCAGTGATCTGGGCATCAACCCCCAGAACGACGGCCGCACCATCCGTCTGATCTTCCCCCAGCTGACCGAAGAGCGCCGCAAGGATCTGGTCAAGCAGGTCAAGAAGTACGCCGAGGAGTCCAAGGTGGCCATCCGCAACATTCGCCGCGACGCCATTGACAAGTTCAAGAAGCAGCAGAAAGCCAGCGAAATCACCGAGGACGATTACAAGGGCATTGAAAAGGATCTGCAGAAGTGCACCGACGATTATATCAAGAAGATCGACGACCTCTGCGCCAAGAAGGAAAAGGAACTTTCCGAAATTTGATGAACATTTTTAAGCAAAAAAAGCAGGCGGAGGAGATCGACCGTTCGAATCTCCCCCGCCATATTGCCATTATCATGGACGGCAACGGCCGCTGGGCAAAAAAGCGCGGCATGCCGCGCACAAGCGGCCATGCCGCCGGCGCGGAAACTTTCCGCCGCATCGCAACTTACTGCAAAAACCTCGGACTGGACTACCTCACGGTTTACGCTTTTTCCACGGAAAACTGGAAGCGCCCGCCCGAGGAAGTCAGCGCGATCATCGGCTTGCTGGAGCAGTATCTCGGCGAAGCGATTGAAAAAATGGAGCGACAGCATCCGCCTGCATTT
>SVMK01000090.1 GCA_015067465.1 Oscillospiraceae bacterium
TAAACCCAGTCAACGCCGAACAGGTCCTTGCCGCCGAACTCGCCCGTGTAGGGGGTCTGCTCGGCAACCATGGCTCTTGCGATGTTGTCGATGAACATGGTGGGGCGGAAAGAGAGCTGATCCATGGAGGAAGGCGTCCATTCATAGGGCTCTTTCTTCAGAAAATGAATAAAATTCTCTCTGGGTGTCATGTGTGGTTTCCTCCTAAAATCTATAATTTGAATTTTTTTGTTCGTGGCATTAAAAGCAAATACGTTTTAGCTGCACAAAACTGCTTGTGTCAAAAATATATCATTTAATGTGTCCGTTGTCAAATGCAATAAACGAATATGCTTATAGAAGCGCTGTGAAGCTGCGGATATCGGCAAGCGATTCCAGTGCGCGAACGCTCTGCTTGATCTGCGCAAGCTGCTCCGGCGTTCTGGGAGAGAAAGCCTTGGCGGCACAGGAATCAAACTTCAGCTCAAACGATGCATCGTCCATCGGGTTTTGCGGTGTGCCGAAGGGAGACTGCACAAACATTTCAAAATTACCCTTGGTCGTTTCCATATGAACGATGGACCAGGTTGCCTTTCCTGTTTTCCAGTCTTCACGATAGGTGTAGTCGATTTTTGCGGTGAGGGCACGGATTTCGGGATCGTGCAGCAGCGCGTCGGAATAGCTGTCGATGGTGACATTGCCCTTCACGAGAACGGAGGCAACGTTGAACGGGATGCTGAATTTGCCGAAAATGGCATTTTCGGGGTTGCGGCGCTCGTTGAGCGGCTCAACGAGGATCAGGTTCGGGTCGCCGATCTCCACGTTGATGTGCACGATGTCTTCTGCGGTAAGGCCGTGCTCTTTCATCAGCTGCATGGTTCCGGTGATGGGGGAATGGTTGCCGAAGCAGCAGGGCCAGACCTTATAGGTCAGTTCTGCGGCTTCCCAGACTTCGCCGAGTCCCTCCGTTACGCGCTCTGGCGTGTAATTATCACGGAGGAAAGCGTGGTAAAAGCCGAATTTTCCTTCAAGCGGCTGCTCAAAGCCGATGAGGTTTTCTTTTGCCATGGCGCAGGAAACAATCGCGTTTCGCGCGGTGAACGCTTCGCGGATGGAACGGATCACGGTGCGCTTGTTGTTCATCAGTTCGCTGCTGCAGGTGGACTGGCAGAGGTTGAACGAGATCGCGTTTACGATCTGGTCGGCGTTCAGCCTCATCAGCTTTGCCACGGCAACGGTTGCGGCATAAGAGGAATAGATGGTGGGGGGGTAAAAGCCGTAGCTCACGTCGTTGATGTCGGCGGCGAGAGCAATGCGGATGGCAACTTCGCTGCCGAGCACGAGTGCGGTGAGCAGATCGCGTCCGGAAACACCGCCGAGCTGCTCCGCCACGGCAAGTGCCGCGGGAAAGCTGGAGGCGTTTGCGTGGATGGTGCTGCGGTCGTGGGTGTCGCCGAAATCAAGGCCGTGCGCCATGGAGGCGTTGGCAAAAGCGGCCCATGCGGCCGGAAGCTTTTTGTCAAAACCGATGACGGTGGCTTCTCCGTCGCCGTTGGCGGCGAGCGATTCGGCGATGCGGAGCATTTCGCGGCAGCCATCTCCCAGCGTGGAAGCGCCGTAGGTGATGCCGATGGCATCCAGAACGGATTTCTTCTGGTTTTCTATGACGTAAGCGGGAATGTCTTCGTAATTTGTGTTAACAACAAATTCGGCAATGGTGCGGGAAATATTCATATGTGCCCCTTTCAGCCGCGGTGGCGGCGCAGTGCAGCGTTGTGTGCAAAATGAAAAACGTGGACAAAAACGAACAGAAATGGTATAGTCTTTCGTGAAGAAATTTTCGGAATGAAAGGAAATGATCGCGATGCTTTTGTCGGAACTGTGCAACAAAATACCCGGTCGTGTGCTCAGCCGCCGTGTCCATAAAGACGATTTTGGCCTGCCCGAACTGATCATGTTCCTTGACCGGCCGGGCGCTTTGCGCAGCGATGTGCTGTATCTTCTGGAAGCTGCGGCGGCAGAGCGCATTTTGCCGGAATGCACCGCGCCGATGGGCAGCACGGTGATCTGTGCCGGTGCGCTGGCCAGCAGCGTTTCGTGTCAGGTGAATATCAATCTTGTTGCGGTGGAGTGCGATTTGTTTGCCGTTTACAATGCCGCGGCGGAATTTGTCGCGGAGGGACGGCGCAACAACAGCCTTGCGGCGGACCGTCTGCAGCGCCGCTTTGCATCCATCGTGGAGGAAAACTTTCCTTCGGACTATCAGGTGGACACCATCTGCGGCACATTCCCGAAGCATATCAAAAGCTCTTACTGCGTGATTTGCGTGGAGTCGGAGGATGCGCCGGGGCGCGCGGTGCGTGATGTGCAGATGCGCAGCGACCTTGCGGCGCTTTTTTCCGAGGACAATATCACCGTGTATGACAACGATACCATCATTATTCATTCCTACGACGGCTTTACGCACCCGCCCATTCTGCCGCTGGAGGAGCTGTCCGCGCTTCTGACAAAGTATAACGCCTGCGCCGGTGTGAGCAACGGCATGCGGAAAACCGCGCAGATGCGCATGATGTATATCCTTGCAAAAAAAGCGCTGGAGAGCGGCAAAGTGCTGTTTGACGGGGCAAAAAACGTGTTTTTTTATGATGATACCATGCTATTTTCCATCATGTCCCTCGCTGCCGTGGGGTATGAGGAGCAGTATGGAAGCGATGATATCATTCTGCTCGGCTCGCCGATTATCCTCAATATCATCAAGCACGATCCGCAGGGAAAACGTGAATTACTTGAAACGCTGTTTCAGTATGTTGTAAACGGACGCAGCACTTCCAAAACCGCGGAGGCCATGCATATGCACCGAAACACCGTGCAAAACCGTATCTCGCTGATTGAGGAGATCACGGGCGAGCAGTTCAGCAAGGACGGCATGCTGCAGGCCAAGCTTTTGCTGACTTATTATGCAATTCAGTATTATACAAGAGTTTGGAACAAAAAGCTGGTGCTCTCGCCGCTGTACGGCGATGAGGACGCTTCCGCAACCCGGAAAAAGCCCGGGAAAAAGCAGCAGTGAAACGGACTGCCTGCGGCGAGCAAGCAAACCAAATATGTTTCTTTCACGCATCCCGCGACGGAACACCCGCCGCGGGATGCGTGGTTTTTTGTCAGGCTTCTGCCGCTGTGATCACAACTTCGTCGCCCTCAACGGTGTAGCGGATGTCGATGCCCATCATGTCGTTGATCTTCACCATATAGTCATTGATGGTGTCAAACAGGGGATCGTCGTGCCTGACCACATAGGGGTTGAAGTCCTCGGGGATATATGTGGGGAGATAGGATACGCGGCTGATGGCTTTGTCCTGAATTTCGATTTTTGCAATCATGGTGTAGTAGCAGTCGGGCGGGAAGGTTTTCTTCGTGTTGCCCGTGCCGAAACCTTTGCGGATTTTTGCCATTTCCTGATGTTTCTTGGAAGTGCGCATATCCTGACGGAGCGTTTTGAGGTCGCGCGTCATATTGTTGGGGTCTTCCATGGCGAAGTTGCCGAGGGAATAGAAAATCACCTTGCCCTTGTAAACCTCAATGGGTTTGAGGATGTGCGCATGATGGCCGAGGATGAGGTCGGCGCCGGCGTCGATGGCATCGTGCGCATACTCAACCTGATATTCCGCAATTTCCGCCTCGGTGAAATGGATGCCCCAGTGCATCGACACAACAACGATGTCGGCAAGCTCTTTGGCCTTTTGGATGTCCTCAAGCATTTTGGCCTTGTCGCCCTTGTGCGCCCAGCTGTGGATGCGGCAGGGTGTGCCGGGCTGATCATGCTCAACCTGCTCATAGTAGGTGTGGCCACGGGCGGGGTTCATGCCGGGACGGGCCTCCTGCGCCCAGTAATCCTGCGGAAGAATGGTGCAGTAGCCAAGAAATGCAACCTTTGTGCCGCCGCGCTCAATGACGGAGAAGCGGCGTGCATCCTCTTCGTTTTCGCCGACGCCGATCACTTCAAGACCGGCCTCGCGCAGATAGCGGATGGTGTTGAGGAAATGCACTCTGCCATAGTCCAGCGCATGGTTGGAGGCGAAAGAAACAATGTCAAAGCCGTTGCGCTTCATGCCGGGCGCCACGTCCGGATCGGAGGAGCAGGGCATTCTGGCCTGTGAGGCCACATAGGGATAAAGATCGTCGATGGCCTTGTCGATGAGCACGGTTTCCACCTGTCCGAAGGCAATGTCTGCGTCTTTGAGCAGGGGGGCCACGTGGCAGTAAAGAGAATCGTAGTCATCGCGGCTGGGAATATTGTCGCCGGTGGCGAGCAGGGTGATGGGTTTGTTTTCCATGTTGGTTCCCGGTCCTTTCCTTACGCTGCAGCGGCAGCGGAATTGTTGCAAATGCGGGAAGGGAAACTCGGCATATCAGAGCTGCTGCTCGGATCTGTCGATCACTTCGTTCTGGATGGATGCAGGCAGGCGGGTGAAGTATGCGCTGTAGCCGGCAACGCGGACAACCAGTTCGCCGTGATCCTCGGGGTGGATCTGAGCGTCTTCCATCTCGGCGCGGTCAACCACGTTGAACTGAACGTGCTTACCGCCGTGGGTGAGGTAGGTTTTAATCATGCTGCCGAGCTTGAGCAGGTCGGAATCGGACTTGATTGCGGTGGGATGAACCTTCATATTCATCAGCGTGCCCTGATATGGATCCTGA
>SVMK01000091.1 GCA_015067465.1 Oscillospiraceae bacterium
TTCAAAAAGTTATGAAATCAACACGAAAGCGCAGGAAAGCACCACTCGCACACGGTACTACATTCACAGGTCCTTTTGGGACCAGAATCCCGAAAATCCGAATCCTATCGCTCAGACCTAACCGCCTCCGAAACCGACGGTTGCAGATTCTTCGCTGCTTTCAGTCACAGCAGACAGGCATTGGTCAAGCGATCGCCCGCACAAACGGGGGTTACTTTTTTCAGACACGCACTCTTGATCAGGCCTACAATAACTTAGCAATACACCGCCAACAATCATGCGGGACTGCTGCAGAGGCCTCGCGGTCACCATGGACACAAGCAATATTATTTATGCAGCGGGTAGCGCTCGGTTATGGTTTTGACCATCGCTTTGACTTCATCTATGGCGGCCTCACGCTTTGTCACCAGCAGATCGATGCATGCGGCAACGGTCTCCATGTCAGCAGGCTGCAGGCCGCGGGTGGAGGCGGCTGCGGTACCCAAACGGATACCGTTTGGATTGTTTGCACCTGCGGTATCGTAGGGAATGGCGTTCTTGTTGCAGGTGATATTGGCCTTGTCCATCAGCACCTCGCACTCCCTGCCGGAAATGCCTTTACTGCGCAGATCCACCAGCATCAGATGGTTGTCGGTGCCGCCGCTGACCAGCTTGAACCCGCGGGCAGTCAGTCCCTTGGCCAGCGCCTGACAGTTATCCAGAACCAACTGGGCATAAGCTTTGAAAGCAGGCTGCTGGGCTTCCCCAAGCGCCACAGCCTTGGCAGCAATAATGTGCATCAACGGGCCACCCTGAACACCGGGGAACACCCATTTGTTTAGCTTGTGCTCCTCAGCAAATTCCGCGCTGGACATGATCAGACCGCCGCGCGGTCCGCGCAGGGTCTTATGCGTAGTGGTAGTGGCCACATCCACCCAGGGGAAGGGACTGGGGTGCAAACCGGCAGCTACAAGACCGGCAATGTGGGCAATATCCGCCATCAGGTAGGCGCCGCACTTGTCGGCAATCTCGCGGAAACGCTTGAAGTCAATAACGCGGGGGTAGGCGCTGGCGCCGCAGATGATAAGTCTGGGTTTGTGCTCCAAGGCCAGACGCTCCACCTCGTCGTAGTCAATATAACCCTGCTCGGTAACACCGTAGGGAACAATATTAAAATATTGGCCGGAGAAGTTGACGGGACTCCCGTGGGTCAGGTGTCCACCGTGGGCCAAATTCATGCCGAGAATCGTATCGCCGGGTTTGCACAAAGCCATCTCCACAGCCATATTTGCCTGTGCTCCGGAGTGGGGCTGCACATTGGCAAAGGTGCAGCCGAAGAGCATCTTCGTACGTTCAATCGCAATGGATTCCACCACATCCACACATTCGCAGCCGCCGTAGTAGCGCTTGCCGGGATAACCTTCGGCGTATTTATTCGTCAGCGTACTGCCGGCAGCCTGCTGCACAGCGGCGCTGACAAAGTTCTCGGATGCAATCAGTTCAATGTGGCTCTCCTGACGTTCGGTTTCGGCCTGAATCGCCTGCGCTACAGCGGGGTCGATATTCATAATGGAATCAACTTTATCAGTCATGACAATAGCTCCTTTAATCATTCGTAATTATTGGTATAGAGGCAATTCCCGAACTGTGTACGCCCAAGCGGCGGCGCACACGGTTTTCTGCCGGTCAGACCATGCTTCAGATCAACGCAGATAGTCCAAAGCAGCCGTGAATTGCCGACGATCATCGGAATAAATTGTCGCATGACCTCCGTAGCGTGAATAAAACACGCATATCAACCCCTTTTACGCTATGTAGTAATCAGTCTGCCATCCGTAGCAACGCAGGCGGATCGCCGATTCATGAGATCCTTGTTTGCCACACGGACAATGATTCGCAGTGTCTTCCAAACCGCAGGATGTCTTTCATACAAACACACTTGTTTTTGTATTGTGCGAATTCTAACACACAGCGTTCATAAATACAAGTACATGCGCATTGTAGTTTTCAACAAAAATCCGCACAACATCGCGGAGAAATTTTATTGTCAGCCTGCGGGATACGCATAGGGCTGATTTTGTCCTCTTGTTGTGTAAAGCGACGCGGTCATGCAATTTGGCAAGAGATTTTCCGCGTGCGTTTGAGATGCCGGTCGAAGGGATTCATGCCCATCTCCCCGCAACGCAAAAACCGGACTTTCCTGTCATTGCAAGGCTCCCGAAAAGAAGAAACCCATTTTTCGAACAATTTTGTCGAAAAATGGGTTTGATTCCCTATAGCCGCCGCAAAATCCGGCTGTCATTGCGCTTTCATGATCACTTTCAGTCGCTGCACCAAGCTTCCGGTTTTCAATTCCTCCAGATCGATGACGGCAATTTGAAGTCGGGCGGCACGGTGCCGCGCCGCGGCATTGCAGGGCTCGGTGGTGACAATGGCGGCTTTGGCGCCTTTCCCTCCGAAACGGTCACGAAGGATCGCCAGTTCATTGAGCGCTTCTGTTTTGATGTCACTGGTTTTGCAGCTAAGAAACAGCGGAACAACGCCGCGTGCGGCCATAACATCAATTTCGTTGGAAACGCTGGCGTGCCCTAAAGTGTCATCCCACCGGACAACGGCGCTGCTGATAACATCGTCGAAAATACCGGCGTCGACGCAGGCTTTGTACGCATACAGTTCCAATACGCTGCCGACATCCCGCAGCCAGGCCCGGGTATTGGTGTCCCGGAAGCGGAAAGATACCGACTCGCCGGAGACGATTTTAAGATTCTGAATCAGGCCAATGCGTGCAAATTCTTTCAGTGCAGCTTGGTTGGCAGAATTTCTGGTTCCATGGTCACCTTTCACCGTGTAGTTTCCCTGAACAGATAGCGGGGGTGTATGCCCGTATGCCGCCGGAGATATCTTTTGAATGTAAGAGATGATGTCCGGCCAGTCACGGCGAAAACGCAGAAAACATGCAAAAAACGGATCGAAATCATTCAGATACTTCGATAAAATCGCATTGTTCACTCGCCCGGGGAGCAGCGTTCCGCCCGCCATAAGAAAAAAATCTTCTACACAGTAGGAGAGCGTGCAGTCCAGATTATCCGCAAAAGCGGCTCCGCTGATATCATAAAAGCGGTTCTTTTTTCGGGAATAGGTAAAAGCGGGCGCCCCTGTTTGCGCGGCAAACATACCGGCAGCAAACAGCGCGGCATCGCTGCCGCCGGTGACGTCAAGCGCGCAGTTTGGGTATTGCTTACCGATGGTAAGCATCTGACGGAGAATCCGATCCGCCTTGAACAGACTGGCCTCCACAAAGATCAGCTCCGGTTCCCACCCGCGACGCTGGAAAAAGGTTTTCAGCTTCTCTTGCCGTTTGCGGTCCTGCGCAATTTCCGTCGGGCAAAGATAAACGATACGCTGAGGCCGGAACATATCCGGTGCCAGAATATTTTCTATGGCACGCTCATCATACAACTCAATTAAAGTATCCATGATTTTCCGCCTCTCGTTTTTTTATTACATTATACGACTGCTTCTCAAAAATTTCAACGCCGTGGCAACGCTCCTCCTGCGCAGAGCAATATGCAAGCATATTCAATGCCGCATTCCGTGCTTGTTCTATCTTCAAAACAGCGGTATAATCAAAGCACAGATCCGAAAAGCGAGGATACCATGATGAACATACTGGTGATCAACGGCAGTCCCAAAGGCAAAAATTCCGTCACGCTGCAAACCGTCAACTATCTGCAAATCCTGTTTCCGGAGCACAGCTTCGAAATTTTGCACGCAGGCCAGACAATCAAAGCCCTGGAAAAAGACTTTGCTTCCGCCGCACGCGCTGTGGAAAAGGCGGATGCGCTGCTTTTTTCCTATCCCGTTTACACCTTTATCGCGCCCAGTCAGTTGCATCGCTTCATCGAACTTCTGAAAGAAGCGAAGCTGGATCTTTCGCAAAAATACGCCTCCCAGATTTCCACCTCCAAACATTTCTACGATATGACCGCGCACCGCTACATTCAGGACAACTGCGCCGATCTCGGTCTGCGGTATATCCGGGGTCTCTCCGCCGACATGGACGACCTCACCTTGGAAAAAGGCCGGAAAGAAGCCGAAGCATTCTTCCGGTTCTTCTGCTGGTCTGCGCAGCACGAAATTTATGAGCCTCTGCCCGCAGAACTCCCCGCGGTTCCCCGCGTTCCCGTTCATGTGCCGCCCTCCCCCGCCGAAGAAAAATCCGGCGATGTGGTGATCGTGGCGGATTTGCGCGAGGACGATACGCAGCTGCATAATATGGTCGCGCGCTTTCGCGCCGTATTGCCCCGCAAAACGCGTGTTGTCAACATCCGGGAATATCCTTTCCTCGGCGGCTGTCTGGGCTGCTTCAACTGCGCCGTTTCCGGAAAATGCATCTACGCCGACGGCTTCGACGACTATCTGCGCGGTCAAATACAGACCGCCGATTCCATCGTATACGCCTTCACCGTACAGGACCACTCCATGGGTGCGCTGTTCAAGCTGTACGACGACCGGCAGTTCTGCAACGGTCACCGCACTGTGACGATCGGCATGAGCGTGGGGTATCTGGTCAGCGGCGCTCTGAGCCGGGAGCAAAATCTGCAAACCATTCTGGAAGCC
>SVMK01000092.1 GCA_015067465.1 Oscillospiraceae bacterium
GATTCAGTATTTCAACAAAAAGCAGCAGCAAAGCCTGCTGGAATTCATCGAAAACGGCTCCATTACCCTCATCGCATCCACAACCGAAAACCCGTATTTCTATGTGTTTAACGCGATTTTGAGCCGAAGCACCATCTTTGAGTTCAAAACCGTTTCCCCCGACAGCGTTGTGCCCGCAGTGCACCGTGCGGTGGATTATCTCTGCGCGCGCGACGGGCTGCATGCCGACATTGCGCCGGAGGTTGCCGACCACATTGCAGCCGCCTGCGGCGGCGATGTGCGCAAAGCCATCAATTCCGTGGAGCTGCTTTTTTCCGCCGCGCGCCGGCAAAACGGCCGCGTGACGTTCACGCTCGACGATGCCAAAAGCATCTCGCAGCGCTCCGCCATGCGCTACGACCGCGACGGCGACGACCATTTCGACACCGTTTCGGCGCTGATGAAATCCATGCGCGGCTCCGACCCCGACGCAGCGCTGCATTATCTGGCCCGCCTGCTGGAAGCCGGAGATCTGATCGGCGCATGCAGACGCATTCTCTGCTCCGCGTGCGAGGATATCGGTCTGGCCTATCCGCAGGCAATCACCATCGTGAAATCCTGCGTGGACAGCGCGCTGCAGCTGGGTTTGCCGGAAGCGCGCCTGCCTTTGGCCGAGGCCGTGCTTCTGCTTGCCACCGCGCCAAAAAGCAACACCGCCTGCGCCGGCATCGACGCCGCGATGGCAGATGTGCGCGCCGGAAAAACAGGCCCCGTTCCCCGCGAGCTGCAGAATGTGCACGCCGACGGTACGGGCTTTGAGCGCGAGCAGGGCTATAAATATCCGCACAGCTACGCCGGTCACTGGGTGGCGCAGCAGTATCTGCCGGATGCGCTCGTCGGCACACGCTACTACGAATTCGGCGACAACAAAACCGAACAGGCCGCGAAGGCTTACTGGGAAAAAATCAAGGGGCCGCGATAATGCGCACGCGCAGCGCTGCGGACACTTCCGCCAAGGAGCGTTGATTGTATGGATATTCGCATCGGCGACAAACTGAAAATGAAAAAATCCCACCCCTGCGGGAGCTCGGAATGGGTAGTTTTGCGCATCGGCGCGGATTTTAAGCTGCGCTGCTGCGGTTGCGGTCACGAAGTGATGGGCGCGCGCAGCAAATTTGAGCGCAACATCCGCGCGGTGGAGCGCGAAGGTGAGCCCACGGAATGACGCTATGCGCAAAGCGCATACCCAAAGCCGTTGCTTTTTTCTAAATAGTGGTATATAATTCAGCCTTGCGGCATGGATTTGCCGCAGCGCGCACAACTTAATACGGAGAACGCAAAATCAAAGGAGAACACCATGAAAGTATGCAAACGTATCCTTACCCTCCTGTTGGCTCTGCTGATGCTGACCGCTGTACTCTGCGGCTGCAAAGACGGCAAGTCAGCCCCTGTTGAGCCGACACCCGGCGTCTCCGCGACCGAGCCTGTCCGCGGCGGTGAACTCACCGTGGGCATTGCTCAGGATTTGGATGACAGTCTTGACCCCCACAAAATGACGGCGGCAGGAACCAGAGAAATCCTTTTCAATGTATTTGAGGGCCTTGTTAAGCCCGACGAAAACGGTAATCTGATCCCCGCTGTTGCAAGCAGCTACACCATTGCCGAAACCGGCGACGCCTTTACTTTCACCCTGCGTGACGGCGTTCGGTTCCACAATGGCAGCGAAGTGACGGTCGGGGACATTGTTTATTCCATCTCCCGTGTCGCGGGACTCGACACCGGCACGCCGCTGATCGCGGCTTTTTCCGCGGTGAAGTCCGTGGAAGCCACCGACGACCGCACCGTGGTTGTCAAAACCCAGACGCCCTACCTTGAGTTTCTCAGCTATCTGACCTGCGCCGTGATTCCCGAAAACAGCGATCCCGCGGACGGACTCATCGGCACCGGCCCGTTCAGCTTCTCCGAGCGCAAGGCGCAGGAGAGCATCGTCATCGAGCGCTTTGACGATTACTGGGGCCAGCCTGCATATCTTGACAAAGTTACCTTCAAAATCATCGAAAACGCCAACACGCTTGTTATGAGCCTGAAATCCGGTGCGATTGATCTGTGCGCGCATCTCACCACCGCGCAGGCCGCCGAGCTTGGCAGCGATTTCAACATTGCGGAAGGCAGCATGAATCTGGTGCAGGCAATGTATCTCAACAACGCCTACGGTCCGCTGCAGGATGTCCGCGTGCGTCAGGCACTGTGCTGCGCGGTTGACCGCGAGGCAATTCTCGGCCTGATCAACGACGGACGCGGCAGCATCCTCGGCAGCAGCATGTATCCCGCATTCGGCAAATATTACGCCGACCTCAGCACCTATTACACCAAAGACATTGACCGCGCGAAGCAGCTTTTGAGCGACGCCGGCTATGCCGGCGGCTTTGATCTTGAGATCACCGCACCCATGAACTATCAGATCCACGTGGACACCGCGCAGGTGATCGCCGAGCAGCTCAAGGCCATCGGCGTAAACTGCACCATCAACACCGTGGAATGGAGCACATGGCTGGAAAAGGTTTATCAAAACCGCGACTATCAGGCCACCGTTGTCGGCTTCGATACCTCTGCCGCGATGACCGCGCAGAGTCTGCTCGCACGCTTTGAGAGCACCAGCGGCAAAAACGTATGCAACTTCTCCAGCGCGCAGTATGACGAGCGCTACGCCGCAGCCATCGCCTCCACCGACGAGGCCGGGCAGGTCGCCGCTTATCAGGACTGCCAGCAGATTCTGGCGGAAAACGCAGCCGCGGTTTACGTTCAGGATCCCTGCGATCTTGTTGCCATGCGCAGCAACATCGGCGGCTACCGCTTCTATCCCATCTATGTGATGGATCTCAGCTGCGTCAGCTATATGAAATAATCCCTCCGCCTTGCGGCGGACCACACAGAAACAAACAACTCTTTTGAGGGGGTGACGAGCACATGAAATACATCGCACGAAAGGCGATGGCGATGCTCGTCACCCTTTTCGTCATTTCCGTCCTTGCATTTCTGGCATTCGAGGTGCTTCCCGGCGATCCCACCACGAAAATGCTCGGCACGGACTGGACGCCGGAGCGCGCCGCGGCGCTGCGCGAAGAACTGGGTCTGAACGCACCGACGCCGGAGCGCTATCTGCATTGGCTCGGCGGATTTTTCGGCGGCGATTTCGGCGTGAGCTACAGCTACGGCATCCCCGTGGGGGATCTGCTGCAGGGCAAGCTGCCCGTCACGCTCTGCCTTTCGCTGATCGCCTTTTGCATGGTGGTGGTAATCTCCATCCCCGTCGCCCTGTTTCTCGCACGCAGAGAGGGTTCCGCCCTTGACCGTGTCTGCTCCGTCATCAATCAGATCGCCATGAGCATTCCGCCGTTTTTCATCGGCATCATCTTCACCAGCATATTCGGGCTTGCGCTGCGCCTTTTCGTCGCGGGCAGCTTTGTCAGCGCAGAAGAAAGTCTTTCAGGCTTTCTCGCTTATCTGATTTTCCCCGCGCTTTCCATCGCCCTGCCGAAATCGGCCATGACCGTCAAGCTGCTGCGCAGCAGCATTCTGAACGAAATGGGCGAGGACTATGTCCGCACCGCGTATTCCCGCGGCAACAGCCGCAAAACCGTGCTGCGCCGCCATGTGCTGCGCAATTCGATCATCCCGGTGATCACCTTCCTTGCCGTTACCATTGCGGACATCGTGGCCGGCAGCATCATCATCGAGCAGGTTTTCAACATTCCCGGACTTGGCAGACTGCTCCTGCTTTCCATCTCCAACCGTGATTTTCCCGTGGTGCTGAGTATCATCATGATCATCGCCACGATTGTAATATTCGTCAATTTCCTCGCCGACGTGGCCTATCAGCTCGTCGACCCGAGGATCCGGCTGAAATAATCCGGAGGCGCACAAGTGGACCTTTTCATCACCTTTGCCCTGTTTGCCGCAGCGGCGGTTTTTTGCCTGCTTCGCAGCCTTTCGCTCGCATGGGCGCTGGCACTCACGCTGCTCTGCCTTTGCGTATGCGCCCTGCGGCGCGGCGTTTCGCCGCGGCAGATTCTCGGCATGATTCGCAGCGAACTGCCCGGTGTTTTGATCGTTGTGCGTATTCTGTGCTTTGTCGGCCTTCTCACGGGGCTTTGGCGCAGCTGCGGCACCATCGCCTTTTTCATCCGCGTCGGCATGGGCGTCATTCCGCCGCAGCTGTTTCTTCTGCTAACGTTTTTGCTCACCGCGCTTTTGAGCTTTGCCATCGGCACCAACTTCGGCGTGACAAGCACGGCCGGCATCATGCTCATCGCGCTCGCGCGCGCCGGCGGCGTTTCCGTTCCGGTCACGGCCGGCGTGATCCTCTCCGGCGTCATTTTCGGCGACCGCGGCGCCCCAACTTCTTCCTGCGCCGCACTTTCCGCCGCGCTGACGCATACCGACCATTACGCCAATGTGCGCCACATGATGAAAACCGCGGCACTCCCCCTGATTTTAACGCTCGGT
>SVMK01000001.1 GCA_015067465.1 Oscillospiraceae bacterium
GGCGGGACTGCAGCAGGCAAAGAGCATGAATCCTGTGATGGTGCTCGACGAGATCGATAAACTCGGCAGCGATTATCGCGGCGATCCGTCCGCGGCCCTGCTCGAAGCGCTCGACAGCGAGCAAAACGGCAGCTTCCGTGACCACTTCCTTGAAATTCCGATCGACCTTGGCGATGTGTTCTTTATCACCACGGCCAACACAACCGATACCATTCCGAGAGCGCTGCTTGACCGCATGGAAGTGATTGAGCTTGGCAGCTACACCGATGAGGAAAAACTGCAGATTGCCAAGCGCCATCTTCTGCCGAAGCAGCGGAAAAAGCACGGTCTGACCGCGGCGAAGCTCAAAGTCAGCGACGATGCCGTCCGTGAGATCGTGGCGGACTACACCCGCGAATCCGGCGTTCGCGTGCTCGAGCGCGAAATTGCGGCGCTTTGCCGCAAAACCGCGCGCGCCGTTGCGGCGGGCGAGAAGAAATCCGTTTCCGTCCGCGCGGGACAGCTTGAGCAGTATCTGGGCGTTGCAAAATACCGCGAAACACGTCTTTATCCCAAAGATGAGGTCGGTCTGGTGCGCGGTTTGGCCTGGACCAGCGTGGGCGGTGAAGTGCTCGACGTTGAAGCCACGGTGATGGACGGCACGGGCAAGCTGGAGCTTACGGGCAATCTGGGCGATGTGATGAAAGAATCTGCCCATGCCGCCGTCAGCTACATCCGCACGCGCTGTGCCGCGCTCGGCATTGACGCGGAGTTTTATAAAACCAAGGACATTCATGTCCACTTCCCCGAGGGGGCCGTACCCAAGGACGGACCCAGCGCAGGTATCACCATCTGCATCGCGGTGATCTCCGCGCTGACGTCGCTGCCGGTGCGCCGCGACCTTGCCATGACCGGCGAGATCAGCCTGCGCGGCCGTATTATGCCGATCGGCGGACTGAAGGAGAAAACCATGGCGGCCTACCGCGCGGGAATCCGCACGGTGATTATCCCGAAGGAAAACGAGAAGGATCTTGCAGACATTGATCCCACCGTGCGCGCAGCGCTGAACTTTGTGTCTGCCGACCATGTGGACAGAATACTGGATATTGCGCTGGTGCGCGCAGGCGCAGCCGAAGAGCTTGCTGCCGGCATCATCCCGGCGGCTGAAGCGCGAGAGCACGCGCAGCACGGGATTCGCCAGTGAGCCGGAGAGAATCGCCATGAATACTCAAAACGTTGAATTTATCAAGTCCGCGGTGTCAACTGCGGCGTTTATCCGTGACGGCAGACCCACCATTGTGTTTTCCGGCAAGAGCAATGTCGGAAAAAGCTCCGTGATCAACCGTCTGCTCAACCGCAAAAACTTTGCCCGCGTTGGCGAACAGCCCGGCAAAACCGTTCACATCAATTATTTCCTCATTGACAAAACGGCGTATTTTGTTGATCTACCCGGTTACGGCTACGCCAAAGTTGCCAAGAGCGAACGTGCGCGCTGGGGCGCGCTGATGGAGGAGTTTTTTGCGGAGGAAGGCCTGATCACGCTTGGCGTGATGATTGTTGACGCGCGCCACAAGCCCACGGCGGACGACGTGACGATGGCGGAATGGTTCAAAGCCAGCGGCTGCCCTACGGTGATCGTGGCAAACAAGCTCGACAAACTGAAAAAAAGCGAGATTGAGCCGAATATGGCGCTGATCCGCGAAACGCTCGGCATGGATGAGCGCTATCCGCTGATTCCGTTTTCTGCCGAAAAGGGAACGGGACGCGAGCTTTTGCTCGGCGAAATATTGAAATATTGCTGAACCGAAGAAAAACCGGCTTGTGCCATGTGCATGAGCCGGTTTTTGCCGTGCGTTTGGGTTTGCGCGGCGGTGTGCGGTTTCGGGTGATTACGGCGGTGCTGTTCTTGCAATTTGCAGGAAACGCTGTTATAATCTGAAAAAGATATTTTGATGATGAGTCAGGGCTTGTTTGCTTATGGAACTGGAACCCACATACCATCTTGAGGGCATCATCCATTCCAAAGAGGAAATGGAGGACTTTGAAGGTCCGCTGAATGTAATTTTGATGCTCCTGAGCAAAAACAAAATAGAAATCCGCGACATACAGATCTCTGTGATTCTTGAGCAGTATCTCGCCTATCTCGACGAGATGAAGGCCATGGACCTGGAGATTGCCAGCGAATTTGTGCAGATGGCGTCGCATTTGCTGTATATCAAAACGCGAACCCTGCTTGCAAGCGACGAGGAAGCCGTGGACGAACTGCAGCTGCTGATCAGTTCGCTTGAGCAGATCAAAGCGCGCGATGCTTATACCGCGGTGAAGGAAGTTTGCCCGGCGCTGCTGCGTGCTTCCGAGCAGGGCATGCTGTTTCACGCCAAGCAGCCGGAGCAGCTGCCAATGATGCGGGAATACCGCTATCAGCATGAGCCGTGGGAACTGCTGCAGTCGATGGCGGATGTGCTGCGCCGCAGCCGCACCGCGCTCGATGAGCAAAGCGAGCAGCAAAGCGTGCGGCGCCGCATCGTGCCGAAGCGAATCGTTTACAACGTGCGCGAGAAATCCCGCGAAATTCTGCGCCGCCTGTGCGCCTGCGGACAGCTGACGCTGCGCGATTTTTACGCGGCGAGCCGCAGCCGCAGCGAAGTGGTGGCAACTTTTGTGTCCGTGCTGGAACTTTGCAGCCTTGGACATATCCGCCTTACAAAAGCGGGCGATGAGCTGCAGGTGCGCTATGTAGGCGAAGAGAATATAGAAAAAATCATCGAGAGCATCGGTGAATAAATAAGGATAGTACTTATGGGAAATAATGAGATTGCCGCAGCTGTGGAAGCAATACTGTTTGCCTCCGGCGAGCCCGTTCCGGCCGATCGCATTGCCATTGTCCTCGGTGTGGAGCTGAGCGATGTGCTGGCGGCGGCGGAAAACCTGAAAGAAGATTACATTGCACGCGAGAGCGGCATCCGGTTGCTGCGCATGGAAGATAAGCTGCAGCTTTGCTCCGCGCCGCTCTATTCCCAGACGATCACGATGGCGCTGGAGCAGCGCAAGCCGCCGCGCCTTTCTCCCGCTGCGCTGGAGGTGCTTGCCATTGTGGCCTATTTCCAGCCGGTTACAAGGGCGTACATCGATCAGGTTCGCGGGGTGGACAGCTCCTACACTGTCGGCGTTTTGACCGAGCGCGGTTTGATTGAGCCGTGCGGCAGACTGGATGTGCCCGGACGTCCCACGCTTTACGGCACAAGCGAAGTGTTTCTGCGAACGATGAATATTTCGTCGCTGGACCAACTGCCTGCCCTGCCTGACGTCGCCACGGATGAGGGCGTGATTGCGCTGCAGAATAAGATCGAGCAGCTGCAGTCCGGCGTTTTGGAAGGTCAGATCAGCCTTTCCGATACGGAGCAGGGCTGAGAATATACGAAGCGCATCTGAAGAAAGGGGAGTGGGTGCTTGCTTGGCTGGATCATTGCAATTGTGATTGTGCTGCTGGTGCTGATTCTCCCGGTTGGCGTGAGCGCAGCGTATGATGACAACGGATTTTTGCTTCACCTGAAGCTCGGTGTGCTGAAAATCCGATTGCTTCCACGGCGGGAAAAAAGCAGGCCGAAACGCAAACGCCGCGCCAAAGAACCTGCGCAGCCGAAGGAAAAACAAAAGAAGGAAAAACAGCGGCTGCGGCTTCGCGATATCCGCGAGCTGCTGCGGATCGTACTGCGTGCGCTTCACCGTTTGCGCGTGCATCTGAGCGTGGATGTTCTGCGCCTTTATATCACGGTTGCCGGAGACGATCCTTACGACACGGTTCGGCTCTATGGCGCGGTGAACGCAGGACTTGGCATTATGCTTGCGGAACTGCACAAGGTGCTGAAAATCCGCGACGAAGATGTTGCTGCGGACCTTGATCTGGAAGCGCAGCAGCTTCAAATTACAGCGAAAATTACTGCAACGCTGCAGATTTGGGAAATACTATTGATTGGCGTCTGCACCGCAGCGGCGCTGCTTGCGTGGCACATCCGCCGCAAAAAGCAGGATAAAGCCGCGCGCGAGTGCACGAGCGGAAAGGAACAAGAATGATGGAGAACAACAATATCGGAAATCTGATGGATATTACAATGAGCAAAATGCGTGAGATGGTGGATGTGGACACGGTTGTCGGCTCTCCCATCACCACGCCGGACGGCATCACGGTGATCCCCGTCAGCCGCGTCAGCTACGCTTTTGCTTCCGGCGGCAGCGATTTCCACGCAAAGGAAAAGCCCGGCTTCGGCGGCGGAAACGGCGCCGGCGTGAAGATCGAGCCGATCGGTTTTCTTGTGGTGAAAGACGGCAATGTTCGCATGATGAGCATCACGCCGCCCGCTGTGAACACTGTGGACCGCATCATTGAGAAAGCACCTGAACTGATTGATACCTTTGAGGAATTCCTCAGCAAGCAGAAAAAGGATAAGTAAGGCATAATTGCAGCCGCATCGGCCAATAATAAGCACTACCCAAACGATCATCAGGGTGGTGCTTTATTTTGAAACGAACGACTACAATTTTGCTGACGCTGCTGGTGCTTATGCTCGGCGTGGTTCCGGCCTCGGCTTACGAATACAGCGCGGAAGCGATGATTTTGTATGAGCCGCGCAGCGGCACTGTGCTGTATGAAAAGAATGCGGACGCACGCTTGCCGATTGCGAGCACGACAAAAATCATGACGGCGCTGGTTGTGCTGGAAAACTGTGCGCCGGATGAACCGGTGAACGTAACGGCGGCGCACGCCGCGGTGGAAGGATCTTCCATGTATCTGCGTCCCGGCGGGGAATACAGCGTGGACGATTTGCTGTATGGGCTGATGCTTGCATCAGGCAACGATGCGGCGCTGGCACTGGCTGAGCACACTGCAGGCAGCGTGGAAGCGTTTGCGGCGCTGATGAATGAAAAATGTGCATCTCTCGGTCTGGAAAACACGCATTTCGACAATCCCCACGGGCTTGACAGCGAAACGCACTATTCTTCCGCCCGCGATATGGCGTGCATCACTGCCTGCGCGATGGAGCGCGAGGACTTCTGCCGCTATTTCGCAACGGAGCGAAAATGTGTTCGCGGAATAACTTATGTAAACCACAATAAGCTGCTGCGCAGCTGCGATGGCTGTCTGGGCGGAAAAACCGGCTACACGCGCAGCGCGGGGCGCAGCTTGGTGTCGTGCGTGGAGCAGGACGGGATGCGCCTGATTTGCGTAACGCTGCGCGACCCGTGCGACTGGGACGACCATCAGCACTGCTACGATGCGGCTTTTGCCGATTACTATTATGTACCGATGCCGGAAGAGCGCTGGCGCAGCATTGCGGTGCTGTCCGGCGCGGACGAACAGGTTGCGCTGCGCTGCAGCGCCGGCGGCCTTGTTGTGCCGAAAGATGCGGTTGTTACGCTGGATGTGCGGCTGCCGCGGTTTGTGTTTGCGCCGGTGTCGGCCGGAGCGGAGCTCGGCAGCGTAACGGTGGCGGTTGACGGCGAAACGGTGTATACAGCGCCGGTTTACAGCGAGCGCACTGTGGTGCTTAACGAAGGAGAATTGCTTTCGCCGTGGGAGCGGTTCGGCCGACGATGGAAAGCAATGTGCGCTGCGGGATTTGTGCAGAAAACGGTGTGGAGCGCATGACGCTTCGCGCCGCCCAATCTTGAAAGGGAGATACCGCGATGAAAGGACGCCTGCAAAAGATTATATCCGCAGCCGGTGCTGCATCGCGCCGCGCGGCGGAAGAGATGATTGCTGCGGGGCGTGTGCGCGTCAACGGTGCGGTGGCGGTTCCGGGGCAAAGCGCCGATACGGACACGGATGTGATCAGCATCGACGGCGTGCCGCTGCGCCTCAGCGGCGTACATACCTACGTTATGCTGCATAAGCCGCGCGGCTTTGTGACAACGCTGCACGACGAAAAGGGTCGGCGTACGGTTGCTGAGCTTGTGAGGATTGAGGGGCGGCGCTTGTATCCTGTCGGAAGGCTGGATATGTATTCGGAGGGGCTGCTTTTGATGACCGATGACGGCGACTTTGCCAATGCCGTGATGCATCCGCGCGGGGAGGTTGAAAAGGTTTACCGCACGCATGTGCGCGGCGATGTGGCAGCGGCGCTTCCGATTTTGACGGCGGCGATGGAGATTGACGGCTACCGCATCCGCCCCGCGAAGGTGAACGTGCTGGGTGAAGAGCTTCTTGAAATCACCATCCATGAAGGCCGCAACCGGCAGGTGAGAAAAATGTGCGAGGCGGCAGGACTGAAAGTGGAGCGCCTTGTCCGCGTTGCGGAAGGCCCGCTGCGGCTTGGAAATCTGCCGCTGGGTAAATGGCGGCATCTGACGGAAAATGAAATCGAAATGCTGAAGCATTCGTAATATTGCCGAAAACAGCGCGGATTTCCGCGCTGTTTTTCTTAAAATGAAATTTTTGTAAGAATGAACTTGCATTTTTGGCGCAGTGCAGATACAATGATGTTTGCGCTGCGTGCCACGTGACATGCGGGCGATACCGATTCAGCGAGAGGTTTGTTTGATTATGGAACGGGATATTCTTGCGCTGCTGTCCAGAGGTGAGGGATTCTCCAAGGGGCAAAGGCGAATTGCGGCTTTTATACTTGAAAACTATGAGAAAGCGGCCTTTATGACCGCCGGCAAGCTCGGCCAGACAGTTGGCGTGAGCGAATCCACCGTTGTGCGTTTTGCGAGCGAACTCGGCTATGACGGGTATCCCGGTATGCGCAAGGCTTTGCAGGAGATGATCCGCTCGCGCCTCACAAGCGTGCAGCGCATTGAGGTTGCGCGCGAAACGATGGACGAGAACAATGTGCTGGAGTCCGTTTTGATGACGGATATGGAAAAGCTGCAGATTACGCTCAATGAGTGTGACCGCGAAAGCTTCAACACGGCTGTGGATTTGATCCTCAATGCCGGACATATCTACATTGTCGGCATGCGATCCTCCACATGTCTGGCGAACTTTCTCGGCTTTTATCTCAACCTTCTGCTGGAAAATGTGCACATCATTCAGGACACCGCTGTGAGCGAGGTTTATGAGCAGATTATCCGCATTCGAGAGGGCGACGTTTTTATCGGCATCAGCTATCCGCGCTATTCCAGCCGCACGGTGCGCGCCATGAAATTTGCAAAGAGCAGCGGCGCGAAGGTGATTGGCATCACGGACGGGAATTCTTCGCCCTTTGCCGAAATTGCCGATACGCTGCTTTATGCGAAAAGCGATATGGTTTCCTTTCTGGATTCGCTTGTTGCGCCGCTGAGCCTGATCAACGCACTGATCGTTTCCGTCGGCATCCGCAGCAAGGAGAATATTTCCGATACGTTCAAGCGCCTGGAAACTATCTGGGCCGATTATGATGTCTATGAGCACGCGGAGGGTTGATGCGGTCGTTGTCGGCGGCGGCGCGGCGGGGCTGATGGCGGCGATTACGGCGGCGGAGCGCGGCAGAAGCGTTCTGCTGGTGGAGCATGAAAAATTTGTCGGGAAAAAGCTGAGAATCACGGGCAAGGGACGCTGCAATGTTTTCAATATGTGCGATGTGAAAACCTTTCTGCGCAATGTGCCCGGCAATCCGAAATTTCTCTACGGTGCGCTCAACCGATTCACGCCCGAGGACACCGCGGCTTTTTTTGAAGAGAGCGGAGTGCCACTCAAAACCGAGCGGGGCAATCGTGTGTTTCCGGTTTCGGACAATGCCCACGATGTTGCAAATGCGCTGGAAAAGCGGCTTCGCCGCGCAGGCGCGAAGATTGCAATCGAAAACGCGGAGGAGATCCTTGTGCGGGACGGTGCGGTTGCCGGCGTGCGTACGGATGCGGGCGTGATCGAATGCGAAAGCATTCTGATTGCAACGGGCGGCATTTCTTATCCGCTGACCGGTTCCACGGGCGACGGAATCCGATTTGCCCGCGATTTGGGCCACACAATCACGCCGCTGCGCCCTTCGCTTGTGCCGCTGGAGTCCGACGCGGACTACTGTGCGCAGATGCAGGGGTTTTCGCTGAAAAACGTGACGCTCACCGCATACGACGGCAGCGGAAAAGAAATTTTCAGCGAACTGGGTGAGATGATGTTTACCCATTTCGGCGTTACCGGGCCGCTGGTGCTTTCGGCCAGCGCGCATATGCGCGATTTTGAAACGCAGCAGTACCGCCTGGAAATTGACCTGAAGCCGGGGCTCGACGAAAAGAAACTGGATGCGCGCCTGCTGCGCGACTTTGAGAAATATAAAAACCGCGATTTTGCAAATGCGCTGTGCGACCTTGCGGGACGAACGATGATCCCGGTGCTCGTAAAGCTCTCCGGCATACCGGAGGATACCAAAGTGAATTCCGTCACGCGCGAGCAGCGCATGGAATTGCTGCACCTGTTGAAGGCGTTTCCGGTGCCGGTTCGCGGTCCGCGTCCCGTTGCGGAAGCGATTGTGACCTCCGGCGGTGTGGATGTGCGCGAGGTGGACCCGCGCAGTATGATGAGCAAGCTGGTTTCCGGTCTGTTTTTTGCAGGAGAAGTTCTGGATGTGGACGCTTACACGGGCGGCTTCAATCTGCAGATCGCGTGGTCTACGGGGCGGCTGGCAGGAAGCAATCTCTGATAAAACTGGAGTTGAACGATTGAATATGAGTAACTATATTTCTGTGGCAATCGACGGGCCGTCCGGCGCCGGAAAGAGCACCATCGCGCGTGCGATTGCCGAAAAACTCGGATATATTTATGTGGACACCGGTGCGATTTACCGCACGGTGGGACTCGCAGCGCAGCATGCCGGTATCGGCTCAAAGGATGCTGCCGCGGTGGTGGCGCTGCTGCCGGAGCTTTGCATTGACATTGCTTACGACAGCGAGGGCGTGCAGCGTATGCTGCTCAACGGCCGGGATGTTTCCGCGGAAATCCGCACGCCGACCAGCTCGATTTATGCCTCCGATGTTTCCGCAATTCCGGAGGTGCGCGCGTTTTTGATGGATATGCAGCGCAATCTTGCGATCAGTCATGATGTGATTATGGACGGGCGCGATATCGGAACGGTTGTGCTGCCGAACGCGGATGTGAAGATTTTTATGACGGCAACGGCCGAGGTGCGTGCGCAGCGCCGCTTTCTGGAGCTGAGACAAAAGGGGATGGAAACCCCTTATGAGGAGATTTTGCGCGACATTCAATACCGCGACAGCCAGGATTCCACCCGCGCCGCGGCACCGCTGAAGCCTGCGGAGGACGCCGTGCATCTGGACACCAGCGAGCTGGGCTTTGACGCGTGCGTGGACGCGGTTGCAAAGCTCATCGCGGAGCGCACCGGAAGATGAGAACTGTCATTGAGGCGAAAAGCGCCGGGTTTTGCGCCGGCGTGGCGCGCTCTGTGCGCATGGCGGAACAGGCGCTTGCGGAATACGGCGAAGTCTGGTGCCTTGGCGAACTGATCCACAACCGCGACGAAACGGCTCGGCTTTCCCGCATGGGACTGCGCACGGCGGAGCGGACGCAGGATGTGCCGGAGGGCGCTGTTGTGCTGCTGCGCTCCCACGGCGTTGGGCGCGATGTGTATGCGGCGCTGCAAGCGCGCGGGTGCACCGTGATCGATGCAACCTGCGGCCGGGTTTCGCATATCCACGATCTTGCGGCGGCGGCGGAGCGCGGCGGGCGCGGTTTTGTTGTGTTCGGCGACGCGCAGCATCCCGAGGTGCAGGGCATCTGCGGCTGGTGCAGCGACAGTACAGTGGTGCAGGATGCCGAAAAACTCGAAGAGACGCTGCTGCGGCAGGGCGCTTTGCACAAAAACGCGGTCGATTTGGTGTTCCAGAGTACGGAAACAAGAAAAAATTTTGAAGAAAGCAAAAAAATTGCAAAAAGGATATGTACAAATTGCGAAGTATTTGATACAATATGTTCTGCTACGCAGATTAGACAGTCAGAGGCATTGGATTTAGGACAAAAATGTGATGCTGTGGTGGTGATTGGCGGAAAGCACAGTGCCAACAGCCGCCACCTTGTTGAAATTTGCGCGGAGGTTTGTGATAAGGTCCTCTTCGTGGAAAACGCGGAGGAGCTGAGCATATCTCCGCTTGTGGCATTTGATACCATAGGTATCACCGCCGGGGCATCTGTTCCGAAGCGGATCATAAAGGAGGTAGTACGTAAGATGTGCGACGAAATCAAGGACACTGCAATGGAAACCGAAAAGAGCTTTGAAGAACTGCTGGAGGATTCCATCAAAACTATATATAATGGAGATGTCGTTAAGGGCATTGTGGCAGCAATCACCCCGACCGAGGTAACGCTGGATCTTGGCACCAAGCATTCCGGCTACATTCCCGTCGAAGAGTTCGAAGACGAGAACGGCACCAAGATCGAAGACCTGATCCACATTGGCGATGAGGTTGAAGCCTCTGTTGTCCGCGTCAACGATGTGGAAGGCACTGTGATGCTCTCCAAGAAGCGTCTGGATGCTGTTAAGAATTGGGACGACATCGAAGCAGCCTGCGAGAACGAAACTGTTGTCGAAGGCGTTGTTACCGAAGAAAACAAGGGCGGCGTTGTGGTTTCCGTCAAGGGTATCCGCGTGTTTGTTCCCGCTTCCCAGTCCGGTCTGCCCCGTGATGCAGAGATGGCACAGCTGCTGAAGCAGAAGGTTCAGCTCCGCATTACCGAGGTCAACAAGGCCCGCAAGAGAGTTGTCGGCTCCATCCGTCTGGTCACCGCAAAGGCACGCCGCGAGGCAGTTGCCAAGATCTGGGACGAGATCGAGATCGGCAAGCGTTACGACGGTACCGTTAAGAGCCTGACCAGCTACGGCGCATTTGTCGATATCGGTGGCGTGGACGGCATGGTTCACATCTCCGAGCTGAGCTGGAAGCGCATTGCCAAGCCCGCAGACGTTGTTGCTGTCGGCGACGCAATCAATGTTTATGTTATCAACTTCGACAAGGAGACCCACAAGATCTCCCTCGGTTACAAGGATCCCAACGGCAATCCCTGGGAGCAGTTCAAGGCAAAGTACAACGTCGGCGACGTTGCTTCCGTTGCTGTTGTCAAGCTGATGACCTTCGGCGCATTCGCAGAGGTCGTTCCCGGTGTTGACGGTCTGATCCACATCTCCCAGATCGCAAATCGCCGCATCGGCAAGCCCGATGAGGTTCTGAACGTTGGCGATGTTGTCGATGTTAAGATCACTGCGATCGATGACGAGAAGCACAAGGTTTCTCTGAGCATCCGTGCGCTCAGCGAGCCGGAACCCGCACCCGCAAAGGAAGAGGCGGAAGCCGAAGAAGCATTTGCTCCCGAAGCAGACGCTCTGGTGTTTGAGGTTTCCGAAACCGGCGAAGCCACCGGTATTGCGCCCGAAGCTGAGGATGCCGAATAATCCGAACTGAGCATTCATACAACCGCCCCGCTGCATCGCAGCGGGGCGGTTTTGTCTGTTTTTTGCGTGCGTATGCAATTATTTTCCCTTTTTCGCTTGCGAACGACACGGATGAAGAGTATACTTGAACACAAGAGGCAACGCAGTTCAAAAGAATTTTTGAGAGGGGCGCCGCAAGGTGTATATGATCGGTGACAGAGTTGCGCATCCGCTGCATGGCGCCGGAATAATCAGCGAGATTGAGCGCAAGCGAATCAACGGCTGCAGCAAGGATTACTATGTGATGTGCGTGCCGAAAGGGAATATGCGCGTGATGATCCCGGTGGATTCCTGCGACATGGTGGGACTGCGCCCGATCATTGACAAGTGCGGTGCAGAGGCGATCCTGCAGCAGATTCCCCTGTTGGCGGTTTCGGAGGATGCGAACTGGAACAAGCGCTATCGCGAGAATATGCTGCGCATCCGCAGCGGCGATCTGATGGAGGTTGCGGCTGTGATCAAGTCGCTTGTGCAGCGCGAACACAACCGTGGCCTTTCCGCGGGCGAGCGTAAAATGCTTCATTCCGCCAAGCAGATTCTGATTTCCGAAATCGTTTTGTGTCTGGGCAGCAGCTACGGCGAAGTGGAAGAGCGTTTGAACAGCGCGTTTGCACAAAGCTGAGATAATAATATACATTCATTCCGTGGCGCACAGCAGCTGACAGCGCTGTGCGCCCGGCTTATATTCAGAGGAGCGATCCAAACCATGTCCACAATGTCGAAAATTTCCGATACAATCCGAAAAGCCCACCACAGTTTTTGCACGGTTGTGGTTGTTGCTGCGGGCAATTCCACGCGTATGGGCGAAGACAAGCTGTTTATGCCGCTGGGCGACAAATGCGTGCTTGCGCAAACGCTGCTTGCGCTCAACGCCAGCGCAACGGTTGATGAGATCATTGTTGCAACCCGCGAGGACAGACTGCAGGCGGTTGCCGAGCTGCGTGTGCGCTACGGTATCGATAAGCTGGCGAGAGTGGTGCTCGGCGGACAGACGCGCACGGAATCCGCCCTTGCCGGTGCGAGCGAGGCGAGCCGCCATGCAAAGATTATCTGCATCCACGACGGCGCGCGGCCTTTTGTAACGGACGGCGTGATTGCCGATGCGGTGCATAATGCCGTGCTCAGCCTTGCCGCAGCGCCGGCACTGCCGATGAAGGACACGCTGAAAACCGCGGTGGACGGTGTGGTAACCGGCACGCCTGACCGCAGCACGTTTTTCGCTGTGCAAACGCCGCAGGCGTTTCAGGCGGATATTATCAAAGCCGCACTCAGCAGAGCGGTTGCCTGCGGCATCAGCTATTCCGACGATTGCGCGGCGGTGGAGGCGATGGGCGTGCCCGTGCATCTGAGCCGGGGCAGCGAAGAGAATATCAAGCTGACCACGCGCGACGATTTGCTGCTGGCGGAGATCATCCTGAAAAAGAGGGAGGCGGGGCTGTGAGTTCGGAATTTTTCGTCGGACACGGCTACGATGTTCATCAACTGGTTGAAGGCCGAAAGCTCATTATCGGCGGCGTGGATATTCCGTATGAAAAAGGCCTGCTCGGCCATTCCGACGCGGATGTGCTGGTTCACGCGGTGATGGATGCGCTGCTGGGCGCTGCGGCTTTGGGCGACATCGGACAGCATTTTCCCGATCACGATCCGCGCTACAGCGGGGCGGACAGCCTGAAACTGCTCGAGCACGTTTGCGCGCTGCTGCACGAGCGCGGTTTGCGCATTGGAAATATTGACTGCACCGTGGTGGCGCAGCGGCCGAAGCTTGCGCCGTATCTGGACGAAATGCGCAGCCGTATTGCAGCGGTTTGCGCGCTGCGCCCCGAGCGTGTTAACGTGAAGGCGACAACGGAAGAACATCTTGGCTTTACCGGCCGGGGTGAAGGCATCGCCGCCCATGCCGTTGCGCTGATACGCGAAGACTGAACCGCAAACAAAACCGCCCTTTCCGCATATGATGGGGGTAGCGGAGCGATCCGCAAAAAAACTCAAAGTGTTGTTACCAAAGCATGTTATTCCGCGAGCCCGGCTTTGCGGACTATCATGCTTTGTTTGCGGAAGGGGTTTGAACTATGCATTATATACTGATGAGCCGCTCGCTCACCAATGCGCAGAAAGCGGCTCGACGGCTGCAGAATGCGGGGATTTTTGCGGTTGTTGCCAAAGCGCCGCAGAGCGCCAATCCCGGCGGCTGCACTTACGGCGTGAAGATCGGGCTGCACAATCTTTCCGGCGCGCTTTCGCGGCTGCAGGCGGACGGTATTTCGGTTGCGAAGGTGCTGCGCGTGACGGATAACGGCGAAGTGGCCGAGGTGACGGTATGATCTACCTCGACAGTGCGGCAACGAGTTTGTATAAGCCGGAAACGGTGCAGTGCGCCGTGATGGAGGCGATCAACACCATGGCGAGTCCGGGCCGCGGCGTTCATGCGCCGGCAATGCGTGCAGCGGACTGCTGCTATGCCTGCCGTGAAAATCTCGCGGAGCTTTTTCATCTGATGAATCCGGAAAACGTTGTGTTCACATTCAATGCCACGCATGCGCTGAATATTGCCATCCGGTCGCTTGTTCGCCGCGGCACGCGCGTTTTGATTTCCGGCTTTGAGCATAATTCCGTGACGCGCCCGCTTCATGCGCTGGGCGCAAAAGTTCGCGTGGTGTCCGCGCCGCTGTTTTCTCCGGAAGTGTTTTTGCGTAAAGCGCGGCAGATGCTGCCGTGGGCAGAGGTTGTTGTCTGCACGCATGTTTCCAATGCGTTTGGCTATATTCTGCCGGTGGAGCGTCTGGCGCGGCTTTGTGCCGGACAGAGAAAGCCGCTGATCGTGGATGCATCCCAATCCGCCGGCGTGCTGGATATCAATTTTCCGGCGCTGGGTGCGGATTTTGTCGCCATGCCGGGGCACAAGGGGCTGCTCGGCCCCCAGGGCACGGGTGTATTATTATGTAAAAATGATGCTTTGCCGTTGCTATATGGTGGAAGCGGTTCCGCGAGCCGGGAGCAGAAAATGCCGGATTTTTTGCCGGATCGTCTGGAAGCGGGCACGCATAATGTCGCGGGCATTGCGGGATTGAACGCGGGCGTGGAGTATATTCTTGCCAAAGGCTGCGCCGAAATCCGCGAGCGGGAGTGCGAGCTTATGCGGCGCTTTGCCGATCGCGTTTCGGATGTGCGGGGCCTGCGTGTTTTCCGGGCGGGAGACGATGCGGTGCAAAGCGGCGTCTTGTCGGTGCTGCCGGAGAATATCAGCTGCGAAGCCTTTGCCGAAGCGCTCGGCGCACAGGATGTTGCCGTTCGCGCGGGATTGCATTGCGCACCCTTGGCGCACCGAAGCGCGGGAACGCTGGAGAGCGGAACGGTGCGATTCAGCTTTTCTCCGTTCAATACTGCTTCCCAGATTGACCGCGCTGCGGAAATTTGCAAAAATATTCTGGAAAAACCCTGATTTTCGGCAATCTTTATTTGCCATAACAGGTAAAAAGATGTATAATATACTGTCCGGCCTGCGTGGTCGGAAAATGCCCGCAACTACGAAACAAAATCGCCGAAGAGGAACGCTATGAATACCTTTACAGATACCCTGCTTAACTCTTTCAAATACATCAAAACCATTGGCATCGCTGATGCGCTGGACATTCTGCTTGTTGCTTTTATCATCTATCAGGTTGTCCTTCTGATTCAGCGCAGCAACACCGGCCGACTTGCCGGCGGCATCATTGTGATACTGTTTGCGCTGTGGCTGTCCGGAATTCTGCGCTTTACGATGATCAACTTCCTGCTGCGCAAGGCGGTTGAACTGGGACTGATTGCCATCGTGATCATATTCCAGCCGGAACTTCGCCGGTTTTTGGAAAAGGTCGGCAGCGGACGGCTCACTGCGATTTTCGGCACCGGCGTGCACGCACGCCATACCGACGGCGCCATCACCCAAACCGTTTTGGCCTGCGCGGATCTTTCCCGCAGCCGTACCGGTGCGCTGATTATCTTCGAACGTGACAATCAGCTGTCCGAACCCATCAGCACGGGAACGCTGATCGACGCCCAGATTACGGCGGAACTGCTGAAGAATATTTTCTTCGTAAAAGCTCCGCTGCACGACGGCGCGGTGATCGTCAAAAACGGACGGCTTGCGGCGGCAGGCTGCATGCTCCCGCTGTCCACCAACATGAATCTGAGCAAAGAACTCGGTATGCGCCATCGCGCCGGTATCGGCATGAGCGAGCGCTCCGACGCCGTGGTTGTGATCGTTTCGGAAGAAACCGGCTCCATTTCCGTTGCGGTGGACGGCATGCTCAAGCGCCATCTCTCGCCGGAAACCGTGGAAAGATTGCTGCGCAAGGAGCTTACATCGGAAACGGAGGAACTTTCGCACCGAAAGAACCCGCTTGACCTGATCAGGGGTAAGAAACATGAATGAAAAAAAGACAAAAGTGAATGATTCCATTGCCACCAAGCTTCCGTGGATCATATTTTCCCTTGTGTGCGCGCTGCTGCTTTGGGTGTATGTCACGGACACGGAGGGCGATGAGGTTACGCTCGATTATCCCGGCGTAAAAGTTGTGTTTGAAGGCGAGAGCGCGCTGCGCGACAATAAGGGACTCGTGATTTCCGACACGGAGACAAACTCCGTGAAAGTGAGCCTTACCGGAAGCCGCCGCACGCTTTCCGCGATCGATTCCGCCGATCTGAGCGTTGTGATCGACCTCAACGGCATCACCAAAACCGGCACATATTCTCTTGCGCCGAAGGTGATTTACCCGTCGCGCGTGGATAACAACACGATTACCCATGCAGCAACCAACCCGGGCAACATCGGTTTCTACGTTGATAAGATCAGCAAGAAGAGCGTCGATGTTGAGGGCGTTCTCAACGGCAGCCCGGCCGAGGGCTTCAGCGCAGATCCGATGGAGTTTAACCCCTCTACGGTGATTGTTTCCGGCCCGGAAAAGATGCTCTCCCAGATCGACCACGCCTATGTGGAGATTGACCGCGAGGATGTTGACAAAACACTGAGCTTTGACAGCACGTTCACCCTCATTGATGTGGACGGCAATCCGTTTGTGAACGAAAATGTCACCTGCGACACCGACACGGTTGGCGTAACGCTGCCGATCAATGCGGTGAAGGAAGTGAATCTCACCCTTTCGTTCACAGAAGGCGGCGGCGCCACGGAGAAGAATGTGGCATGGACGCTTGAGCCGAGCAGCATCATCCTCTCGGGTGACTCCGAAACCCTTGCGGGCGTGAACAACATCACGGTTGCAAAGATTGATCTTTCCAAGGTTGACGAGGTTTTGACCGAGCGCTGCAAGATCGTGATTCCGAATGACACGGTGAACATGAGCGGCGAGCGTGAAGCGGTTTTGACGCTGAGCATCGAAGGGCTTTACAAGCGGAACTTCACCATTCCCAAGAACAACATTTCCTGCATCAATGTCAGCGAGGGCTTTGAAGCCGAGATTATGAACAGCTTCCTGGAAGGTGTTGTGATCCGCGGCCATGAGCAGGTTGTGAAGTCCATCTCCGATGTGAATATCCGCGCAGTGGCCGACCTTACGGATTACGGCACGGCGACGGGCATCATCTCCGTTCCCGTTCGCATCAGCATCGATGGAACCACGGGCGCGGGCGCCGTTGGCGAATATAAGGTTTATATCAACATTACAAAAGCAGAAAGCTGACAGGAAGCAGGATACAAGATATGATTAAGAGCATGACCGGCTACGGCGGCGCGAAAGGCGTCTGCGACGGATTGGAGATCAGCGTTGAACTCAAGAGCGTAAACAACCGCTATCTGGATTGCTCCGTGCGCATGCCGCGCAATCTGCTGTTTGCGGAAGAGGCAATCAAATCATGTGTGCAGGAGCATATCTCCCGCGGAAAAGTGGATGTGTTTGTTTCGGTGGACAGCAGTGCGGCGGATGCGGTGGTTGTTTCCGTCAATGAGAGTCTGGCCGCCGGCTATATTGCCGCAATCGGCGAAATTTCGGAGAAATTCGGTCTGGACGGCGATTTGAGCGCGCTGAGTGTGAGCCGGATGCCCGACGTTCTCTCCGTGAAGAAAAAGGACGCCGACGCCGATGCGCTGTCCGCCGCCATTGCAGCTATCACCGGGCAGGCGCTCAGCGAATTTGATCAGATGCGAGAGCGCGAGGGCCAAAAGCTTGCGGACGATATTTCTGCCCGACTTGCCACCATTGAGGACTATGTTTCCGTGGTGGAGCGCCGCTCTCCCGAAACCGTCGGGGAATACCGCGAGCGTCTTTACAAAAAAATGTGCGATGTGCTGCAGAGCACCACGGTGGACGAGCAGCGCATCCTGCTGGAGGCCGGCATTTTTGCGGACAAGGTTGCCGTGGACGAGGAAACCGTTCGCCTGCGCAGCCATATCGGTCAAATGCGCGCCATGCTGCAAACCGGATCGCCGATCGGCAGAAAGATGGACTTCCTTGTGCAGGAATTCAACCGCGAGAGCAACACCATCGGCTCGAAATGCAACGACAGCGAGATTACCAAGATCGTGATTGAACTGAAAAGCGAGATTGAAAAGATCCGCGAGCAGATTCAGAACATCGAATAAGGGGGCGGCGGAGTGAAGCTGATCAACATCGGATTTGGCAACATGGTTTCCGCGTCCCGCGTGCTGGCAATCGTCAGCCCGGAAAGCGCGCCCATCAAGCGCATCATCAGCGATGTTCGTGAACGCGGCCAGCTGGTTGACGCAACCTACGGGCGCCGCACCAGAGCCGTTATCATTATGGACAGTGGACATGTGATTTTATCTGCGCTCCAGCCGGAAACGGTTGCGGGACGCGCGGGCAAGGCCGAGAGTTTGAGCGGAGGTGACGAGGACAATGAATGAGCGTGGCGTGCTGATTATTGTTTCCGCCCCGTCCGGTTGCGGTAAAAGCACCATTCTTCACCGGCTGATGCAGCGGCGCGACAAACTGTGCTTTTCCGTTTCCGCAACAACCAGGAAACCGCGCGCCGGCGAGGTTGACGGTGTGGACTATTTCTTTATCGACCGTGAGAAATTCGACCGCATGGTTGAAAACAATGAGTTTCTTGAGCATGCCGAATATGTGGGCAATTGCTACGGAACGCCGAAAGCGGCGGTGGATGCCCGGCTCGACGCGGGGTATGACGTTTATCTGGACATCGAAGTGCAGGGCGCGATGCAGATTAAGCGCCAGCGTCCGGAAACGCTGATGATCTTCGTCATGCCGCCCAGCCTGGAAGAACTGGAGCGCCGCCTGATCGCCCGCGGAACGGACAGCGCAGAAGTGATTCGCGGCCGCATGGAGCAGGCAAAATGCGAATTTGAGCAGAGCAAGTATTTCGACTATGTTGTGACCAACGATGTGGTTGAACGTGCGGCGGACGAGATTTCCGAAATCATCGACCGCTACAAACATGAGCAGAACAAAAATTAAAATAAAAAATATATTTCCGAGGTGTAATCATTATGATGCTTTATCCCCCCGTAGCCGAACTTGTCGATAAAGTCGGCAGCAGATACCAGCTTGTCAATGTTGTTGCTCAGCGCGCGAGAGCCATCTCCGCTGAATGGGACGAAAGCGGCGAGTCTCTCGACGACAAGCCCGTTTCCATCGCAATCAACGAGGTTTATGCCGGCAAGCTTACCGTGAATCCTGCGGCACCTGCAGCCGCCGAGGAAGAGGCAGCCGTTGAAGAAGCGGAAGAAATCTGAACAGCTGCACAACAAATAAAAAACTGACATAGGGGAGGGACACCGTTGGCTGTGAAATATGCAAAAGTTGCTGTTTCGGAAGTTACCTTCTGGGTGGATCGCCCCTATAGCTATGCCGTCCCGGAGTCTATGGCCGATGCCGTACGCCCGGGCGTGCGTGTTACGGTGCCGTTTTCCCGCAGCAACCGAAAGGCGGAGGGCGTCGTGCTGGATGTTGCCGATGAGGGCGATTATGACGCGCCGAAGGCGATTATCTCCGTTTTGGACGAGGAACCCGTTTTAACAGACGAGCAGCTTCGGCTTGCTTTCTGGATGCGTGAGCGCTTTTTCTGCACGGTGTTTGAAGCGGTGAAGGCGATGCTGCCTGCGGGACTGTGGTTTCGCGGCGACGGCTCGCGCAAGGTTTCGGACAAACTGTGCGAGTGGGCGCGTTTGGAAATCAGCGGCGAGGAGGCTGCGGCGTTTGCCGCGCAGAAAGCCGCGCGAGCGAAGGCGCAAGCTGCGGTGCTGCGGCTGCTGTCCGCTGTCGGCGAAGCTTCGGTGAGCGATATCCGTGCGATGACGGGAGCGAGCCGCGCGAGCATTGCCGCACTGGAAGAGCAGGGCTATATCGGCTTTTTCCGCAAAGAAACCTTTCGAAGGCCGGCTTACCGCTGCGGCAGCGCGCTGGAAACGCTTCCGGAACTGACGCAGGAACAGAAAATTGCGTTTGACGGTCTGCGCGAACTGGTGCAGCGTCGGGAGGCGGGCGGTGCCCTGCTTTACGGCGTGACAGGCAGCGGAAAAACGGCTGTGTATATCCACCTGATCACCAATGTGCTTGCAGGTGGAAGAACGGCGCTGCTGCTTGTGCCGGAAATTGCCCTGACACCGCAGATGCTGGAGACGTTTTCTTCCTATTTCGGCGATAATATTGCTGTGCTCCATTCCTCGCTTTCCGCTGCGGAACGCTACGACGAATGGAAGCGCGTTCGCGCAGGCAAGGCAAAGCTTGTGATCGGAACGCGCAGCGCGGTGTTTGCGCCGGCGGAGAATATCGGTCTGATTATCATCGACGAGGAACAGGAAACAACTTACAAGTCCGAAAATTCGCCGCGATATCACGCGAAGGATGTTGCAAAATTCCGCTGCGCCGCTTCGGGGGCGCTGCTTGTTCTCGGTTCCGCCACGCCGGAAGTGTCCACACGCTATCTTGCCGAAACAGGGCGCTATGCCATGTTTTCGCTGCCGACGCGCTACAACCGCATGGCGCTGCCGGAGGTTCGGATTGTGGACATGAAGCGGGAACTGCGCGCCGGAAACGGCGGCAGCATCAGCGCATTTTTGCGCGATGAGCTGCAGAAGAATATCGACAGCGGCGAGCAGAGCATACTGTTTCTCAACCGACGCGGCACGGCGAAACTGATCACCTGCGTTGACTGCGGCTACACGTTCAAATGCCCCAATTGTAGCGTGAATCTGACATATCATGCAGGAAACGGACGGCTTATGTGCCATGCCTGCGGCTATTCCAGCCGCCCTGCGAGCAGTTGTCCGGATTGCAGCGGAGAACTGAAATACACCGGCGACGGAACGGAAAAAATCGAATCGCAGCTCAGCGAACTGTTTCCCGATGTTCCGGTTCTGCGCGTGGACACTGACACAGTGTCCGCTGCGGGCGGACACGATGCGCTTTTTTCCCGCTTCCGCTCGGAGCATATTCCCATCATGATCGGAACGCAAATGGTCACGAAGGGACTCAATTTTGAAAATGTGACGCTCGTTGGCGTGCTGCTTGCAGACCAGAGTCTGTACGCGGGCGATTACCGTGCTGCGGAAAACTGTTTCTCGCTCATCACGCAGGTGATTGGGCGCAGCGGCAGACAAAAGCGGGCGGGACGCGCCGTGATCCAGACCTTCACACCCGAAAATCAGGTGATACGCTTTGCTGCGCAGCAGGACTATGATGCGTTTTATCGGCGCGAGATCGAACTGCGCAGACTGCAGCACTGCCCGCCCTTTGTGCAGCTCATCACGCTGACGGTTGTAGGAACGGACGAATATCAGGTTTTGAAAAGCTGCGGACGCATCAAGCAGCTGCTTGAGCATGGCGTGCGCGATTTGCCGGGCACGGATGTGCTGGGACCTGCGCCTTATCCCACGGTGAAAATCGCGGGCCGCTACCGCTATAAGCTGACGCTGCGCAGCGCATCCGACGGCGCAGCGCGCGAACTGGTGGCGAAAACATTGATTTATTGCAACAAAGAACGGGAATTTCGCGGCGTATCCGTTTATGCCGACAGAAATCCGCTGGAATAACGAATGAGAGGTTAAGACTATGGCACTCAGGAACATTATGGAAAAGGGCGAAGCCTGCCTTGCAAAGCACTGCCGTCCTGTTACGGAATTTAACGACAAACTGCACACGCTGCTCAACGATATGGCCGAAACGCTGGACAAGGCAAACGGCGTGGGCCTTGCTGCGCCGCAGGTAGGCATTCTGCGCCGCGCGGTGCTTGTGCTGGAAACCAATGTTCCCGAGGGCGAAGAGGAATATATCATTGAGCTGATCAACCCTGAGATTATTTCCGCCGACGGCGAGCAGGAAGGCCCGGAAGGCTGCCTGAGCGTGCCCGGTGTGTTTGGCTGGGTAAAGCGTCCGGAGCGTGTGAAAGTGCGCGCACAAAACCGCTACGGTGAAACCTTTGAGGTTGAAGGCGAGGGCCTGACCGCCCGTGCATTCTGCCATGAGATCGACCATCTTGAGGGTGTTTTGTTTACGGAACAGGCCGATCATATTATGAGTGAGGAAGAACTGAACGAGTATTACGGATTTGATGGCGGTGACGAGGAATAATGCGCATTGTTTTTATGGGCACGCCCGATTTTGCGGCGGCCTCGCTTCAAAAGCTGATTGATGAAAACTACAACATCGTCGGCGTTTTCACTCAGCCGGACAAGCCGCGCGGACGCGGGATGGACATGGCGTTTTCCGAAGTGAAAACTCTGGCGCTGGAAAACGGACTGACCGTTTATCAGCCGACCACGCTGCGCGACGGTGCGGCGCTTGCGCAGCTCAAAGCGCTGCAGCCGGATTTGATTGTTGTAGTGGCTTACGGAAAAATTCTGCCTGCGGAGATTCTCAACCTGCCTCCGCTCGGCTGCATCAACGTTCACGGTTCGCTTTTGCCGAAATATCGCGGCAGTGCGCCGATCCAGTGGGCGGTTTTGAACGGCGACCGCACAACCGGCGTTTCCACCATGTATCTGGCCGAACGAATGGATGCGGGCGACGTGATTTTCAGTGCGGAAACCGAAATCGGCGAAAGGGAAACGAGCGGCGAGCTTTTTGACCGACTGATGGATATGGGCGCGCAGCTCCTACACAAAACGCTTTGTGCCATTGCCGAAGGCAGCGCACCGCGCACGCCGCAAAACGAGGCTGAGGCAACCTACACCACCATGCTCGATAAGAGTATGTGCCCCATTGATTGGACAAAATCCCCCCGTGAGATCGGAAAATGGGTTTGCGGATTGCAGCCCTGGCCGGTGGCAACGGCGGAGATCGCCGGCGACACGTTCCGCATTTTCGAAGTGGAAGCAACCGAAAATCGCACCGGGCGCGCGCCGGGCAGCGTTGTTTCTGCCGGAAAAGCGGGCATTGAGATCGCCTGCGGCACCGGAGAAACCGTTTTGATCACGCAGCTGCAGGCTGCGGGAAAAAAGCGTATGCGCGCGGCGGATTATCTGCTCGGTCATCCGATCAGGGTGGACTGAGATGGGAAGTGCAAGACTTGCTGCGCTGACGGCGCTGGAGAAATGTCGGCGTGCCGCAGCGTGGTCGGATGCGGTGCTCGGCAGCGTGATGGACGAGGCCGAACTTTCCGCGCGCGACCGTGGTTTGGCGGCGGCGCTGTGCTACGGTGTGCTGCAAAACCGGTTGCTTCTGGACCATGTTATCGGGCGTTTTTCCACCATGAAGCCGGCAAAGGTTGAGCCGAAGGTGCTCGATATTTTGCGCATCTCCGCGTATCAGCTGGTATTTATGAATAAAATTCCGGCGTCCGCTGCGGTGAACGAGGCGGTTGCCCTTTGCAAAAAGCTGGGCTATGCGCGTGCGGCCGGCTTCGTTAACGCTGTGCTGCGCAAGATTGCATCCTGCGGTGATGCCCTTGAGATTGCGGCGCAGGATGCTGTGCAGCGCCTTTCGCTGCGCTGGAGCCATCCGCAGGCGCTGGTTGAATATTTCATCGACCGTCTCGGCGAGGCGGAAACCGGGCAGCTTTTGCGCTGCCACAACGAAAGCGTGCCAATCACCGTGCAGGTGAACACCCTGAAAACCGACGCCGCGGCGCTGCGCGCCCGGCTTGCGGAAGAAGGGGTGGAAACGGGGGTGCACCCTTGCGTTCCGAATTGCCTGACGCTGCACGCCGCCGGCAACATTGCCGCGCTGAAAAGTTTTCGGGAAGGCCTGTTTTATGTGCAGGATGCCGCGGCGAAAATGTCGGTCCTGGCGGCGAAACCGCAGGTGGGCGCGCGTGTGCTTGATTGCTGCGCTGCCCCCGGCGGCAAAAGCTTTGCCGCAGCGATCCTGACGCAAAACGGCGAAATTTTATCCTGCGATCTGCATGAAAACAAGCTCAAGCGCATTCGGGAGAGCGCTGCCCGTCTGGGACTTGACGGAATCACCACCCGCGCGATGGATGCGCGCAGCTTTGACCCCGCGCTGGAGGCGCGCTTCGACTGCGTGATTGCCGATGTGCCCTGCAGCGGACTTGGCGTGATTCGCAAAAAGCCTGACATCCGCTATAAAAATATGGACGAATTTTCGGCGCTGCCGGAAATTCAGAGCGCCATTATTGAAAATGTCAGCCGCTATGTTGCACCCGGCGGTACGCTGCTGTATTCCACCTGCACGGTGCGCAGGGAGGAAAACGAGGACGTTGTAAGCCGCTTTCTTGCCGTGCACGGCGAATTTGCCGCAGAAGATTTTGCACCGGCAGCGGGGATTGCAAGCGAGGGCGGCATGCTGCAGCTTTGGCCGCACCGCCACGGCACGGACGGATTTTTTATCGCAAAGATGAGGAAAACCAAGTGATTGAACTCAAATCCATGTTCCCCGAAGAACTGGAAGCTTTTCTTGTTTCTCTCGGTGAACCGAAATTTCGGGCAAAACAGATATTCTCGTGGATGACCAAAGGCGCTGTGGGCTTTGGGGAGATGCGCAATATTCCCCAGGCGCTGCGCGATAAGCTTGCGCAGACGGCAACGGTGAATTCGCTCAAGCTGCTCAAAAAGCAGACAAGCGCAAGCGACGGAACGACCAAGTATCTTTGGGAACTGCGCGACGGCAACGCGGTGGAAACGGTTGTGATGCGCTACGATCACGGAATGACCGTTTGCATTTCGTCGCAGGTAGGCTGCCGGCAGGGCTGCGCATTTTGTGCGTCCACCATCGGCGGCCTTGTAAGAAACCTGACTGCGGCGGAAATGCTCGACGAGGTGCTGTTTTCCCAGCTGGATCAGGGCGGAAAGATCTCCAATATCGTCATTATGGGCATTGGTGAGCCGCTGGATAATTACGACGAGGTTCTGCGGTTTTTGCGCCTTGTCAACCTGCCGGAGGGGCTGAACATCGGCATGCGCCATATTGCGCTGTCCACCTGCGGCCTGACAGAGGGGATCGAGAAACTGGCGCGCGAAAATCTGCAGATTACGCTGGCGCTTTCGCTGCACGCCCCCGATGACGAAACACGCACGCGTCTCATGCCGGCCAACCGCGGCCGCGGCATTGCAGAGGTAATCCGTGCCTGCGAGAGCTATTTTGCGGCAACCGGACGGCGCATTACCTTTGAATACGCCATGATTAACGGCGTAAACGATTCCCCCGCGCAGGCGGAGAAACTGGCGGAGCTTGCACGGCGGGTGAAAGCACACATCAATCTGATTCCGCTGAATCATGTTGAAGAACGGGAATTCGCCCCGTCTGCGCCGGAGCGCATGCGGGCATTTTGTAAGATCTTAACGGACCGGGGCGCCAACTTTACCATTCGCCGCTCGCTTGGCGGTGATGTGGACGCCTCCTGCGGCCAGCTTCGCAGAAAGCGTGAGCTGGAGAAGAGTGAGTGAGAATCGTATGAAGTGTTTTGGAATTACCCACCGCGGTGCGGTCAGACAGGAAAATCAGGATATGTTCCGCGTTTTTGCGCCGGAAGGGCGCGAAATCCTTGCCGCTGTGCTGTGCGACGGCATGGGTGGCGAGAAAGCGGGCAGCACGGCCAGCACCATCGCTGCGGACACGTTTATGTCCCATGCGGCAAACTCGCTCGACGAGCGTTCCAAGCCGGCTGATATGCACATGATTCTGACAGAAGCGGCGAACTATGCCAACATCAAAGTGTATGACCGTGCTTTTTCGGATTTTTCCTGCATGGGCATGGGTTCCACGCTTGTCGGTTTGCTGGTCAACGGCAAAAAGGCCTGCGTAGTTAACGTTGGCGACAGCCGCGCTTATTTGCTTACCAAGCGCAGCGTGGAGCAGATCACGCGCGACCATTCTCTTGTGGAGGATATGGTCAGCCGCGGAAAGATTACCCGCGCGGAAGCGCAGAACCACCCAAAGAAGAATATTATCACAAGAGCTGTGGGCGTGGAGGCCTCTGTGACATCCGATCTGTTTGATGTGCGATTCACACCGGGCAGCCGCATTATTCTCTGCTCGGACGGACTGAGCAATCTGGTGTCCGGAGAAGAGATGCTCATTGTGTCCAATAATCATGCGGACGTACAGGAAGTCTGCGAGGCGCTGCTGGAGCTTGCGCTCAAGCGCGGCGCGCCCGACAATGTGACAGCCTTCATTGCGGAGCGCTGAAAGGAGGCGGACTATGGAACAACACAGTATGGACAGATATCTCGGTCAGATGCTCGACGGACGCTATGAGATCCTTGAAACCATCGGCGTTGGCGGCATGGCAGTTGTTTACAAAGCGCGCTGCCACCTTCTGAACCGTTATGTGGCAATCAAAATCCTGCGCGATGATATGGCTGCGGATGAAGAATTCCGTGCCCATTTTCAGAAAGAGGCGCAGGCTGTTGCCATGCTTTCCCACACAAATATCGTTTCTGTTTACGATGTAAGCCGCAGCCCGGAACTGAACTATATCGTTATGGAGCTGATTGAGGGCGTTACCCTCAAGCTGTATATGAAATCGCGCGGCAGACTCAAGATCAAAGAGGGCGTTCATTTCGCCGTTCAGATTGCGAGAGCGCTGTCGCATGCGCACAGCAAGGGCATCGTCCACCGCGACATCAAGCCCCAGAACATGATGCTTTGCATGGACGGCTCAATCAAGGTTGCGGACTTTGGAATTGCGTATCTGGAATCAACGCAGGCCGTCGAACGCAGCACTGCCGTTGGCAGCGTGCATTATATTTCGCCCGAACAGGCGCGCGGTCAGGTTGTGGATGCCAGAACGGACATCTACTCTCTCGGCGTTGTGATGTATGAGATGTTCACGGGACGCTTGCCCTATGTGGGCGACAGCGCCGAAGCCGTTGCACTGCAGCATGTCAGCGCCGCGCCCGTGTCGCCCGATGTGGTGAATCCGGAACTGCCCGCGGAACTGGCGCGTATCACGCTCAAGGCGATGAATGCGGACATTGACCAGCGCTATCAGAGCGTGGATGAGCTGCTGAAGGACCTGGAGGAATACCGCCTTTCGGCAACGGAGTCCATTGCAGCCGTGAAGCCTGCGCGTGCGCCTGAAAAGCCCGAACGCACCGCGCCGGCGGAGGGAGATGTGATGCCCATCAGCCGTTCGGGCGAACTGAGCAAGGAAAAATATATTCGTCGCCACCGCCGTGCAAACAAAGTGAGCCTGCTGACCGGCTTTGTGCTGGTGTTTGTGTTTGCAATCTGCGTTTTTATCACGCTTTGGAACTATTTCCTCAAGGATATTTTCGCCGACACCGTTCGCATCAATGTGCCGAATTTTGTTGGCAGCAATCGTGAGGACATCATCAACAACAGGGAATTCCAGTCGATCTACAACTTCACCGTTGTTTACACGGTGGACCCCGAAACACCTGCGGACGTGATCATTTCGCAAACGCCGGCAAGCGGACGCAGCGTGATGAAAGATGCTGCGGGAATTGATGTGGAGCTGAAAGTCAGCACCGGTATCCAGATGCTGCAGATTCCCAACGTGGTCAACAAGGAATTCCGCGATGCGCAGATGATGCTGCAGAAAGCCGGCTTCCTGGTGGAACTGGATTACAAGACTTCCGAAACGGTTACGCGTGACTATGTTATCGCAACAAATCCCGAAGCGGGCGACAGCATCCCGGCCGGAGCTACCGTGTATATGACGGTTTCCGGCGGCCCGAACATCGCCACGGTGGAAATGCCGAGCCTTGTGGGTCTGACCCGCGCCGTTGCGGTGTCCCGCATTGAAAGCGCAAATCTTTCGCTGGGCACCATCACGTATGTGGACAGTGATGTTCCGGAAGGAACTGTTATCTGGCAGAGCACAAAGGCGTACACCGTTGTTGATGAGCATACCAAGATCTATCTTCAGGTTTCCTCCGGTCCGAAGGAAACCGAGCCGCCCGAGGAAAGCGCGGTGCCGGAAGAGGGCGACGCTGAGCCTGTTGCGCCTGACGTGCCGAGCGCAAATTCGCAGGTTGGCGAAGCCGATGCACCTGCGCAGGAATGAAACGAAACGGAGAATTTGAATGCCATCCGGAAAGATTATGAAGGCGCTGAGCGGATTTTACTATGTGGAATCCGCTCAGGGCACGATTGCCTGCCGCGCAAGAGGCAAATTTCGCCGAGACGGTGTTTGCCCGATGGTGGGCGATGAGGTGAATTATGAGCCGGCGGGCAAGGACCAGGGCTATATTCTCGACATTCTCCCGCGGAAAAACTATTTTATCCGCCCGATGGTTGCGAATGTGGATTACCTTGTGATCCTGACCGCAAACGTGAATCCGGTGACAGAGCCGTTTCTTGCCGACCGCGTTGCCGTGATTGCCGAGCATATGCACTGCGGTGTGATCATCTGCATCAACAAATGCGATCTGGACCGCGGCGATGCGCTGTATGCGGCTTTTTCCCGCGAAACGGGCTACCCCGTGCTCCGAACAAGCGCGGTGACGGGCGAGGGCATTGCGGAGCTGGTTTCGCTCATACGCGGAAAAACGGTTGCGTTTACCGGAAATTCCGGCGTGGGAAAATCCAGCCTGCTCAATGCCATTCGGCCCGAACTCGGCCTTGCCGTCGGCGAGGTGAGCGAGCGGCTCGGCCGTGGCAGACACACGACAAGACATATTGAATTATTTGATATCGGCGGAACGCTGATTGCGGACACGCCGGGTTTTTCCTCATTTGATCTTACGCAGATGCAGCCGATCAAAAAGGAAGAACTGCAGCACGATTTTCCGGAGTTTCGGCCTTACATCGGGCGCTGCCGCTTTGACGACTGCACCCACCAGAAAGAACCGGGCTGCGCGGTTACGCAGGCGCTGGGGGAAGGGCGCATTGCCCCTACCCGATATGAAAGCTACAAAAAGCTTTTTGAAATTTCCGCCCAGTATAAGCAATGGGAACATAAAGATACAGAATGGTAAAAGGGTGTGGACAAGATGGCAAACACGGTTGTAATCGGTGTTGCGTTTGTGGATGTGAAAGGTTTTCCGAAAGGGGAATATATCCCGGAGGGGCGCAACCTCGGCTCGGTGAAGATCGTGCATGGCGGCGTGAGCAGAAATGTTGTTGAAAATTTTGCGAACGTGGGAATGCCGGTGTCGTTTGTCAGCCCGATGGAGGATTCTGCGATCGGCAGAGATGTGGAGCGAAGGCTGCTCAATGCCGGAGCCGACCTCAGCCACGCGGTTCCTGTGGATGACGACGGGCTGGGTATGTGGCTTGTGATTCTGGATGAAAACGGCGATCTTGCCGGCTCCATCTCCCGCATGCCGGATATCTCCGTTCTGGAAAACTATATTGCCATCCACGGCGAGGACATTGTTGCCGAGGCGGAAAACATCGTTTTGGAAATTGACCTCAACGAGCGCATCGCAGAGCGGATGCTGGACCTTGCCGAGCACTACGGCAAAAAGGTTTATTCTCTGGTAGGCAACATGAGCGTGATATTGCAGCGCAAGGACCTGCTCAGCCGCACCGCTTGCTTCATCTGCAACGAGGTTGAGGCCGAAAAGCTTTTTGAAGAACCGCTGAGCAACCTGACGCCCGAGCAGATGTGCGATCGTCTGCCCACGCTGGCTGACGGCGCGGGACTCTCCGCCGTTGTTGTTACAATGGGAGCGGACGGCTCTGCGTATTACGACAGCGAAACCGGTTCGCGCGGCGTTTGTCCGGTGTATCCCACCGAAGTTGTGGATACCAGCGGTGCGGGAGATGCGTTTTTTTCCGGCACCATTATGGGGCTGACGCGTCGGTTGCCGCTGAGCGAAGCGGTGCGCTACGGCGCCCGACTTGCGGCGATGACCATCGCGAGCGACGAAAGCGCCTGCCCGGTTTGTCCTGATTTCTTCAACGAGCAGCTGTCGCTCTTTTCCTGACGAAAACAATGCGAATATGTCAAACTGCCGTTCTCCGGAGCATAGTATGGAATACTATGACGCTGGGGACGGTGGTTTTTTTATGCGCAGGCGAGGACCGCTTTGCGGCTTGATTGGCTGCTTAATGATTGTTTTGGGTGTGCTCATTGTGTTTGCGATGGTGCTGCCGCCGGGGTTCTGGTGGTTTATTATCGGGGTGGCGCTGATCGCGGTTGGGTTTTGCTGCGCAAACCGGCGATGAATGTGCTTGCATATGAACAGAGTTGTCCGCATAGGCTGTATTACATTATTCTGCAAGGAGAGATGCACCTATGGAAGCAAATCTGAAAACAAACGGCGTTTCCTGCTGCTTTTGCGTTTACAGCCAGACGCTCCACAGAGAGGAATCGCAGGATTGCGTTGTGCCGGAAGCGCTGCCGGATATTCGTGAGATTATAAACACCTGTGGCATGCCGCTGATTCGCAGCAAAGACGTTGGCACAGGGCGGGTCCGGGTGGAGGCGAACGTGCCGGTTAAGGTGGCTTTTACCCCCGAGGAGGGAACGGGGGTTGCGTGTTTGGAACTGAATATTCCGTTTTTTGTCAGTGTGGAGGACGAGGCCATCACGGATGAGTGCACCTGCGCGGTGCAGCTGCACATGACGGCGCTGGAAACGCGCGTGCTCAATCCGCGCAAGATTTCCGTGCGCGCAGAACTGGCGGTTGGGCTGGAGTGCAGAAAGCGCGGGGAACTGAGCCTTTGCACAGCCCCTGAGGAGTGCGGCGCGGGAATTCACGCGCTGGAGCGAAGCGTTGAGGTTTCGCCCGTTTGCTGTGTTACGGAAAAAACCTTTGTTTTGACCGATGAGCTGCTCCTGCCGCAGGGCAAAGCGCCTGCTGATGAAGTGATCGGACGCAGCGTTTCGCTGCTGACAGACGATGTGAAAGCGGTGGGGACAAAGCTGATCGTGAAAGGCTGCGCGGTGAGCGCGCTGCTTTACAAAACGGTGGATGGCGGCGTGGATATGGCGGAGTTTTCAACGCCGTTTTCCCAGATCATCGACACCGACTGCGAAACAGAGGAGGGGCATGCGTGCGTAACGCTGCTGCTCAGCGGCGTTTATTACGATGTTCCGCCGGTCGGCGACGGGAAAACGATCAATGCCGAGATGCACCTTGTGGCGCAGGTAAGTGTTCGTAAAAACGCGCAGCTGACGTATTTGTGCGATGCCTACAGCAACGCCTACGCGCTGGAATTGCGCCGCGAGGAGCGAAAAATGTATGCCCTGCGCAGAGAAGTGATGCTGCGCGAAACGCTGCGAGTTCAGGCGGACACAGCGCAAACGGCGGTGGAGGTGCTGGGGTGCACGGTGAGCGTTTTGGATGTGAGTTCGTGCGACGACGGTGCTGCTGTGCGGCTTTGGGCGAAAGTGTTTTGCCGCAGCGGCGACGGAGGGATGTTTACAGTGGAAAAGCTTTGCAGCGCGCAGCTGCGCGCGGAATTGCGCGACGCGGAAACGCTTGTAGGCAACACGGCCTGCGTGCGTGAGGCGTATGCCGCGCCGGCAGCCGGCGGAGTTGAACTTCGTCTGCCGGTTGAAGTGCGCGGGTTCGCGGCGCAGTTTGAGGAGAGAATGTGCGTGAGCGGCATCAGCTATGACGAAAATGCCTGCCGCGACCTCAGCGCCCTGCCGACGCTGACGCTGATGCGATTTGGCAGCGATGCCGATCTTTGGACAATCGCGAGGGAGAATTGTTCCACCGTGGAAGCCATCCGCGAGGCAAATGCGCTCGATTCCGCCGGGGAAAGCTGGGAAAAGCTGCTGCTGATTCCCAAAACGGTGTAGAAATTCAGGTGCCCTTGCGTGCTTTTTTCAGCGCCCTCTATTGCCAAGATACTGCGTTTGTGCTACAATACTTGAGAAAATACACACAAGGGGCTGAAACTCTATGTCTGGACATTCCAAATGGCACAACATACAGAAAACCAAAGGTGCCGCCGATGCCAAGCGCGCACAGGCATTCACTAAAATTGCGCGTGAAATGATCGTTGCCGTGAAAGAAGGCGGCAGCGGCGATCCCAACAACAACTCCCGCCTTGCCACCGTTATCGCTAAGGCCAAGGCTGCCAATATGCCGAACGACAACATCAAGCGCACCATCGACAAGGCGCTTGGTTCCGGCAACAACGAAAACTATGAGCGTGTCACCTACGAAGGCTACGGTCCTTCCGGCGTTGCCGTGATCGTGGAAGCAATGACCGACAACCGCAACCGCACCGCCTCCGAGGTTCGCCACTTCTTCGACAAGTATGGCGGAAACCTTGGCGCATCCGGCTGCGTTTCCTGGAGCTTTGACCGCAAGGGCGTTATTGTCATTGACAACGAGGACGAAGAGCTGGATGAAGACAACACCATGATGGATGCGCTTGATTGTGGCGCAAGCGATTTTGAGGCAGAGGGCGAAACCTTCACCGTTTACACGCCGACGGAGTCTGTTGCAACCGTTGCGGAAGCGCTGAGCGCAAAGGGCTATAAGCTGCTTTCCGCACAGGAAGAAATGCTGCCCCAGCAGGGCTACATCAAGCTCACCGACGAGGGCGACATTAAAAACATGCAGAAGATGCTCGACAACTTCGAAGACAACGATGACGTTCAGAACGTCTGGCACAACTGGGAAGACGCCGAATAACAATACTGCGTCAACAAGGACCGGAGAACATCTCCGGTCCTTGTTTCGTTCGGCGATAGGAATATTATAAAAAAGAGAGCGCATCATAGATACGCTCTCTTTTCGTATATCCTTGCGGACTGGCTTTTACTTCAGACCGTTTTCGTAGGCCTCGATCATCTTGCGGACCATCTGGCCGCCGATGGAACCTGCCTGCTTGCTGGTCAGATCGCCGTTGTAGCCCTGCTTCAGATTGACGCCGACCTGAGAGGCAGCCTCCATCTTGAAACGGTCCATTGCTTCACGTGCGTTGGGGTTCACGAGATTGTTGGAACTCTTTGCCATTTTGGATTACATCTCCTTCTTGTAAAAGTGTTGGGTTTTTCATTTCCCGACAGTATTTTTTACAATGCGGCGCGATATATTCCGAATTTGATATGGAAACTTCAGGTATTGCAGCAAAAAAAATAAACCCGAAGCAAAAATACTTCGGGCTTATTTTTATAAATGTGAGCAGGAATTACTTCTTAGCTTCCTTCGCTGCGTCGATCATCATGGGCAGCAGAGTGAACAGGTCGCCGACGATGCCGTAAGTTGCAACTTCGAAGATGGGAGCTTCGGCGTTCTTGTTGATAGCGATGATGTTTTCGCTGTCCTGCATACCGGCCTTGTGCTGGATTGCACCGGAGATGCCGAGCGCAATGTACAGCTTGGGGTGAACGGTCTTGCCGGTCTGACCGACCTGATGGTCAGCGGTGACCCAACCGGAGTCAACAACAGCGCGGGATGCGCCCAGAACGCCGCCGAGAGTGTCAGCCAGTTCCTGAGCCAGGCGGACGCCTTCTTCGGGATTGGAGCTGATGCCCTGGCCGACAGCAACGATAACGTCAGCGCCGATCAGGTCAACCATCTTCTTGGCTTCCTTGACAACTTCCAGAACCTTGGTCTTGAGCTCGGCATCGTCAAGAACGACGTTGAACTTTTCAACCTTAACAGCAGCAGCCTTTGCCTCGTCGAACTCGGCCTTCTTCATAACGCCGGGGCGAACGGTGGACATCTGGGGACGGAAACGGGGGCAGATGATGGTAGCCATCAGGTGGCCGCCGAATGCGGGACGGGTCATCTTCAGGCCCTTGTCTTCGAAGTCCCACTTGCCCTTGGTGAGATCCATGGTGGAGTTCTCACGCAGGAAGTCCATGTACTTGCCCATGTCAACGTTCAGGCTGGTGCAGTCTGCGGTCAGACCGGTGTGCAGGCGAGCTGCGCAGCGGGGAGCCAGATCGCGGCCGATGTTGGTAGCGCCGATGAGGATGATCTCGGGCTTGTACTCATAAACGACGTTGCAGATAACCTGAGTGTAAGCGTCGGTGGTGTAGTCCTTCAGGCGAGCGTCTTCGCAGACGATAACCTTGTCGGCACCGTAGCCGGCCAGCTCGTGGGGCATGCCGGTGCAGTCGTCACCGAGAACAAGTGCGATAACCTCGGTGTTGTTGCCAAGGTCGTTGGCGAGCTTGCGTGCCTCGGAAACCAGTTCGAAGTCGGTGGGCATCAGCTTGCCCTGACGCTGCTCGCAGAAAACCATAACGCCATGGAAAGCGGCGGTATCTCTAAAATCGTAAGACATTATTTTAGCTCTCCTTTCATCAGATGATGTGCTTGTGAGTCATAATACCGAAGAGCTCGTCAACGGTTTCCTTGCCGGAGCCGTCCAGCATCTTGCAGGCACCCTTCTGAGGAGGCGTAAAGGACTTGAACACGTTGGTGGGGGAGCCCTTCAGACCAATGGTGTCGGCCTCGATCAGGGGATCGTCCTTCAGGTCGTTGTAGCCAAGCACGGTGTAGGGCTTGGTGTCAAACTCCATGATGCCCTTGACGGACATGTAACGCGGGGTGTTCAGTTCCTTGATGCAGGTGAGCAGGCAGGGAGTCTGAACCTGAACGGTCATGTAGCCATCCTCAAGCATGCGCTTGCAGGTGACGGTGTTGCCTTCGAGCTTGATGTCGGCAACATAGGAAATCTGGGGCAGATGCAGCTTCTCGCCGATCTGGGGGCCGACCTGTGCGGTGTCGCCGTCGATAGCCTGACGGCCGCAGAACACCAGATCGCCTTCCTCGACGCCGATGTGGTTGATGCCGGCAGCGATGATCTGAGAGGTTGCAAAGGTGTCGGAACCACCGAACTCACGGCCGGAGATCAGAACTGCCTCGTCAGCGCCCATTGCAAGGCACTCGTGCAGCATGCCGGCTGCGGTGAAGGGGCCCATGGAAACGACGATGACCTTGATCTCGGGGTTCTGGTCCTTGAGAGCCAGAGCTGCTTCGAGCGCGTTCATATCGTCGGGGTTGGTGATGGTTGCCATGGAGGCACGATCCAGAGTGCCGTCATCTTTCACAGCGACCTTTCCCGAAGTGTCGGGAACCTGCTTAACGCAAACAATGATCTTCATTAGATTCGTTCCTCCTTACTTACCCAGCAGTGCGCCGGAGATGACCATCTGCTGAACCTGAGAGGTGCCTTCGTAGATGGTGGTAATACGGGCGTCACGATAGTAGCGCTCGACAGCGTACTCCTTGATGTAGCCGTAGCCGCCGTGGATCTGAACGGCCTTGTAGGCGCAGCGGTTTGCCATTTCGCCGGCGTAGAGCTTTGCCATTGCGCAGAGCTTGGAACTCTCGGGGGAGTTGGCATCCTTGGCAGCTGCAGCGTGGTAGATCAGCTGACGTGCGCACTCGATTTCGGTTGCCATGTCGGCGATCATGAAGCTGATGCCCTGGTTCTTGCAGATGGGCTTGCCAAACTGCTTACGCTCCTTGGAGTAGGAGATGGACTCCTCAAGGCAGCGCTGGCCAATGCCGAGTGCCTGAGCAGCCATGCCGAGACGGCCGCCGTCGAGAGTGACCATGGCTGCTGCGAAGCCCTTGTGCAGAGGTCCGAGCAGGTCGCTCTTGTGAACGCGAACGTTCTCCATGATAACGTCGCTGGTGGGGTAGCCGCAGATACCCATCTTGCTCTCGTGCTTGCCGCAGGAGACGCCGGGGAGCTTCATGTCCATGATGAACATGGAGATGCCTCTGGAACCCTTCATAGTGGGATCGGTCTTGGCGTAAACGATGCAGTAGTCTGCAAAGGGTGCGCCGGAGATGAAGGTCTTACGGCCGTTGAGGACCCAGTAGTCGCCGTCCTGAACAGCGGTGGTGGTCGTGCCGCCTGCGTCGGAGCCGGCGCCGGGCTCGGTCAGACCGAAAGCAACAATCTTCTCGCCCTTGGCGCAGGGAGTCAGGTACTTCTGCTTCTGCTCTTCGGTGCCGAAGTACAGCAGAGGGCCGCCGCCGAGGGAGTTGGAAGTGTTGGCGTAGATGGAGAGAACGACGCTTCTGCGTGCGAGCTCCTCAACCATCAGTGCATAGGCGAGGTAGTCGCCGCCCTGTCCGCCGTAAGCGACAGGAATTTTTACGCCGGTCAGTCCAGCCTTGGCCATCTTGTCAAAGATTTCCTTGTTGAACTCACCAGTTTCGTCCAGTTCGTCCAGCAGCTCAGAGTTGAATTCTGTCTCTGCAAACTGACGGAAGAACTTTCGCATCATCTCATGCTTTTCGTCAAGAATCATTGCTTTTCCTCCATGTGATATTTTTTCGTACGTTTGTACTTGCCAAACCGTCCATGTGTGCTCACAAAGATTGTCTGGCGTGAGTACATGAATTCCGGCAAGGAAGCCAGTCCTGGCCGCAAATTCATTACGAACCAGTTCAATTTACAATATTAAACGATTTTCTAACCGAAGTCAATAAGAATTCAAGGTGTTATGCGGCATTCTTTTGCTGTTTGACGAAAAAAGGCGCCGCAGTTTTTTTGCTGCGGCGCCCGGACATATGCGGGACGGGACAGGAACCTCAGAGATCCCATTTCCAGTTTTCAACTTCGGGGAGGTCAACGCCGTAAGCGTTGATGTGCTGCTTGTGCTCAACGAGCTTGTCGTTCATGCGCTGCACCAGACCGGCGCCGCGGTTGCCGAGCGATTCGATCAGCTTGATTGCGTCGGCGACGAGGTGGAAGCGGTCAAGCTTGTTCTGAACGCGCATATCGAAAGGCGTTGTGATCGTGCCTTCCTCATTGTAGCCGCGAACATGCAGGTTCTTGTTGTGACGGCGATAGGTCAGTTCATGGATGAGGGACGGATAGCCGTGATAGGCAAACAGAATGGGCTTATCTTTGGTGAAAAGCATGTCGTAATCATCCTGCTTCATGCCGTGAGGGTGCTGGGTGCTGTCCTGCAGACGCATCAGATCCACCACATTGATTACGCGTATTTTCAGCTCGGGCAGATTTTTTCGCAGGATGGACACGGCAGCCAGCGTTTCCAGCGTGGGGGCGTCGCCGCAGCAGGCCATGACGATGTCCGGCTCCGTGCCGGTGTCGTTCGAGGCCCATTCCCAGATGCCGATACCCTGCGTGCAGTGCTTCACGGCCTGCTCCATTGTGAGCCACTGGGGGCGCGGATGCTTGCTTGCAACCATGACGTTGATATAGTTGCGGCTGCGGATGCAGTGGTCAAAGCAGCTCAGCAGGCAGTTGGCGTCGGGCGGGAGATACACGCGGGTGATGTCCGCTTTCTTGTTGACAAGATGGTCGATGAAGCCGGGGTCCTGATGCGTATAGCCGTTGTGGTCCTGCTGCCAAACGTTGGAGGCCAGAATATAGTTCAGCGAAGCGATTTTGGCGCGCCAGGGCAGCTGACTGGTCACTTTCAGCCATTTTGCGTGCTGCGATGCCATGGAGTCCACAATGCGGATAAACGCCTCGTAGCAGTTGAAAAAGCCGTGACGTCCGGTGAGGAGATACCCTTCCAGCCAGCCCTCGCAGCAGTGCTCGGAGAGCATGGAGTCCATAACGCGGCCGTCCGGTGTGAGGTATTCGTCGTTTTCCACGGGCTCGCCGCTCCAGACGCGGCCGGTGGCTTCAAACACTTTGTTCAGCCGGTTGGACATGGTTTCGTCCGGTCCGAAGATGCGGAACGTTTCCGGATTCATCTTCACAATGTCGCGCACAAAGCCGCCAAGTTCCAGCATATCCTGCGCCTTCACGGCACCGGGCTGCGGAACGTCCACAGCGTAATTTCTGAAGTCGGGCAGCTTCAGGTCGCGCAGGAGCAAACCGCCGTTTGCGTGGGGGTTCATGCCCATGCGGCGGTTTCCGACGGGGGCGAGTTCCTTCAGGTCGTCCGTCAGCGTGCCGTCGGGGTGAAACAGCTCCTCTGGACGGTAGCTGCGCAGCCATGCTTCCAGCATTTCGATGTGGTTGTCCCCGGACATGTCAATGGGGACCTGATGGGCACGGAAGGTTCCCTCAATCACCTTGCCGTCCACCTCTTTCGGACCGGTCCAGCCCTTGGGTGTGCGAAGAATGATCATGGGCCACTTTTTGCCGGAGGGTTTGCCCTCGCGCGCAGCGTGCTGAATGGCGCGGATTTCGCCGTAGCATTCGTCCAGCGCGGCGGCCATTGCCGTGTGCATCGGCATCGGCTCGCTGCCTTCCACAAAGCGCGGCGCCCAGCCCATTCCTTCGAAAAACTTCTGCAGATCTTCGTTGCAGGTGCGGGCGAGCACGGTCGGGTTTGCGATCTTGTAGCCGTTGAGGTGCAAAATGGGCAAAACCGCGCCGTCGATGGCGGGGTTGATGAACTTGATGCTCTGCCAGGATGTTGCGAGGGGACCGGTTTCGGCTTCGCCGTCGCCGACAACACAGGCGGCGATCAGCTCGGGGTTGTCGAGTATGGCGCCGAAAGCGTGAACCAGAGAGTAGCCGAGCTCACCGCCTTCGTGGATGCTGCCGGGGGTTTCGGGAGCAACATGGCTGGACACGCCGCCGGGGAAGGAAAACTGCTTGAACAGGCGCTGCATGCCCGTGATGTCCTGCGCGATGTTGGGATAAATCTCGCTGTAGCTTCCGTCGAGCCAGTCCTGCGCCACCATGGCGTTGCCGCCGTGACCGGGACCGGAAAGATAGATCATGTCAACGTCGAATTTTCGGATCAGGCGGTTGAGATGCGTGTAGATGAAATTCTGCCCGGGAACCGTGCCCCAGTGGCCGACGATTTTGTGCTTGATCTGCTCGCGTTTGAGCGGTTGCTGCAGCAGGGGATTGTCGAGAAGATAGAGCTGGCAGGCGGAGAGATAGTTTGCCGCGCGCCACCATTTGTCAAGCTTTGCGGCTTCTGCGGTGCTGATAATTTCAGCCATGAATTGACACCTCCGTAATGATTTGGTTTGTTGTATAACCATATTTTACCTTGCTCATAAAACATTATACTTCGCGCAGGCCGGAAAAACAATTCGCACATTGACGAAAAAGTAACAATTGCGCGAAACGCGCTGTTTTGTAGCAGATTCGGGCGTTTTGCAATTTTCGGGCAGCCAAATCATAGTATGTAGTAAAAAACGGAGGTGCCGCTATGATGGCAAAGCTTGCTAAACACAAAAATATTCTCTGCGGATTCAGCTTTTTGCTGGTGGTTGTTCTGATCTTCCTTGTGTCGGGGTCGCCCGCCATTGTCAGCACATCGCTGGCTGCGAAGAAGCTGCCCGTATACTGCGTTCAGCGCGATGACAAGTATGCATCGCTGACCTTTGACGCAGCCTGGGGAAATGAGGATACGCAGATGCTCATCGACATCCTCGGCTCCTACGGCGTGAAAGCGACGTTTTTCGTTGTCGGCAGCTGGGTGGACAAATATCCCGAGTCGGTAAAAGCGTTGTCCGACGCCGGGCATGAGGTGATGACGCATTCCGACGACCATGCGCATTTTTCGAAACTCAGTGCGCAGGAAATCCGGGAAAATATCACTGCAAGCTGCGATAAAATCGAGGCGGTCACCGGCGTGCGGCCGACGCTGTTTCGCTGCCCTTACGGCGAATATGACGACCACGTGATCGAAACGCTGACGGAAATGAACATGAAAACGATCCAGTGGGACGTTGACAGCCTGGACTGGAAAGATCTTACCGCCGCCGAAATCACAAAACGCGTGACAAACGGCGTGAAAAGCGGCAGCATCGTGCTGTTTCACAACGCAGCGAAGCACACGCCGGAGGCGCTGCCGCAGATCATTGAGCAGCTGCAGAGCAACGGCTGCACGCTGGTGCCTGTTTCGGAACTTTTGCTGGACGGAGATTATGAGATGGACCATACGGGACGTATGTGCCGTCCGGGAACGGCATGAAAAGCAGCCGATGCGAGGGCTTGAATACGCAAAAAGTGCAGACGCTCCGGGGAGGAGACGTCTGCGCTTTTTTTAGACGCAGTTATTTTGTTTTTGCCGCGAGGGTGTTGTGGCGGCGATATTTCACATCGTCGCTCATGGGCTTGATATCGCCCGCGCGGGTGAGGGCAATTTTGGTGAGCGTGGGGCCGACGAGTTCGTAAATCAAAACGCTGAACAGCGTGATGCTGCGGATTACGCTGCCGTCTGCGCCGAACTGCGATGCTGCGGTGAGGGACATGCCGAGGGCCACGCCGGCCTGGGGCAGAAGCGTTATGCCGAGATATTTCACAACCGTGGGGTCGCATTTTGCTGCCTGCGCGCTCCAGCGCGAGCCGAAGTATTTTCCGAGGGAGCGGAAGAGAATATACACAATGCCGACGACAACCATGACGGGGTCGGAGAAAACATCCAGCTTCAGTGCAGCGCCGCTGAGGACGAAAAACAGGCAGTAAAGCGGAGCGGTCCAGCGGTCCTCGCGTGCCATCAGATCTTCCGCCATCGGGCAGAGATTGCAGAAAACGGTGCCGAGCATCATGCAAACAAGCAGGGGAGAGAAACTCAGCGCGGCGGGGCCGAGCGGGAGTTCAAGCGACGAGAGCGCAACGGTGAGCGTGACCATGCTGATGATCAGCGTCAGACGGTTGCGGTTGGAATGATAAAGCTTTTCCACCTGCGTCAGAATCCAGCCGAGCAGAGAGCCGAGCGCGAGCGAGCCGACAATTTCCAGCAGGGGATTGACAACAAGGCCGAAGATATCCACCGCGCCGCCCTGCAGCGCCTTTGCGATGCCGGTTGCAACTGCGAAGCAGACAAGGCCCACCGCGTCGTCGAGCGCGACAACGGGGAGCAGAATGTCCGAAACGGCGCCTTTGGCCTTATACTGACGGATGACCATGAGCGTTGCTGCGGGCGCGGTTGCGCTGGCAATGGCGCCGAGCGCGATTGCCACAGGCAGACTGAGCTTATCGGGGAATACAAAGTGGCACACGATGAGCGCACCGGTAACGAACACCACCGCCATAAGCGCCTGCACGATGGCGATAATCACGGCCTGGCGGCCGGTGCTTCTGAGTTTGGGCAGGGTGAACTCCGCGCCGATGGCAAAGGCGATGAAGCCCAGCGCGAGGTTGGAGAGAATGTCAAGGCTGCCCAGCTCTTCGTAGCTGAGAAAGCCGAGGCCGGGGATGCCGAGCCGGCCCAGAACAAACGGGCCGATGAGGATGCCGGCGACGAGATATGCCGTTACGTCCGGCATTTTGAAAAGGTTGAATGCGCGCGTCATGAGCAGTCCTGCCGCCATGGCAACGGCGATGGAAATAAGTACAGTCATATGCTTCATCCTCCTATCAAACAAGTGCCAATAATACAGCGCTCTATCCAAATATTCAAGATGAAAATTATACAAAAAGACCGAAAAAAATTGCGGGCAGTGGGTGAAAATTGCCCGCTGCCCGTGTGGATTTGTGTGAATCAGCTTTCGCTGTCCGCGCTGTAGAGCTGCATGTAGTCGTCGTAGCTCATCATGCGGTCAACAAAGCCGTCCGGCGTGATGTCGATGATGCGGTTTGCAACCGTCTGCGTCAGCTGGTGGTCATGGCTGGTGAAGATGATGTTGAAGGGGAATGCGTCCATGCCGTTGTTAAGCGCCTGAACGGATTCCAGATCGAGATGGTTCGTCGGCTGGTCAAACAGCAGAACGCTGCGGCCTTCCAGCATCATTTTGCTGAGCATGCAGCGAACCTTTTCACCGCCGGAGAGCACCTTGACGCTCTTGTATACCTCGTCGCCGGAGAAGAGCATGCGGCCGAGGAAGGTTCGCAGGTAGCTCTCGCGCTTATCCGTGGAAAACTGACGCATCCAGTCAATCAGATTCTCGTCGTGGCCGGCAAAGAAATGCTCGTGGTTTTTGGGGAAGTAGGACTGGGTGGTGGAAACGCCCCACTTGACGGTGCCCTCGTCCGGCTCAAGCTCGCCGGCAAGGATCTGAAACAGGGTGGTGACGGCAATTTCGTTCGCGCCGACAACGGCGATCTTGTCATCCTTGCCCATGATGAAGCTGATGTTGTTGAGCACCTTTACGCCGTCCACGGTTTTGCTTACGCCCTCAACAAACAGACGGTCCTTGCCCGGTTCGCGCTCGGCCTTGAAGCCGACCCAGGGATAGCGGCGGGAGGAAGCGGGAAGTTCTTCAACCGTGAGCTTGTCGATCAGCTTGCGGCGGGAAGTTGCCTGACGGGATTTGGACTTGTTGGCGGAAAAGCGCTGGATGAAGTTTTGCAGTTCTTCAATCTTCTGCTGCGCTTTTTTGTTCTGGTCCTTGATGAGCTTCTGCACCAGCTGGCTGGATTCATACCAGAAGTCGTAGTTGCCGACATACATCTTGATCTTGCCGTAGTCGATATCGACAATGTGGGTGCACACGTTGTTGAGGAAGTAGCGGTCATGGCTGACGACGAGCACGGTGCCGTCATAGTCCATGAGGAAATCCTCCAGCCACACAACGGAGGCAAGGTCGAGGTTGTTGGTGGGCTCGTCGAGCAGAATGATGTCGGGATTGCCAAACAGTGCCTGCGCCAGCAGAACCTTGACCTTCTGGCGGGGATCCATCGCGCTCATGAGCGTTTCGTGATACTCCACGGGGATGCCGAGGCCCTGCAGGAGCCTGGATGCGTCGGACTCCGCCTCCCAGCCGCCGAGTTCGGCAAACTGCTCTTCCAGCTCTGCTGCGCGCAGGCCGTCCTCATCGGAGAAGTCTTCCTTTTCGTAGATGGCGTCTTTTTCCTTGCCGCAGTTATACAGCGCCATGTTGCCCATGATCACGGTTTCCAGAACGGGATATTCGTCATACATCGTCTGGTTCTGCTTCAGAACAGACATTCTGGCTTTGGGATCGATGAAGATATGACCGGAAGTGGGCTCTTCGTCGCCTGCGATCAAACGCAGCAGCGTGGATTTTCCGGCGCCGTTTGCGCCGATGATGCCGTAGCAGTTGCCGCGGGTGAACTGCAGGTCGGCGTGGGAATACAGCACCTGACCGCCGTATTGCAGGGAAAGATTTTCAACTGTGATCATATGCATATTTCTCCATTATATATTTTTCCCGAATATTCTATCATATATTTTGTCCTTGTGGTATAATGTTTTTCACCAAATTGAAAGGAACGGAACATGGTCTTACTGGTCAATTCCATTGCACATTTCCTTGTGGATGCCATTTGCGTGACCACGCTGTTTGCTGCCGGCGCTGACGGCGGGCTGCTCCCGGCTGCCGTTGCGCTTTACAATACGTTGGCGTTTTCGACGCAGTGTCTGGTCGGCCTGGCGGTGGACAGGCTGCCCGGCGGGTACTATATGACGGAAGATGTTGCCGCAATGGCGCTTGTTGTCCTCGGCTGTATTTTGCCGCTGCCGTATCTTGTGCGGGTTTGCCTTGTGGGGGTGGGCAACAGTCTTTTCCACGTTGCCGCAGGTGCCATGACGCTGACAAAAAGCCGCGGCAGGGCATGGCAGCTGGGCGTTTTTGTGGCGCCGGGGGCGTTTGGCGTTACGCTCGGCACCTGCTTTCCGCGCTTCGGGTATTTGCTGTGCGTGCTGCTGGCGCTGTGCGCCGCAGCGGTGCTGTATTACTGGCCGCGTACGCCGCAGACGCTGGAACTGCATCATCTGCATACAGCGGACGCAAAGCTGCCATGGGGCACGGCGGTGCTTTTAACGGCGGCGGTTGCTGTGCGGGCCTTTGGAGGAGCGGCGGTCAGCTTCCCGTGGAAAACCGGCGCGGGCGCCGCATTTGCGATGACGGGCTTTGTTTTTGCGGGCAAGGCACTCGGCGGCTTCGCGTGTGACAGGTTCGGCGCGAAGCGGACGGCATGGATTTCACTGCTGCCGGCAGCGGTGTGCATTGCGTTTATGTCTGCGTTTGCCGGGCCGTCGCTGGTCGGTCAGTTTTTGCTCAATCTGACTATGCCGGTGACGCTCTGGCTGCTTTACCGTGCCATGCCCGCAGAGCCGGGATTTGCCTTCGGCCTTGCCGCCGCGGCGCTCTGGCCGGGAACGGTTGCCGGTATGCTGTGTGCACGGGAAGTGCCGCTGATGCGTCTTTGCGTGGCGGCCTGCTTTGCGTTTGGTATTGCTGCGATTTTGTATGCGGCGAACAGATTGGAAGAGGAAAGGACTTGATTGTTTTGAAGCTTTTGAAAACAGGCTTTGTCGCGCTGTGCGCGCTGGCGCTTTTGCCCACGTTTGCGTCTGCGGATGTTGCGGGCGGCGGCGTGATTGTTGCGGTTGCGCTTTTGCCCGTGGTGCTGGTGATCGCCGTGGTGGCGATTGCCGCTGCGCTTCTGGTTCGGGTAATCGGTCGTCGGGGGAAAGACGGGGAATGATCGCGCTTGCCTGTGTGCTCACCGTGGCGATTGAGGTGCCGTTTCTCGCGCTGCTGGGTTACCGCGACCGCGACGCGCTGACGGTGACGGTTTGTGCGAACGTGATCACAAATCTGCTGCTCAATCTGACGCTGGCACTGGCGTTTCCGCACGGCGCCGGCGGCTGGATCTATGCGCTGGAAGCGATTGTGGTTGCGGCGGAATACGGCATCTATGCCGCGGCTTTCGGAAAATCATGGCGCGTTTTTGCGCTCACGCTTGCAGCAAACTGCCTTTCCTACGGCTTTGGGCTGCTGATTTTCTGAACACGGCTTTCACAGCGCGAACATCGGATACAAATATAATTCATCCCCGGCACGGAAAAGCCGGGGATGAATTTTTGTCTGTCAGTATGCCGCGAGGAAGATATTGCCGTCCTCGGCGAAGTTTTTCACATTGTAGCAAACCAGCACGCTGTCGATGCCGTTGGCGTCGATATAGGCTTTGATGCTGGTTTTGTAGTAGCGCAGGTCGATGATATGGATCTCGGAGTAGTGCGGGAAGAGGAAGGGGCTGAGAGAATCCATGTAGGAGTCGCGCAGGATGAGCAGAGCGGGCGCATCCTCGTTGCCGGTGCGGATGGTAAGCAGCGGGGTGTTGCCGCCGTAGAAGTAGGAGTATTTATCCTTCTTCGCGAGATAACTCTCGTCATACAGCGCGCCGGGTTTGGGAGCGCCTTCGGGATAATTCGTGATTTCGGCGCTGCCCTGCTCCACATAGGTGGTGATGGAGTCCGGCGCAACCCAGGAAAAACCGGAGCTGGAATAGGTCGTGCCGTAGAAGCTCTCGCTCACAACGGTGGGGGTATAGTTCGAAAGCGGCAGCGGCTCAAAGCCAAGCGCGGGGGCCAGCGCGGTGTAGCCGTAATAAGCGCCGAGCGTGGTCCAGTGGTGGTCGGTGCGGTAGTAGATGGGCTCGTCCCGGTGGGCGTTGAGCACGGAATAAATATCCGCAGTGGCGGCACCGGTGGCGGCGTAGGCGTAGTCAATTGTGGCTTTCTGGCTGTCGTTGGGCGCGCCGGCGGGGAGTTTGTCGCCCCAGATTCCGCCGGGAGAGGGGACCAGCGCGAAGCATACGGGAACGCCGGCGTTTTCCGAGAGGGTGTTGATTGCGTTCAGACTGAAATCAAGCGAAGAATTCTCGGGTGCGGTGTAGGGCTCGATGAGCGTTTCGTTTTCGCAGAGGAAAACGCCGTTGTTCTCATCCTTGCCGCAAAGCAGTTCGCTGCGGGCTTTCAGCGCCGTCCACTTGTCGCGGAAAGCAAACTGGTCGGTGACGTAGTCTTCGAAAGCGGTGGTGAATTTTCCGGAAAACAGCGACTGGAAGGAAAACTTCGGCGCGGTTTGGAGATAGCGGTTTTCCTGCTGGGAAAAGTCCTTGTCCGGAATGGCGAGATTCAGGGAAAAAAACAGCGCGATGAACACAAGAAACACCAGAATCTGGGCGAGATGTGCTTTTTTATTCATTTTTCAACACACCTCCCTCAGAAACGGAAATACAGGAACGGATTGTAGGTTGCGTCCACCAGATACGCTGTGGAGAGCACCAGCACGGCGAGGATCATCACCGGCGTGGCAACCGCCTTCACGCGCGCGGGGAGACGGTCGTAAAGCGACTTGCCGAGCGGCAGCGCGGCCACGGCCGCGACGATGAACATCAGCGCGAAACTGCGCAGATGGTAAAGGTCGGCGGCGGAGCACAGTCCCGCACCGGAAAAGCCGAACATGGCTTTATAGTATGCCAGTGCGCCGCCGAGCGTGGGCAGGTCAAACAGTACCCAGCCGCAAACGGCGACGAGCAGCGCATACACTGTTGCCGGAACGGGCGCTTTTTTCAAATGCCTGAGCAGAAACGCCTTTTCGATCATGAGAAACAGCGCGTAGTAAAGCCCCCAGCAAAGGAACGTCCAGTTTGCCCCGTGCCAGAAGCCGGTGAGCGCCCAGACGACCAGCAGATTGAAAAACTGCCGCCCGCGTCCGCAGCGGTTGCCGCCGAGGGGAATGTAGACATAGTCGCGGAACCATGTGCCGAGGCTGATATGCCAGCGCCGCCAGAATTCCGTGACGGATTTGGAGATATACGGGTAGTTGAAGTTTTCGAGAAATTCAAAGCCCAGCAGGCGTCCGAGGCCAATGGCCATGTCGGAGTAGCCGGAGAAATCGAAATAAATCTGCAGAGTGAAAGCGAGAATGCCGAGCCAGGCACCCAGAACGGTGAGACTGCCCGGGGCGACGTTTTTGTAAACGTCCCAGAGCAGGCCGATGTTGTTGGCGATCAGAACTTTTTTGCCGAGACCGACGATAAAGCGGCGAACGCCGGAGGAAAACTGCTCCAAACTGCCGGCGCGGAAGTTGAGCTGGTCGGCAACGTCTTTGTAGCGGACGATGGGACCGGCGATCAACTGAGGGAACAGGGCGACGAACGTGCCGAAAGAAACCGGATTGCGCTCTGCCTTTGCGTCGCCGCGGTAAACGTCGATGGGATAGCTCATGGTCTGGAAGGTGTAGAAAGAGATGCCGATGGGCAGCTCCAGACCGAGCGACGGAATCCTGACACCGGGGAGCATGCTGAGCGTTTCCGCAAAGAGATCGAAATATTTGAAAAAGCCGAGCAGCAGCAGGTTGACAACGATGTCGATGACAAGAATACGCTTTGCGCGCCGCTTGTCGGTTTCGGCGTATTTTTCAACAAAAATGCCGGTGAAGTAGTTGATGCAGATGGAAAAGAGCATCAGCAGAATGTAAACCGGTTCGCCCCAGCCGTAGAAGACCAGATTGACGATCAGAAGCCAGAGGTTGCGCCAGCGGCGCGGAACGAAATAGTAAACTGCCAGAACAACGGGCAGATAGATGAACATGAACAGCAGGCTGGAAAATACCATGTGAGCAAAAACTCCTTTGCGGGTTGTTTTCGTACGGTTATGAAAAGCGCGTGCGCGCAGAACCATAAAATCGACGGATTGCACCGAATTCCGAAACAATATTTTAACAGAGAAACAAATTTTTGTAAAATATTATCTTTTATATGTTTGTGCACATTTTGACTTGCGCTGAATGACGAATTGTGGCATAATTAACTAAATTACGGATTTGTGTCAAAGCGGCGCGAACGGTGCGCCGCACCGCCGCGCGGCGGCGGACGAATCGCGAGGTACGATATGACAAACCATACCACGGATCTGAATCCCGGCATGCCTGCGGAAAGCGGCGTGTGCGCGTGCATTTGCAGTGCGGCGGATGAGCTGACAACGGCGGCGAACGCCGTTGCCTCGTTTGCCGGGATGGCAAAAAAATATATCGACGATAAAGACCGGCTGCTCAAATGTCTGGATAAGCTGGAATCTTATGCCCTGCCGCTGAAAGAGCGGATCGGCGAGCTTGTGTCCGCCGCGGAATGTGAATGCGGCGCGGTGCAGTCCCGACCGGGAACAAGACGGATTCTGCTTGTGGAAGACAATGAGCTCAACCGCGAGATAGCAAAGGAGATTCTGGAGGAAAACGGCTTTGCGGTTGACGAAGCGGAGGATGGCTGTGCCGCGGTGCGCATGGTTTCCGCCGCACCGCCGACGCACTATGTCTGCGTTTTGATGGATATCAGCATGCCCGGAATGGACGGACTGAGCGCAGCGCGGGAGATTCGCGCGCTGCAAACAGAAGATTACCGCGCGCTGCCCATCATCGCCATGACCGCGAACGAAGAACAGGAGGACATTCAGAAAACCTTTGCGGCAGGAATGAATGCGCATCTGAGCAAGCCCGTTCGGGTGGAAGTTCTGATGCGCACGCTGGAACAGTTTCTCTGATGTGTGCAGGGCACGGGGGAAACCGGTGTGTAGTAAGAGGTGGGTATGAAAAACATTATTCTGGTAGTTGACGATGTGGAGCTGAACCGCGAAATTCTGGTGGAAATGCTGGAAGACGAATTTCGCGTTCTGGAAGCTGCAAACGGCGACGAGGCGCTGGCCCTTTTGCAGCAGCACTACAACGAAATCGAGGTAGTTCTGCTTGACCTTGTGATGCCGAAGCTGGACGGAATTTCCGTTTTGAAATACATGAACGACCGCGGCTGGAACAAGAAGATCCCCGTTTTGATTATCAGCGGGGAAAACTCACAGATTGTGGAAGCGGCCTGCTTTGAAGACGGAATTTACGACTTTATCCATAAGCCGTTTGAGCGAATGTATGTCAAGCGCCGCGTGATGAACGCCGCGGAACTTTATCGCTATAAAAACAGCCTTGAGGAAAAGGTTGCCGAACAGACGGAAGCGCTGCGCGCGCAAAATCAGCGTTTGGAGGAACTCAACAGCGACATTATCGAAAGTCTCAGCAACGTTGTGGAAGCGCGCAACCTTGAAAGCGGCCTGCATATCCGCCGCGTGAAGGGATTTACGAAAATTCTGACAGAGCGCGTAATGCGCGACTGGCCGGAATACGGCATAGACGAGGCGCGAAAAGAACTGATCGTGTCGGCCAGTGCGCTGCACGATATCGGCAAAATCATGATTCGCGACATCGTGCTGCTCAAGCCCGGCAGGCTGACAAAGGAAGAATTTGACGAAATCAAAACCCATACAACAAAAGGCTGCGAGATTATCCGCAATATGATGAAGGTGTGGGATTCGGAGTATTTCAACTGCAGCTACAACATCTGCCGCCATCACCATGAGCGTTACGACGGCAAAGGCTACCCGGACGGACTGGCGGGGGATGCCATTCCCATTTCCGCGCAGATTGTTTCGCTTGCCGATGTTTACGATGCGCTTACCTCGGAGCGCATTTACAAGAAGGCCTATTCGTGCGACCGGGCCTACAACATGGTTGTGAACGGGGAATGCGGCGCATTTTCGCCGAAGTTGCTGTCGTGCTTTGCTGCCTGCAAAACGCAGATGGCCGACCTTGCAAAGCGACTGGCGGGACAGCGGCCGTATCACGGCTGATGCCCGAAACTGATTTTTCTTTACGGAGGACTTGTTATGACTGTTCGTGATTTTTACGCCAATATCGGCGGCGACTATGAAGGAACGCTTGCCAATCTGCTTTCCGAGGATCGCATGAAGAAGTATATCCTCAAATTCGCTGATGCAAACGACTATACCAATTTGCTCGCCGCGCTCGATGAGCAGCGCTATGAAGATGCGTTCAGATTTGCCCATAATATCAAGGGCGTTTGCCTCAATCTCGGCTTTTCCGTTCTGGCTGCGTCCGGCAGCGACCTGTGCGAAGCCCTGCGCGGCGGTGTGCCGACCGACGAGGTTCCCGCTTTGCTGGATAAGGTGACGGCTCATTACCGTCAACTGACGGCCGAACTGACACGTTTTCGCGACGAACTCTAAACCCGAAGTCCGGGTTGTGCAGCAGCGCCGCGCTCCCGCATGTTATTTCCGCGTGTGGGGGTGCGGCGCCGTTTTTTTTCAAAAAGCGAACCAAACGGTTTGCATATGCGCGGGTGCGGTGCTTGCGCACGGTGGGAAAGGCATGCTAAAATTATGGCTTAGGCAAATCATCGCATTAGTGCGATGAACAAAACCTGTATTCTCGATTTCGGAGGGGCACGAATGGCATTGCTGCAGAAATCCGATTTTACCGACAAAATCCTTGGACAGGCAAATATCGGCTTATGGGCGATCGAACTGGAAGACGGCAGGGCATCGAGAATGTTTGCCGACGACACCATGCTCCGTCTGCTTGGCATTGACGAAGCGATGTCGCCCGAGGATACGTATGCCTTCTGGATCGACAGAATCGACCCGGATTACTGCACCTATGTGCAGGATGTGGTGGCCCGTGAAATCCGCGGAGAAAATGCCGAGGCGCACTATTTCTGGAATCACCCGAAACGCGGCGCGATATATGTCCGCTGCGGCGGAATGCGCAACCCGGAGTACACGGAGTTTATCCGTCTGGAGGGCAGCCATCAGGATATTACGCCGATGCTGGCGCTTCAGGAGCGTCTGAAGCAGCAGGAGGAAAGCCTGCTTCGTTCCAAGCGCTTCTCGGATTACTTTCTGGACAGCTTTCTTTCTGCATATTATGTCAACCTTGAGGACGGAACGTTTCAGGTCATCCGTAAGAGCGGCGGCAACTTGGAGCGCTACGGTCATGAAAATTTTCAGGAATTTATCAAAAACAAGGCGATTGACTGCATATCGGAAGATGAACGCGTGGGCATTCTGCGCCAGGTGACGCCGGAGAACATCCGCAAGCGCCTGCAGAAGGGCAACGAATTTTCCTTTGTGTTCCGCGATATTTTCTGCGGCGAAACCCGCCATGTGAAAATGCGCATTATCCGCGGCGCGGACGATGACCATGTTGCAGTCGGCTTTGAGGATGTGGAATCGCTGATGCGCGAGCGTCAGGTGCTGCGCGACAACCGCGCGAAGCTGCGTGAAGCATCGCTGATTGCTTCGCTGGCGGATGACTACGAATTTATCGGCGTGGTGAACACCGAAAAAAACGAGATGACCGCTTACCGCATGGTGCCGAAGATTGCGGAACAGGTGAGCGATCTGGGCGAGGACGCCACGGATATGGAGCGCTGGATGGCGTTTTGCGACCGCAGCGTTGTTCCGTCGGAGGCCGAGCATTTTTATTCGCATGTTGCCAAAGAGCGCGTTGAGGCGGAGCTGCAGAGCAAGCCGGTGTATATCTTCCAGACGAAGATGACCGTTGGCGGACGCGAGGGATACTACCGCTTCAAGTTTGCGCAGGATAAGAGCAACAAAGCCCGCGTGATTGTGGGATTCCGTAATGTTGACCAGCAGGTGCTCAACGAGCGCAAAATGGTTGAGATGGAGAAAAAGCTGGAATACAGCAAGGAACTGGAACGTGCGCTTGCCAAAGCCGAGGAGGCCAACCGGGCGAAGAGCACATTTCTGTTCAACATGAGCCATGATATCCGCACGCCGCTCAATGCGATCAAGGGTTTTTCCGAGATGGCGAGAAAATATATCGGCGAGCCGGAGCGGGCCGTGTCATGTCTGGACAAGGTGCTGGAGTCGGAGAAGTATCTGCTGTGTCTGATCGACGATGTGCTTGATTTGGCGCGCATTGAAAGCGGCAATATCCGGATTGAGTCCGCGCCGTTCAGCCTGAAGGCGCAGGGACAGTATTTCGACGTGCTGTTTGCGCAGGAAGCCGCGGCGAAACATATCGACTATTTCCATGAATATGTTGCGGTGCAAACCGACGCGGTGTGCGGCGATAAGCTCCACATCGAGCAGGTTTTGATCAATATTCTGAACAATGCGGTGAAATTTACGCCGGGTGGCGGCCAAATTGTGCTGACCACGCAGCAGCTTGATGATCTGCCGGACGGACGTCACTGCTTCTGCTTTACCGTGCGCGACACCGGCATCGGCATGAGTCCGAAATTCCGCGAACACATTTTTGAGCAATTTGCCCGTGAACGCTCCTCCACGGAAAGCGGCGTGCAGGGCACGGGGCTCGGTATGGCGATCACAAAGCATCTTGTTGAGCTGATGGACGGCAAAATCGAGATTGAAAGCGAAGTCGGCTGCGGCACAACGGTGCGTGTGTATCTGCCGCTTGCCCGCTGCGATGCCCTTGCCGCGGAGGAACCGGACGATGCACCGGCGGACGATTCGCTCGCCGGCAGGCGCGTTTTGGTTGTGGAGGACAACGAACTCAACTGCGAGATTGCGGTGGATATTCTGCAGGACGCTGGGCTGGTTGTGGAAACCGCGGAAAACGGCGTAATCGCCGTGGAGCGGCTGCGTCTGCGCGGGCCGGGTTGGTATGACTTTGTTTTGATGGACATTCAGATGCCGGTGATGGATGGCTATGAGGCCACCAGAAGAATCCGCCGGATGCCCGACGGCGGGGAGACGCTGCCGATTATCGCGCTGTCCGCCAATGCGTTTGAGGAGGACCGACAGCGCTCGGCGGAGGCGGGCATGAACGGCCATGTGGCAAAGCCCATTAATGTTTCCGAACTGTTTGCGGTGCTGCGGTCGTTTCTGTAAATGCCGACGGCGTGGCTGAAAAACGAATCACCGACGCACAAAAAGACCCGCGCACCGGTTTCCGGTGCGCGGGCTTTTTTATGTGAGCGAGTGTCGCGTGTCAGCTGTTTCCGTCGGGGGAGAAGTCGCCGAGCGGGTTTGACGATGCGGCGGTGCGAAGTGCGGTGTTGTCCACATGGGTGTAGATCTGTGTGGTGTTGAGATGCTCATGGCCGAGCAGTTCCTGCAGCGTTCGAACGTCCACGCCGTTTTGCAGCATGAGTGTCGCCGCGGTGTGGCGCAGCTTGTGGGAGGAATATTTGTCGGCATCCAGTCCCGCGCGCAGCAGATTTTTCTTCACCATGCTGTGCACTGCCTCGCGGCTGACGCGGGTGCGCCGCGCGGAAAGAAACAGGGCGCTTCTGTCCACGGTATCGAGGGTTTTGCGCACGGCGAGATAGTCGTTGATGGCGGCGGCGGTGGCATCGTTGAGATAAACGATGCGCTCTTTGCTGCCCTTGCCGCGCACGCGCAGACTGTCGGCCCGGATGTCGGAAAGATTCAGCCCGACAATCTCGGAGATACGCAGTCCGCAGTTGAGAAAAATGCAGATGATGGCATAGTCCCGCGCGCGGTGACGTCCGTCAATGGCGTTGAGCAGCGCCTTGCTCTCGGCGAGGGTGAGGTAGCGGGGGAGCGATTTGGGGATTTTCGGGGAGTCGAGGTCCTGCACGGGATTGTCCTGCAGCAGCTTCGCCTTGACGGTGAGGTATTTGTAAAAACTCTTGATTGCGGCGATCTTGCGCGCACGCGAAGCCGCGCTGAGACCGTATTCGGTTTCGCGGCTGCGCTGGTTGCGCACGCGGTCGCGGCTGAGGAAGGAGAGATATTCGTAAACTTCCGTGAGCGTAACGCGGCGGACAAAATCCAGATCCACATCCGAAACGGAGATGTCCTCCGGCTCGGCGGTGCGGGGCACAAGGCCGCGGTGGAGCTTGAGAAAGCGGAAGAATGTGCGCAGATCGAGAAAGTATTCGTCCACGGTGTTTTTGGAATGGCCCCGGATGGTTTCGTGATAAGCCAGAAAATCGCGCAGAATGGGCGGCGCATCGCTTCTGTAATCCATATACAGCTACGACCTTTTCAAATAATTTTGTTTAATTTTAACCGATTTTTTCCGCAGCGTCAACAAAGGGAACGGTGAATTGACGGAATTGCGGGATGAACGCATTTTATAGTGGATTTTTTTTCGGGATATGATATAGTAATTAATGTTATAAAAACTCAGATTTGGGAGGCATATATATGAGCGAAATCAAAATGGCAGGACGTATGGACCATGTTCATTCCGATATCCGCGGTCCCATTTTTGTGGAAGCCAACCGCATGGCGGCGCAGGGCATCAATGTCCTCAAGCTCAACACCGGAAACCCCGCTACGTTTGGATTCCCCATGCCGGACAGCGTGCGTGAGTCTCTGATCAAAAATGCAGACCGCGCGGTTGCCTACTGCGACCTGAAGGGCATGCCGGAGGCCAGAGAGGCCATCTGCGCTTATCATAAATCCAAGGGCATTCAGGGCATCACGCCGGACTGCATCTTCATTGGCAACGGCGTCAGCGAAATCGCATCCATGACTGCTACGGCGCTGTTTGACTACGACGATGAAATCCTCATTCCCGCGCCCAGCTATTCCCTCTGGACAAACGCAACATATATTGCCGGAGCAAAGCCTGTGCTTTACCTCTGCGATGAGAAGAGCGACTGGTATCCCGACATTGCGGATATCCGCAGCAAGATCACCGCCAAGACCAAGGCGTTGCTGCTGATCAACCCCAATAACCCCACCGGCGCGGTTTACCCCGAAGAGATTCTGCTCAAGCTTATCGACATTGCCCGCGAGCACAATCTTGTGCTGCTGTCCGACGAGATCTACGACCGCCTGCTGATGGACGGCTACACCCATACCTCCACCGCCGCGCTGGCACCCGATGTGCCCGTGATCACCTTCAACGGTTTGTCCAAGAGCCATATCATCTGCGGCTTCCGCTGCGGCTGGATGTGCATCTCCGGCCCGGACAGCTTCGTGAAAACCATGGTGGAAACGGTGCAGAAGCTTGCAGCCATGCGCCTTTGCGGCAACGCGCTCAGCCAGCTTGTCATTCCCGCCGCACTGGAAGACTTTGAAAGCACCCGCGCTATGATGGTGCCCGGCGGCCGCCTTTATGAGCAGCGCGAAGCCGTTTGCCGCGAACTCGATAAGATTCCCGGTATCACCTATGTGAAAAACCACGCTGCGTTCTATCTTTTCCCCAAAATCGACACCGAGCGCTTCAATATTACCAGCGACAAAACCTTTGCCATGGATGTGCTCCACGGCACAAACGTTCTGTTTATCCCCGGCAGCGGCTTTGACTGGGCAGAGCCTGACCATTTCCGTCTTGTCATGCTGCCCGAGCCCGACGTGATTGCCGATGCGATTCAGCGTATAGGCAAGTTCCTGGAAACCTACCGTCAGGCCTGATGAACCCATCGAGCACGCTGCCGCAATTCCGGCAGCGTGCTTTTTGCGTTGCGATTGTGAAGCTTTCGCGCGGAACGGTGCGATATGATCATACATGAAATGAGGTGCAACATTGGAATTTTATGTAAACCATCCGGTCCTGTTTGTGCTTGCCGGTGCGCTGATTGCCGTGGTGTTTGCGCAGTCGGTGTTTTTCCTTGTGAAGGCGTGGCGACGCGGCATTGAGATCGGTCTTGGCCGGGAGCGGCTGAAGAAAGTTGCGCTGACGGCGGCGGTGTTTACCGTTGCCCCGGCGGTTGCCATTGTGATCAGTGTGATCACGCTGGCGAAGGATCTGGGCGTTGCGCTGCCGTGGCTGCGGCTGAGCGTGATCGGTTCGCTGTCTTACGAAACCATTGCCGCAACCAATGCGGAAAGCGCCATGGGGCTCACGTTCGGACGGGTGGAAAGCCTGACGGCTTCGCAGTATGTTACCATTGCGAGCGTGATGACCGTCAGCATCATGGTGGGCATCTGGCTGGTGCCGGTGATCGGAAAGAAGCTGCAGTCCGGGCTGATTTCGCTGGAAAACCGCGATAAACGCTGGAGCGACATTCTCTCCGCGTCCATGTTTATCGGGATGATTTCGGCGTTTGTTGGTTTTGTGTTCTGCGATTTTGCGGCGGTTTTCAGCGGCGATACGCGTGGCTTGATTCCCGTGCTGGTGATGCTGGTTTCCGCGGGCGTGATGTGCGTTTCCGGCGTGCTGGTGAAGAAGCTGAAGTGGGCCTGGATTGCCGATTATGCGCTGCCGATCAGCCTGATTGCGGGAATGGCGAGCGCCATTCCCATCACGGGCTGGCTGGGCTGAAAGGAGACGCAAAATGAAACAGAACCCGACATATCTTGACAGCGTCCACCGCTGCGGACGAATCTGGAACATCTCTGTGATGATCTGCATGTTTATGTTTCCTGTTGCGGTGGGACTCATTTTCCGCGCCGCACCGGATCTGCACGGATTTTTGTTCGGACTGCTTGCCACCGCACCGATGTACTGGGCGGTCGGAACGATCGAAACGTTTACGTTTGTTCCGATGCTGGGCGCGGGCGGTTCCTACCTTTCGTTTGTCACCGGCAATATTTCCAATCTGAAGCTGCCGGTGGCGCTCAATGCGCTTGAGCAGGCGGGGGTGAAAGTAAGCTCCGAGGAGGGCGAGATCATCTCCACGGTTGCGATCGCCGTTTCCAGCATTGTGACAACGCTGATCATTCTCCTTGGCGTGATCCTCATCACGCCGCTTACCCCGATTCTGGAAGCGCCGGTGCTTGCGCCTGCGTTTGCCCAGATTCTTCCGGCGCTGTTTGGCGGACTCGGTGTGGTTTTTATCTCCAAAAACTGGAAGATTGCCGTGGCGCCGATTGCGCTGATGCTGATTCTGTTTATCTTTGTTCCCGCGCTGAATGCGGGAACCGTCGGCATCATGGTGCCCATGGGCGTGGTGTTCACGCTCTGTGTTTCCCGCATTATGTATAAGAAGCATATGCTTGACTGAGGAGGACGGGGGTATGATTTGGCTTGGTATTTGCGCAGCCCTGATTCTTTTGTTCCTTGCTGTGGTGCTGGTGCGAACGCTGCGCTTTCGTCCCGGCGAACAAACGGCATCTGCAGCCGAAGCGGTGGAATTCGACCGCGACGGCGCGGTGCGCACGCTGGCGGCGCTGGTGCGCTGCCGGACGGTTTCGTACTGCGAGCGGGCGCTGGAGGACGATGCGGAATTTGACAAATTGACCGATATGCTGCCGCAGCTGTTTCCCCATGTGGCGCAAAGCTGCGATCTGACAAGGCTGCCCGGCAGGGCGCTGCTGTTTCGCTGGGCGGGAAAGGCACCCGGTGAGCCGGCGGTTTTCATGGCGCACTACGATGTGGTTCCCGCGGCGGAGGAAGGCTGGAGCCGTCCGCCGTTTGCCGCGGTGATTGAGGACGGCGCGCTGTGGGGGCGCGGAACGCTGGACACGAAAGTGACGCTCAACGGCATTCTGGCTGCGGCGGACCATCTGATTGCGCAGGGGTTTGTTCCGGAGTATGACGTTTATTTTGCCTTTTCCGGCGGCGAAGAAATCAGCGGGCCGGGTGCGGCGAATATCGTGGACTATTTCGCCGGGCGGGGCATCACGCCGGCGCTTGTTTTGGATGAGGGCGGCGCGGTTGTGCAGGGGGTATTCCCGGGCGTGAGCGAAGCGTGCGCGATCATCGGCATTGCGGAAAAGGGCATGATGAACGTGGAATTTTCCGTTCAGTCCAACGGCGGTCACGCATCTGCGCCGCTGCCGCAAACGCCGATTGGCCGTCTGGCGGCAGCCTGCACCCGCGTGGAAGCGCACCCGTTCCGTGCCCATTTGTCCGAGCCTGCGCGCATGATGTTTGACACGCTGGGCAGACACTCCGGATTTGCATATCGCATGATTTTTGCGAATTTGTGGTGCTTCGGCGGCGTTTTAAATGCAATTTGCAGGAAAAAGGGCGGGGAATTGAATGCGCTGATGCGCACCACGGTGGCGTTTACGCAGATGCAGGGCAGCGAGGCTGCGAATGTTTTGCCCTCTTCCGCGCGCATGGTGGCGAACATCCGCCTCAATCCCATGGACAGCGTGGCCTCCGCAACGGAGCATCTTCGGCGCGCTGCGGCCGATGACGGCATTGCGCTGCGTGCCACGCTTTCCGAAGAGCCGAGCCGCATATCCCGTACGGACTGCGCTGCGTGGGAGCATGTTTGCGCTGCCGTGCGCGATACTTGGCCGGGGAGCATTGTTGCGCCGTATCTGATGGTGCAATGCTCCGACAGCCGTCACTACGGACGCATTTCCGACAGGGTTTACCGCTTCTCCGCGATGGATCTTACGGAGGAAGAGCGCCGCTCCATTCACGGCGTTGATGAGCACATCCGCCTTGAAACGATCGGGCGTTCGGTAGAGTTTTTTATCCGCCTGATGAAACGGTGCTGAGCGCTGCCGACTGCGCTGCAAAGCCGCAGCAGGAACATGCTGCGGCTTTGCAAAAGGTCGAAAATTCATCGTTGACAAGTCGGGGCTGTTATGCTAATATAATCGGGCAACTGAAAAGCGCATGATGCTTTCGACCTGGAGAAGTACCCAAGAGGCCGAAGGGGCTCCCCTGCTAAGGGAGTAGGGCGTGTTGAGCGCCGCTCGGGTTCAAATCCCGACTTCTCCGCCACAAAACAATGACAGTTTTCGAAAGAAAGCTGTCATTGTTTTTTTCTCTGCCAAACGCAGGCAAGCGCGGTGCGGGACGCGGCCGGATTCGCCAAAAAACGCTTGCCATTGCGTGGGGATAGTGGTATAAAATATCTGACGGTTTTCCGTGGGCGGCATGCTGCGGGAAAGCTGCGTTTTTTTCAAATTGAATATACGGAGAGTTACCGAAGTGGTCATAACGGGGCGGTCTTGAAAACCGTTAGGGCGCAAGTCCACGCGGGTTCGAATCCTGCACTCTCCGCCACGTCGTCGCAAGCTTTGTATCGCTTGCGACGACTTTTTATGCTTCGCATCAAAAGCCATCTCGTGCTCACGCCGCTGCTCCTCCTTTCCAAATCGAACCCGCTGCGCTGGGCTTCGATTTGGCTTTCAGGCGCGGCTCAATAGTGTTGGGATTACACATGCTGTCGCAAGCTTTGCATCGCTTGCGACGGCTTTTTTTATGTCGTGTACGGCAGGGCGGGCGCTGCCTTCGGGGAGCAGACGGCGCTATGTGGGAATTATTACCGAAAAACGCAGCTCGTTTTGTATGCCGGTGCATTATTTTGCGTATTATGCACAAAAAAATCCGTTGTGTTTCCGCCCGGAATCAGATAATATTTTAATATATTAAAATATAACGTGAGCCGAAAGGAAACAAGTTGCATGAAATTCGGACATTTTGATGACGCAGCGAAAGAATATGTGATCGAAACTCCCGTAACCCCGCTGCCCTGGATTAACTATCTCGGCAGCGAGAGCTTCTTTACGCTTGTTTCCAACACCGCAGGCGGATACAGCTTTTACAAGGATGCGCGCCTGCGCCGACTTACCAGATACCGCTACAATGCCGCTCCGCTCGACAGTGACGGCTTCCGCTTTTACATCAAAGACGGCGACACCGTATGGAATCCCGGCTGGCAGCCCGTTCAGACCGAACTGGACAGCTACACCTGCCGCCACGGCCTCGGCTACACGGTGATTGAGGGCGTCAAAAACGGCGTTTGCGTCCGTCAGACCATGTTTGTCCCCTTTGGCGACAACTGCGTTCTTGTGAAGCTGACCGTTCGAAACGACAGCGCGGAAACGAAAAAAATCAGCACGTTCGGCTATATCGAATTTTGCCTCTGGGATGCGATGGACGATCTTTCCAATTTCCAGCGCAACTATTCCATCGGTGAGGTTGAGGTATCTCCCCGCGCGATTTACCACAAAACCGAATACCGCGAGCGCCGCAACCATTACGCGCATCTGTTTGCCAACCGCGACTTCACCGCGTTTGACACCGCGCGCGACGCTTTCCTCGGCGTTTACGGAAGTCCTGCGAAGCCACAGGCCGTGTTTGGCGGCGGCTGCACAGGCTCTGTTGCCCACGGCTGGGCGCCGGTCGGTGCGGTGCAGTTTGACATGACACTCGCCCCCGGCGAGAGCGACAGCGTGATTCTCGGCCTTGGTTATATCGAAAACGAGCAGGACGAGAAATGGGAAGCGCCCGGTGTGGTGAACAAAACGCGGGCGATCGCCATGCAGCAGCGCTATGAAACGCTCCGCCAGTTTGATGATGCGCTCAGCGCGCTTGCGCAGCACTGGAACAGACTGCTTTCCGCCTACAGCGTGGAGTGCGGCGACGAAAAGCTCAGCCGCATGGTGAACATCTGGAACCAGTATCAGTGCATGGTTACGTTCAATATGAGCCGTTCCGCGAGCTACTTCGAAAGCGGCATGGGCCGCGGCATGGGCTTCCGCGATTCCTGCCAGGACCTGCTCGGCTTTGTTCACATGATTCCGGAACGCGCCCGCGAGAGAATTCTCGACATTGCCGCAACCCAGTTTGAAGACGGCAGCGCCTACCACCAGTATCAGCCCCTTACGAAGAAAGGCAACCTTGCCGTCGGCTCCGGCTTCAATGACGATCCGCTCTGGCTGATCGCGGGAACCGACGCTTATCTGCGCGAAACGGGCGATTTTTCCATTCTCGACGAAATGGTGGCGTTTGACTGCAACATGGATGTGGCCCAGCCGCTGATGGAGCATCTGCGCCGCAGCTTCAACTATACCAGAACCCATCTCGGTCCCCACGGCCTGCCCCTGATCGGCCGTGCCGACTGGAATGACTGCCTGAACCTCAACTGCTTCTCTGCCAATCCCGGCGAGAGCTTCCAGACCACCGGTCCCAACGACGGCCCCGTGGCGGAGAGCGTTTTTATCGCGGGCATGTTCGTCAAATACGGCCGCGCCTATGCGGACATTTGCCGCCACATCGGCCTTGCCGACGAAGCGGCGGACGCGGAGGCGAGCGTTGCACGGATGGAAAAAAACGTGCTCGACTCCGGCTGGGACGGCGCATGGTTCCGCCGCGCATACGATGCTTTCGGCAAGCCTGTCGGCAGCAGCGAATGCGACGAAGGGCAAATTTTTATCGAGCCGCAGGGCATGTGTGTCATGGCGGGCATCGGCAAGGAGAGCGGGGAAGCGGCAAAAGCGCTTGAGAGCGTGAAAGAACGGCTGGACACCAAGTACGGCATCGTGCTGCAGCAGCCGGCTTATACAAGCTACCGCCTCAATCTCGGCGAAATCAGCTCCTATCCTCCCGGCTATAAGGAAAATGCGGGTATTTTCTGCCACAACAATCCCTGGATTGTCTGCGCGGAATCCGTGCTGGGCCACGGTAACCGTGCCTTTGAGGTTTACTGCCGCACGGCGCCGGCCTACATTGAAGACATCAGCGAGATTCACCGCACGGAGCCGTATGTGTATTCCCAGATGATTGCGGGAAAGGATGCGCCGAGCTTCGGCGAGGCGAAAAACAGCTGGCTCACCGGAACCGCGGCATGGACCTTCCTGTCCGTTTCGCAGGCGATTCTCGGCGTTGTGCCCACGCTGGACGGCCTGAAGATCGATCCCTGCGTGCCGGATACGATGAAATCGTTCCGCATTACGCGAAAATTCCGCGGTGCGGAGTATGATATCATGGTGGAAAACCCCAACGGTGTGCAGTACGGCGTTCGCAGCATGACGGTGAACGGCACGGCGATGGAAGGCTGCGTTGTGCCCGCAGCACCGCAGGGTGAACGCGTGAGCGTCAGCATCGTGATGGGCTGAGCCCGCCGCAGGCACCGGAGATGCGCGCGGAATATTCCGCCGCTGCCGGCATATGGATTTATTAAATTGTAACCTCGTCCGGAACGGACAAAAAAATACAGTTCCCGCAGCTCTCCATAACTTAGCTGCGGGTTACGAAGAAAAAGGAGGAGTTATTCCCCATGACTCGGGGTGCGGCAGTGTGGAGACCTGTCGTAAAAGGCGCGCGGCAATGCCGGCGCTGAGGACGCGTATGCGGAGGCTGCGCGTTCGGAGTCGGAAAATATGGCAACTGTTCAGCTGAAGAATGTTAAGAAGATCTATCCTGTCTCTGGAGGAACCAAAAAGCTGCGCAAAAACCGCGGCGATGAGGACGAAGAGCGCAAGGTGAACCTGCAGATCACCGACAAGGGTGTGGTTGCGGTTCAGGAATTCAATCTCGACATTGAAGACAAGGAATTCATCGTGCTTGTCGGCCCGTCCGGCTGCGGCAAATCCACCACCCTGCGCATGGTTGCGGGTCTGGAAGAGATCACCGAGGGCGAACTCTACATTGACGGCGAACTGATGAACGATGTTGCGCCGAAAGACCGTGACATCGCGATGGTTTTCCAGAACTATGCACTTTATCCCCACATGACCGTGTATGAAAACATGGCGTTTTCCCTGAAGCTGCGCAAGGTCAGCAAGGACGAAATCGACAGAAAGGTGCGCGAAGCTGCCGAGATTCTGGATATTACCCAGTATCTCAACCGCAAGCCCAAGGCACTTTCCGGCGGTCAGCGTCAGCGCGTGGCCATCGGACGTGCGATTGTTCGCGATCCCGCCGTGTTCCTGATGGATGAGCCGCTGAGCAACCTTGATGCGAAGCTGCGCAACCAGATGCGTGCGGAGATTCTGAAGCTGCGCGAGCGCATCAACACCACCTTTATCTATGTTACCCATGACCAGACCGAAGCTATGACGCTCGGCGACCGTATTGTGATCATGCGCGACGGTTATATTCAGCAGATCGGCACGCCCCAGGATGTGTTCAACCATCCCCACAATCTGTTCGTTGCCGGCTTCATCGGCACACCGCAGATGAACTTCTTTGATGCGCAGCTGCTGTGCGAGGGTGACCGCTACTTCGTGGAAGTCGGCGGCATCAAGGTGGAATTGAGCGAGGATAAGCAGGTACGCCTGAAGGCCAACGATGTGCAGAGCCAGGCTGTCACGCTGGGCGTTCGCCCCGAGCACACCGACCTGACCGACAGCGGCGTTCCCGCCAAGATCGACGTTTACGAAATGATGGGCTCTTCCGTCCATCTGCACGTCAATGCCGAGGGAAAAGACGTTGTTATCATCGTTCCGACCGGCGATATGGCTGTTGAAAACTACAAAATGGGCCAGGATGTGCATTTCAGCTTCCGCGGCAGCATTGCGCACGTTTTCTCCAAGGAAACCGAGCGCAACCTTGAATGGTAATCTGATTACGGCATAAAAATGACAAACGGCAGGAACGCAGACGATTCTTGCCGTTTTGTTTCAAACCGGAACGCAATCCGATAAATAATTACGGGTGAAAGGCGAAAATACGATGAAAAAACAGGATCTCGCGCAGAAACAGGCGGAAGCGATTGTTGCCCGGATGACGCTGGAAGAGGCCGCTTCTCAGCTGAATTTTGAATCTCCCGCCATTGAACGGCTGAATATTCCCGCTTACAACTGGTGGAACGAAGGGCTTCACGGTGTTGCCCGCGCCGGAACGGCAACCATGTTCCCGCAGGCGATTGCGATGGCCTCCATGTTTGACGAGGCGCTGCTTGAGCGCGTTGCCGGCGTTATCGCAACGGAAGCGCGTGCAAAGTATAACGAAACCTCCCGTCTCGGCGACCGCGACATTTACAAGGGACTTACCCTCTGGTCGCCCAATATCAATATTTTCCGCGATCCACGCTGGGGCCGCGGCCACGAAACCTACGGCGAGGATCCGTACCTGACGTCCCGCCTCGGCGTGGCGTTTGTCAAGGGGCTGCAGGGCGACGGCGAGTATATGTGCGCTGCTGCGTGTGCCAAGCATTTTGCTGTGCACAGCGGTCCGGAAAATATCCGCCACAGCTTCGATGCCCGCTGCAACATGAAGGACATGTACGAAACCTATCTCCCCGCGTTTGAAGCACTGGTTCGCGAGGCGAAAGTGGAAGGCGTTATGGGCGCTTACAACCGCGTGAACGGCGAGGGCGCCTGCGCCAGCGAATTTTTGATGGCGCGCCTGAAAGAATGGGGCTTTGACGGCTATTTTGTTTCCGACGCATGGGCGCTGCGTGACTTCTTCAACGGACACGAACTGGTGGATACGATTGAGCAGGCGGCGGCGCTTGCCCTGTCCCGTGGCTGCGACTGCAACTGCGGAAACACCTATCCCGCGCTCATGGATGCCTATCGGGCCGGACTTGTTACCGAACAGCAGATTCGAACGGCCTGCGTGCACCTGTTCAGAACGCGCTGCCGTCTCGGTATGTTCGATGAAGACAACGGCTTCGCTGCGCTCGGACTGGACGACATCGCAACAAAAGAAAACTGGGCGCTTTCGCTCGAATGCGCAAAAAAAGGCATGGTTCTGCTGAAAAACGACGGAATTTTGCCGCTGGACAAGAGCAAGATCAAGTCCATCGCCGTGATCGGACCGAATGCAGACAGCATTGACGCGCTGCGCGGCAACTATTACGGAACTTCTCAGAACAGCGTGACCTTCCTGGAGGGGATCCGCGCCGAAGTGGGCGACGATGTGCGCATCTATTTCTCCGAGGGCGCACACCTGTTCAAAAACCGCGTGGAGCATCTGGCGCAGGAAGACGATCGCCTCGCCGAGGCGGAAGCCATGATCCGCCGCGCGGATGTCACCGTGCTGTGCGTTGGCATGGACGCCACGATTGAAGGCGAAGAAGGCGATGAAGGCAATGCCTTCGCCGGCGGCGACAAACTCTCGCTCGAACTGCCCGAAGGCCAGCGCAGACTGGTGAAGATGGCAATGGAATACGGCAAGAAAGTGATCGTTGTGCTCTCGGCGGGAAGCTCCGTGAACGTTCACACCGAAAAGGCGGCGGCACTGCTTCAGGCGTGGTATCCCGGCGAGGCCGGCGGCGCTGCCCTGGCCGATATTCTCTTTGGAAAAACCTCGCCCTCCGGCAAGCTGCCCGTGACATTCTACATCAATGCCGACGCGCTGCCCGAGTTCACCGACTATTCCATGAAAAACCGCACCTACCGCTATGCGAAGGACAATGTTCTCTTCCCGTTTGGTTACGGTTTGACCTATTCCTCCGTGGAACTGAGCGCGCTGAGCTTTGAAAACGATGCCATTACCGTTACCGTCACCAACACCGGAGAGACGGATACGGACGAAATCGTTCAGATCTATATCCGCGATCTGGAATCTGCCGACGAGGTTGAAAACCATCGTCTGTGTGCATTCCGCCGCATCTCTCTGGCGGCAGGCACCAGCGAAACCGTTACGCTCGCGCTCGACGGAAATGCCTTCACCGTTGTCAACGACAAGGGTGAGCGTGTTGCCGGTTCCGGAAGCTATCGTATCTGGGCGGGTGTTTGCCAGCCTGACGGTCTGAGCCAGATGCTCAGCGGCACCAGTTGCCTGGGTGTAGATATTAAGCGCTGAAAATTGGTGAAGAGTAACAAACACGTTGGGTAAACGTACGGACGTCCGTACAAACAAGTACAAAAAATCCGCGTTTGAGTAAAAATGGTGCTTTTTCAAGTAAAGGAATTACGTTTACAAGTTCATAATTTGCTAATATAATGTTAATAACTTATGAATAAGCTTGAAAAGCATGCAGAAAGTTGAAAACAGCTATGAAAAAGTTCAGGCAGACAGCTTTGATATGTGTGTTGCTGGTCACGGCGGCGATCCTGCTTTCCGGCTGCGGTGCGGAGGATCCGCTTTGCGGGGCGTGGGCCTATATCCACGATCCGCAGACACCTGTTCTGACTCTTGAAAACAACGGCAAGGCAACTTTCAACGGCACCGGCTATACATACACAAGCGACGATGAGCGCCTCAAGCTTTCGTCCGGCGGCGAAACGCTGGAGATGCGCTATGTGCTTGAAGACGACGGCATGTATCTCTACGAAACCACGGTTTACACGTATGCGTCCGACGGAACGCCGGACGGACTGGCGGGGAAGTGGGAATGCAAAGCCCAAAACTGGACGTTTGAGTTTACGGAAAACGGCACCTTTATGGAAGACGCCATTTTTCCCGGTTACTATTTTGCCGACGATGCGGCAGGCACCGTAAAACTGGTTTACAACGACCAGTTTGAAGACACGGTTTGCTACTACACGCTCAGCGGCAACGAACTGCGGATTGAATATCCGTGGCGCATGGTGAAAGCGCAGTAAGCCTGTGTTTTCCCGGCAAACCCTTTGAATGAACGGCAGGGGCGCGTGCAGCGCGCTGTGTGTGTCGCCGTTTGATTCACTTCCTTTTCGGTACAGTATTTCGCGTGGCCGGTACCTCCGCGCGGATTGCTGAATCGGGTGGCTTCAAGGCCTCCCGAAAACATATTATATTCATCTATTTGGAGGAGAACCATGAAAAAGTTTCTTGCAATGCTTCTCGCAGTCCTGATGGTTGTTTCTCTTGCCGCTTGCGGCGGTAAGACCGAAACTCCCGCTGCCCCCGCTGCTCCCGCAGAGCCCGCAGCTCCTGCTGCACCCGCTGCTCCCGCTGCACCCGCTGCTCCCGCAGAGCCTTCTGCAGAGCCCATCAACCTCGAAATGTGGTGCATTGCCACTGAGAGCGACTCCAACCGTCACTCTTACGAGGCTGCTATTGCTGAAGTGACCGCTGCTCACCCCGAGATCAACTTCACTTGGGAAGCAACCGAGAACCAGGCTTACAAGACCAAGATCAAGGCTGCCGTTGCAGCAAACGAGATGCCCGACATCTTCTTCACCTGGTCCTGCGCATTCCTGGGCGACTTCGTTGAGGCCGGCCGCGTTTACTGCCTGGATGAAGTTTATGAAAACTTCAAGTCCGAGCTGCCCGAAGTTATGATGGGCAACTCCACCTACAACGGCTCTCACTACGGTGTTCCCCTCACCATGAACATCGTTGGTCTGTTTGCTAACATGGAAATCCTGAAGTCCGTTGGCTACGATGAAGTTCCCGGCACCTACACCGAGTTCATCGAGTGCTGCGACAAGCTGCTTGCAAACGGCATCATCCCCTTCGGCTGCGCAGGTAAGGAAACCTGGTGCGTTACCGAGTATCTCGAGTCCGTCATCCAGAAGAGCTGCGGCTCTCAGGTTCTGGGCGACATCTTCCTGGGCAAGGCAACCTGGAACAACGCTGACGTTGCCAGCGCTGTTGACACCTTCCAGGGTCTGGTCACCAAGGGCTACTTCGATCCCGATGGCATCGCTCTGACCAACGACGAAGTTAAGGCTAACTTCATGGCTGGCAAGTACGCATTCTACATGAACGGTACCTGGAACTGCGCTGACTTCGCTGCCAACGAAAACTTCAAGGACAAGGTTCAGGTCGCTGAGTTCCCCGTCATCAATGCTGACAAGGCTACCCTCGGCCAGCTGATCGGTGGTCCCTCCGACACTCTGGCAGTCGCTGCTTCCTCCGAGAATGCTGAAGTTGCTGCAAACTTCACCATGGAACTCGGCCGCGCAATCTGCCACTACGGCTACCTCGACGGCTGCGGTCTGCCTGCTTGGACTCCCAACTATGACACCAGCTCCGTCAATCCTCTGACTCAGACCGTTTCCGAGATCGTTGCCAACTCCAACGCAATGGTCCTGTTCGGCGACACCGCTATGAGCGCTGACTCTGCAAACACCTACCTCGACTACGTCGCACTGGTTTACGGCTGCGAAGTTGACGGTGCAGGCTTTGTTGAGGGTCTGACTGCCGACATCGGCTGATTTTCTCCGCATAATTACTGGTTAAGTTAAAAGGCGGCCTTCCACTGCGATATGTTGAGCCGTGGAAGGCCGTTTTTCCATACCGGAAGGGATCGTAACAAAATGAAAAAAATGCACAGCAACAAGCTGCATATCGCGATTTTCCTGCTGCCCGCACTGCTTCTTTTTGTGGGGGTCCTCATTGCGCCGATCGTGATGTCCACATATTACAGCTTTTTTGACTGGAACGGTTTCGGCGCGAAGACCTTTATCGGCCTGAGCAACTATAAGGAACTGTTTTCCAGCAACGCCATCGGCTTTATGAAGGCGCTGGTCAATTCGCTGATCCTTGCGCTTTTGTCCGTTGGAATTCAGCTGCCTTTTGCACTTTGGCTTGCACTCAAACTCGGCAAAGGCATCAGAGGCGAGCGCGCCTTCCTTTCCGTTTACTTCATGCCCGTGCTGATTTCCACGGTTGTTATCGGTCAGCTCTGGCTGAAGATCTACAATCCGTCCTACGGTATTCTGAATGTTCTGCTGCGCAGCATTGGCCTTGATAATCTGGCCAAAGCATGGCTCGGTACGAAAGAAACGGCGCTGGGTGCCTGCTTCGTTCCGACGCTGTGGCAGTATGTCGGTTACCACATGCTGCTGCTGTATGCAGGCGTGAAGAGCGTTCCTCCTGAACTGCGTGAAGCCGCGATGCTTGACGGCGCAACGGAGGGACAGGTTAACCGCTTTATTGTGATTCCTTACATCAAGCCGATTCTGAAGATCAGCATGATCTTCGCGATTACCGGCTCTCTTAAATCCTTCGACCTTATCTATGTCCTTACGAACGGCGGCCCGCTGCACGCCACGGAAGTGCCGAGCACGCTGATGATCAATATGCTGTTCCTCCGCAACCGCTACGGTATGGGCAGCACAATCGCGGTTTTGCTGATCGTGCTTTGCTTCGGCTTTGCGCTGATTATCAACGCGATATTCAGGGAGGAGGACTGACATGGCATTTTTTACGCATGGGGACTCGCTCCCTGACAACAAACATGGAAAAAAACGGTCCGGAAAACTGGGCGGCGGCATCTCCTACGGAATTTTGCTTCTGTGGGCGCTGATCAACCTCTTTCCCGTTTACTGGATGTTTACCTTCTCGCTGAAAAACAACGAGGAGATTTTCGGAGAAAACGTGGCCGGTTTGCCGAAGCACTGGCTGTGGTCGAACTATTCCACCGCGCTCAACACCGGCGAGATGGGCAAATATTTTGTCAACAGTGTGATCGTTGCTGTGGCTACCATTGTGATCACGCTGGTTGTTGCCCTGATGGCAACTTATGCGATGAGCCGCCTTGTATGGAGAGGCAGAAAGATGATGAACAAGTTCTTTATGCTTGGTCTCACCATTCCCATCCATGCATCCATCGTGCCGATCTACGTTACCCTCTCCAGACTGCATATGCTTAACACCTACTGGGCGCTCATCATTCCGTATTCCGCATTTTCGCTTTCAATGGGTATATTGATCTGCACGGGATTTATGAGCGAACTGCCTTATGAACTGGACGAAGCCGCCTGCATTGACGGCTGCGGTGTGTGGGGAATTTTCTTCCGCATTATCGTGCCGCTGATGAAGCCCGCTGTTGCCACCATCGGTATCTACACGTTCCTGCAGTGCTGGAACGAACTGATGTTTGCCAACATCTTTATCAGCAGCTCCACTTATAAAACGCTGCCTGTTGGTGTTCAGGCCCTTTCCGGACAGTACCTTACGGAATGGGGCCCCATCGGTGCGGCGCTTGTTATGGCAACATTCCCGACGCTGTTTGTCTATATCTTCCTGAGCAAGCGCATTCAGGAGAGCTTTATCGCCGGCGCGATCAAGGGCTGATACAGACGTTTCTGCGTCATTTCCGCAAAAGAATATGACTGAATTTCCGGCAGCCTGCCCGTCCCTCGCGGACGTGCAGGCTGCTTTTTATATCTTTTTGCGTCATTTTACGCGCGCTGTGTGTGTCGGCGGCGGATAAAAGGAGTTGAAATGTTCCGCGACAGGTGATAAAATGACAAAAAGACAAAATAATCCTTATAAATCTGTGCGATTTATGGCGTGGGCATCTGTGCCGCGGTGTTTGCTGCGTGCCGGCGCATACAGGGTTGAGAGGAGAGATTTTGCATGACCGGCAGGAAGCCCGACGGGAAAAGCGTTGTGTCCGAGGGGCGCAACAGCAAGTCGCTGACCAATATGATGTGGCTGATGACAACTGCGATGCTGCTGCTTTTCTGCGTCACCTTTACGGTTTCCATGATGATTATCACCGCAAAGGCGGAACGCGACTACGAAATTCGAGAGTCCGAAACCGTGATTGCCAACATGGTTGGCAACATTCAGGCGAATATTGATAACTATAAGGATATCTCCCGTCTGATCATGCTCAACAGCGATGTGACGCGCTATCTGCGTGCCAAGAACGCGGATGTGCGCCTTGCCAGCAACGCGCATGACGGCGTTGTTGGCGTTTTGAACGTTTGTCTCAGCATCGACTCGGTTTTTATTTTCCGCAACGACGGAGAATATATCAGTACGGGCAAGAGCCTGTATACGGTGGATTTTGAGCGAATGAAGATGAAGGAATGGAGCGAGCCGATTGAGGCGGCGCGCGGCGGCGCCGTGATTTTGATGAACGGCAACGATGCCATCTTCAAGACCGACGGCTCTTCCATGATCACCGTTGCCCGTGCGATTTACGACATCAACTCACAGAAGCAGACGGGTATTCTGCTGATGAATATTACGGAGAATATGCTCGGGCGCATTACGCTCGCGCAGGGGAACGACACCGTTTGCGTAGTGTCGGATTCCGGCGAATATCTTGCCGGCAGCCAAACACTTGCAGCATTTTACAACCCCGATTACCTGACGGAAAATATTGTGCATATGCAGATGCACGACGGCAACGACCGGCAGATGGTTTCCGGACGGGCGCTGTCCGGCATGCCGCTTGTGGTAATGAGCGAAACCAATGCCAGCACGGACGTTGTGCCGAGCGAAACAATGTATGTTATCGTGTTTCTCCTGCTGACGTTTTTTGTGGCCGTTATGGTATACGGCGGATTTATCACCCGCAATGTTACGCGCCCGGTTTTGAATCTGGCGGCGGCGATGGAGGAAACCAAATCCTCCGGCTGGCTGGAAAAGCTGGACGTGAATATGCCGGATAACGAGATCGGCATGCTGGCGGACAGCTACAACAGCATGATCGAGCATCTCAACGAACTGTTCAACCGCCTGATTGAAAACGAAAAAAGCGTGCAAAAAGCGGAGATGCGCGTTTTGCACGAGCAGATCAAGCCGCATTTTCTCTATAACTCGCTGGAAACGATCAGCTTTCTGGCGTTGGACGCCGGTGCCGAGGAGGTACATTCCGCGCTTGAAATCCTCGGAAGCTTTTACCGAAACTTCCTCAGCAAGGGCAGCAGAGAGATTCCGCTGCGCCGCGAAATCTGCATTATTCAGGACTATCTTGCGCTGCAAAAACTGCGCTACGGCGATGTTTTGAGCGATGAATACGAGATTGATGATGCCGCACTGGACTGCATGATCCCCAAGCTGATATTGCAGCCGCTGGTTGAAAACAGCATCTATCACGGCATCCGTTTGAAAGGTGAGCCCGGTCTCATCAGCATCCGCGCCCATCTTGCGGAGAACAATTTGCATATCCATGTTCGCGACACGGGCGTTGGAATGTCGCAAGAGCGCATAGACGAGGTTTTGGCCGTCGAGCGCAACGAGCCGCAGCCGGACGATCTGAAGCTTGCGGGCTTCGGCCTGAAAGGTACCATTGACCGCATCCGCTATTACTGCGACAATGTGGATGTTGTTCAAATCCGCAGCGAACCGGGAGAATACACCGAAATTAAAATCACCATCCCCCAAATGCAGAAAAATACTGAGAAGGGAGATCGCTGAAATGTACAGAGTCATGCTCATAGATGACGAACAGTCTGCGCGCAAATTGATGCGTGCTTCCATCAACTGGGAGTCGTTTGATATGGAGGTTGTGGGCGAGGCCGAAAACGGCATCGAAGCCATCAATGTGATCGACGATATGCGTCCGGATATTGCTTTCGTTGATATTTCCATGCCGTTTATGAACGGAATAGAGTTTACGGAGCTTGCCACCAAGCGATATCCCCATCTTGTGATCATTATCCTGACGGCGCTGGATGAATTTGAATACGCCAGACAGTGTATCCGTCTGCCGGTTTTTGAATATATGCTCAAGCCCATTATCCGCAGCGAGGTGACGGAAGTTTTGCATCGCGCGAAAAAGGCACTGGACGAAACCGTGCATCCGGTGCAGGAACCCACGCGCGAGATTGAGCCCACTGCGATCGGACAGATTGAAAAATATCTGCGCGAAAACTATGTCGATTCCCGCATCAACCTCACTTCCGTGGCGCAGATGTTTGGATTCAGCTCCAGTTACCTCAGCCGCAAATTCAAGCAGGAAACCGGAAAAAGCTTTGTTGAGTTTCTTACCGAATGCCGCATGGAGCGCGCGATTGAGCTGGCTGCGACCGGTGCAAAGATGTTTTGCACTGCCGGAGAAGTTGGCATCCCCGACCCGAACTACTTTGGCCGCTGCTTTAAAAAATACACCGGTGTCAGCTATTCCGAGTATGTGAACGGTCGGGGCAAAACCGACGGGAAATAATTGCAGAATCCCGTCTGAATATGGTTTTTCAAAGCGCCTTTGCACGAAACCGTCCGGTGTGTGCAAAGGCGCCGATTTATATGGTGCGCGGGAAAGTTGCAGTAGATTTCGCCGGGGAATGATGCTATAATACAAAAATAGGCGAAACAGCGGAAACCGCAAAATACATAAAGTGATTTGGAGGATGTTTCCATGTATACAGACCGTAAAATTTGGCTGGCACAGAGTGAAACGCAGAATCTTTATCTTCTGCCGCAGATGGCAAACCGTCACGGCCTGATTGCAGGAGCAACTGGAACGGGCAAGACCATCACGATGAAGGTGATGGCGGAATCGTTTTCCGATATGGGTGTTCCCGTGTTTTTCAGTGATGTCAAGGGCGATTTGAGCGGCATGCTCAATCCTGGCGCAGACACGGACGATATGCGCAGCAGAATTGCATCTTTCGGCATTGAGGGTTTTGAATATAAAAGCTATCCCACGCGGTTTTGGGATGTGTTCGGCGCAGCCGGCCACCCCGTTCGCGTTACAGTTTCCGATCTTGGCCCGCAGCTGCTTGCGCGTTTGCTGGATTTAACGGATGTGCAGGCAGGCGTTTTGAGCATCGTGTTCAAGGTTGCGGATGAAAACGGTTTGCTTTTGCTGGATCTGAAGGACCTTCGCGCCATGCTGCAGTATGTCGGCGACAACCGCGCCGAGTTTACCACCATATACGGCAATGTTTCTTCCGCGAGCATCGGCGCAATTCAGCGCGCATTGCTTGCTTTTGAGGATGAGGGCAGCGAACTTGCGTTTGGCGAGCCGATGCTGGATATTCGCGACTGGATGCGCACCGATGTGGACGGCCGCGGCTTTATCAACATTCTCTCCTGCAAGCAGCTGATTGCCAGCCCCAAAGTGTATGCAACATTTCTGCTGTGGATGCTCAACGAGCTGTTTGAAAAGCTTCCCGAAGTCGGCGATCTTGAAAAGCCGCGGATGATCTTTTTCTTCGACGAGGCCCATCTGCTGTTTGACGACGCCCCCAAGGCACTGGTGCAGAAAATCGAGCAGGTTGTCAAGCTGATTCGCTCCAAGGGCGTCGGCGTCTATTTCGTCACACAGTCCCCGAGCGATATTCCCGACGCGGTGCTTGCCCAGCTGTCCAACCGCGTGCAGCACGGTCTTCGCGCATACACGCCGGCAGAGCAGAAGGTGATTCGCGCTGCGGCAAGTTCGTTCCGCGCCAATCCCGCGTTTGACACGATGGAGGCGCTCATGGCGCTTGGCACAGGCGAGGCGCTGGTGAGCTTCCTTGACGAGAAAGGCGTGCCTGCGGTTGTGGAGCGCACGCGCATTCTCCCGCCGCAGAGTCAGATGGGTGCGGCGGCGAGCGAGGCGGTGGAAACCTGCATCCATGCCGACGAGTTTGAACTGAAATACCGCGAGATGGTGGACCGTGAATCCGCCTTTGAAATCATCACCCGCGCCACACAGGAACTGCTTTCTGCGCAGGAACAGGAAGCGGCGGAGGCGCTGGCTGCCAAGGAAGCTGCCGCGGCGGAGAAGCAGCGCATGAAGGAAGCAGCTGCAGCGAGCCGCACAACATCCAAGCGCCGCAGCGGCGTGAAAACCACGGCGGAAAGGGCGGCGAACGCCGCAGCGTCCTCCGTTGCACGCGCGGTCAGCACAAATATGATCAACAGCGTGCTCGGCGGAAAGAAAACCAGCGCGCGCACCATTGGCAAGCGCGCGGCAACCAATGCGCTCAGCTCCGTGATGCGCTCCGGCACCAGCGCCATAGTGCGCGGTTTGTTCGGAACCAGAAAATAATTAGAAAACAAAGCAACCGGCTGCATCGCGATGCAGCCGGTTGCTTTATGTGATTATAACTTATTGCATAGCCTCGTAATTTGCTGCAAAGCAGCCTGCGCGGAGATCAGAAACAGTTGTAGGAAACGGTTTCGCTCAGGGGCTTGATTTCGCTGTGACCGGGGGCGGGTTCGGCGTTTTCGTCGGGATAGCCCATCACAAGGATGCTGACGGGCTCATAGTCCTCGGGGATATTGAATTCCGCACGCAGAGCGTCGGGGTCAAAATACATTACCCAGGTTGAGCCGAGGCCGAGGTCCGCCGCTTCCAGCATCATGTGCGTGGTAACGATGGAAGCGTCGATCTCGCCGCTGGATTTGCCGTCGTACTTGTTGCGCTTCCAGCATGCTTCGCGGCTGCAGCAGGTGATGATGGCAAGCGGAGCGTTGAAATGGCAGGGCGTGCAGTTTTTCAGCTTGTTGAGCGCGGAAATATCTTTCAGCACAAGAATGCGCTGCGGCTGCAGATTGCAGGCGGTCGGGGCGACCTGACCGGCACGCAAAATAGCGTCCAGCTTCAGCTGCTCCACCAGCTGATCGGAAAAACTGCGTACGGAAAATCTGCTTTCGGCAAGTTTCAGAAAATTCATTCAAACACCGCTTTCAGGAAAAATCTATGGGAATAACCAATAGCAATATGATAAAATTATCTGCGCGCATTGTCAATGGGCAACGTTTGTTTCGACCCCCGTAATTTGAATGTGATAGCTGTTGAATTGCAGGGGCTTTTTGTGTATAATAACTTAGTTATACTATGTTTACGAACGGGTGGCGAAATATGAAGCAGCAAAAGACGAATGTTATGCGTGTTTTGGAGCAGAAAAAGATTGCCTACACAGCCCACGAATACCCGCACGGTGATGAGGCTGTGGACGGCGTTACCGTGGCACAGCTGACAGGTCAGAACCCGGACAATGTGTTCAAAACGCTTGTGACGGTTGGCGCGAGCAAGGCAAACTATGTGTTCGTTGTACCCGTTGCGCGCGAGCTTGATCTGAAAAAAGCTGCCAAAGCGGTGGGGGAGAAGTCGATTGCGATGATCCATGTATCCGAAATCACGCCGCTCACGGGCTATGTTCGCGGCGGCTGCAGCCCCGTAGGCATGAAAAAGCAGTTCCCCACTGTGTTTCACACCAGCGCCGAAATGATCGACCGAATTCTTGTCAGCGGCGGGAAAATAGGCACCCAGATCGAAACCGCCCCTGCGGATCTGATCGCACTGGTGCGCGGAAAAACGGCGGATATCTGCGTTGAGGAGTAATATATGCAAAGCAGCATTATCATAAAAGGTGCAAGAGAGAATAACCTGAAAAATATCAGCGTTGAGATTCCGCGCGACAAGCTTGTGGTTGTAACGGGACTGTCCGGCTCGGGCAAGTCCAGCCTTGCGTTCGACACAATCTATGCCGAGGGACAGCGACGCTATGTGGAGAGCTTGTCATCGTATGCCCGTCAGTTTCTCGGCCAGATGGACAAGCCGGATGTGGACAGCATTGAAGGCCTGTCTCCCGCGATTTCCATCGACCAGAAAACCACAAACCGCAACCCCCGCTCCACGGTTGGAACCGTGACGGAGATATACGACTATCTGCGCCTGCTCTGGGCGCGTATCGGCGTGCCGCATTGCCCAAAGTGCGGCAAGGAAATCCGCCAGCAGACGGTGGACCAGATCGTGGATCAGCTCGCCGCCCTCCCGGAGGGAACGAAGCTGCAGATTCTTGCACCCGTTGTGCGCGGACGCAAGGGCGAGCACCAGAAAGTGTTTGAAGACGCGCGGCGCTCGGGCTATGTTCGCGTGCGTGTGGACGGAAACCGCTACGATCTCTCCGAGGAGATCGTGCTGGATAAGAACAAAAAGCACACCATCGAAGTGGTGGTGGATCGCGTTGTGGTGCGTGCGGATATGATGCGCCGCATGACCGACTCCGTGGAGATTGCGTCGAATCTTGCGGGCAATCTGATCACGGTGCTGGTGTCCGAGCCCGACGGCGAGCGCGAACTGCATTTTTCGCAGAACTATGCCTGCGAGGATTGCGGCATCTCCATTGAGGAGCTGACAACGCGACTTTTCTCATTCAACAATCCCTACGGCGCCTGCCCCAAGTGCGGCGGATTGGGCGTTCAGATGCAGATCGACCCCGCGCTGGTGATTGCCGATGCAAACCTCAGCCTGATGGACGGCGCGATTTCGGCCTCCGGCTGGAACAACCTGCGGGGCGACTCCATTGCGCGCATGTATTTTGACGCGCTTGCCAAGAAATATCATTTTTCGCTGACGGCACCGTTTTACACGCTGCCGGACGAGGCAGTGGATGCTTTGATGTACGGAACACGGGGCGAGAAGCTGCAGCTTTCCTACGAGCGCCACAACGGCAAGGGCGTGCTTTCGCAGCCGTTTGAAGGGATCATCAACAACCTCAACCGCCGCTACCGCGAAACGCAGAGTACCGCTGTGCGCGAAGAGCTGGAGCGGTGCATGAGCGAAATTGACTGCCCTGTCTGCCACGGCCGCCGCTTGAAGCCGGAAGCGCTTGCTGTTACCGTGGGCGGCAAGAATATCATTGAATTTACGGATATGTCCGTTGCCGACGAACTTGAATTCATTCGTGCGCTGCGCCCGGAAGGACAGATGAAGATCATCGCCGAGCAGATTCTGCGCGAGATTGAGGCGCGGTTGGAGTTTCTTTCCTCTGTCGGTTTGCAGTATCTTTCGCTTTCGCGCGCGGCAGGAACGCTGTCCGGCGGCGAGAGCCAGCGAATCCGTCTGGCAACCCAGATCGGATCGAGCCTTATGGGCGTGCTTTACATTCTTGACGAGCCCTCGATCGGCCTGCACCAGCGCGACAATGCCAAGCTGATCGCCACGCTGCAGCGCCTGCGCGATATCGGCAACACGCTCATCGTTGTTGAGCACGACGAGGAAACCATGTATGCCGCCGACCATATCATCGACATCGGACCCGGTGCGGGCGTGCACGGCGGAGAACTGGTCGGACAGGGAACCGTTGCGGAAATTTGTGCCAGCCCCCGCAGCGTAACGGGCGATTATCTCAGCGGGCGCAAACAGATTCCCGTTCCTGCGCACCGACGTCCGGGTACGGGCCGCTTCCTCACCATCCGCGGTGCGGCGGAAAACAATCTCAAGCATGTGGATGCAGCCATTCCCGTCGGCGCGTTCACCTGCGTTACGGGTGTGTCCGGCAGCGGAAAATCCAGCCTGATCAACGAGATTTTCTACAAAACCCTTGCATCTTCGCTGAACCGCGCCAAGCTCCGCCCCGGCAAGTGCGACGGGGTGGACGGTTTGGAGCATGTTGACAAGGTGATTGCCATTGACCAAAGCCCGATCGGGCGCTCGCCGCGCTCCAACGCAGCAACCTACACCGGCGTTTTCAATGACATCCGCGAACTGTTTGCTGCAACGCAGGATGCGCGCATCCGCGGCTACAATGCGGGCAGATTTTCGTTCAACGTTCGCGGAGGACGCTGCGAGGCCTGCATGGGCGACGGTTTGCTCAAAATCGAGATGCATTTTCTTCCGGATGTGTATGTTCCCTGCGAGGTTTGCAAGGGCACGCGCTATGCGCGCGAAACCCTGGAAGTGAAGTATAAGGGCAAAAATATTGCGGAAGTTCTGGATATGACTGTGGAGGAATCCGTCGGATTTTTCGAGAATGTTCCGAAAATACGCGACAGACTGCAGACACTGTATGATGTCGGTCTGGGCTACATCAAGCTCGGACAGTCCGCCACCACGCTCTCCGGCGGTGAAGCGCAGCGCGTGAAGCTTGCCACGGAACTCAGCAAGCGCAGCACGGGCAAAACCGTTTATGTGCTGGATGAGCCCACCACAGGCCTGCACACGGCGGATGTGCACCGTTTGATCGACGTGCTCAACCGCTTGACCGACGCGGGCAACACCGTGGTTGTGATCGAGCACAACCTTGATGTGATCAAGTGCGCCGACCATATCATCGACATGGGACCCGAGGGCGGTGACAAGGGCGGAACGGTTGTCTTTACCGGAACGCCGGAGGAATGCGCTGCGTGCCGTGAGAGCGCAACGGGTGAATATCTTGCGAAACTTCTGAATCCCTGACCGAACCCGGAGGCGGCGCGGTAATCGCCGCGGCGGGAGTTGCTTTGAGTGAGGAGCTTCATGGAAACAAACGAATGGATCGAGCTGGCCGGAACGGTTGACGAGATCATCTACACAAACGAAGAAAACGGCTACACGGTTTTGCGTCTGGAAACGGACAGCGGCGACACGGTGAATGTGACGGGCTGTCTGCCGTTTGCAGCGCCGGGCGAACAGATGCTTGTGAGCGGAACGTGGGTGCGCCATGCAACGCACGGTCAGCAGTTTAAGGCGGAGTTTGCCGAACGGCGTATGCCGAGCGGGGCGGAGGGAATTTATGAATACCTTGCAAGCCGCGTCATCCGCGGCGTCGGCCCGGCAACGGCTTCCGTGATTGTGTCTGCTTTCGGGGCTCGCTCGCTGGAAGTGATTGAGCATGAGCCGGAAAAGCTGGCGGGACTCAAAGGCATCAGTATGAAAAAAGCGCGCGAGATGAGCGAGCTGCTGCACAGGCAGCTCGGCTTGCGCAGGTTGATGGAGTTTCTCATCAGCCACGGTTTGCGTCCGCAGTATGCCATGCGCCTTTACCATGCCTACGGCGACGAGGCGCTGCAGCGCGTGAACGACAATCCGTATATCCTTTGCTCGCAGCATATCGGCGCGGAATTCAGCGATGCCGACCGGCTGGCGCTGGATCTGGGCATGGAAGGCGACAGCGCCGAGCGCATTGCGGCAGCCGTGATATTTGAGCTGCAGCACAATTCCGGAAACGGGCATGTATTTATCCCGCGCGAAAAGCTGATTCTTGCCACGGCGCAGCTGATCGATATTGACCCGGCCCCGGTGGAAGAGGGGCTGGACATTCTGCTCGACAGCGGCGAGGTTGTATGCCGCTCTGTTGCCGGCTGCGAAGCGTGCTATCTCTCCACGCTTTACGAAGCGGAAAGCTACACGGCGGAGCGGCTGCTGCGCATGGCGAAAGCGGCTGTGGACGCGCCGGTTGATTTTGAGCGGATTCTGTCCGCGGTGGAAGCGCAGCAGAGCATACGTTATGCACCCATGCAGCGCAAAACGCTGGAGATTGCCGCTTCCAATATGGTGACGGTGATTACGGGCGGACCGGGCACGGGAAAAACAACAACCGTTCGCGCGATCATTGCAATGTTTGAACAGCTGGGCCTCACGGTGCAGCTTGCTGCGCCCACAGGCAGGGCGGCAAAGCGCATGACGGAGCTTTCCGGCAAGGAAGCTTCCACCATCCACCGCCTGCTGGAGGCGGGCTATGCGGCGGACAGCTTTGATCTTGTGTTTAAGCGTAACGAGAACGAACCGCTCAAATGCGATGCGATCATCGTGGACGAATGCTCCATGATCGACATCACGCTGATGAAATCGCTGCTCGCGGCGCTGCCGCGCGATTGCAGGCTTGTCCTTGTAGGCGACAGCGATCAGCTCCCGCCGGTGGGACCGGGCTGCGCATTTCAGGATATTCTGCGCAGCTGTGCGCTGCCGGTTGTGCGCCTGACGGAGGTGTTTCGCCAGACGGCGGACAGCCGCATTGTTCGCTACGCGCACCAGATCAACGCCGGAGAGCATCCGAATATTGCGGAGAACAAGGGCGACTTTTTCTTCATGCGCAGACTCAATCAGGAGGCGGCGCAGGCGCTGATCGTGCAGCTATGCGCAGAACGTCTGCCGAAGAATATGGGTATTGCGCCGCACGAAATCCAAGTGCTCACCCCGATGCGCAAAGGCATGATCGGCGTTCAGGGACTGAATGCGGCGCTGCAGGCGGCGCTGAATCCGCCCGCGGAAGGAAAAAGTGAGAAAAAATTCGGCGATATCACCTTCCGAATCGGCGATCGGGTGATGCAAATACGAAATAACTATGATATAATATGGGTGACAGCCGACAACGCAGCGGCCGGTACCGGCGTTTTTAACGGCGACATCGGCTACATCCTGTCCATAGATCCGAATCACGAGCTGGTGATCGTCGATTTCGACGGGCACCTCGCTTCCTACGGCTTTGACATGCTTTCGGAACTGGAGCATGCCTGGGCGATGACCATACATAAATCGCAGGGCAGCGAATACCGCGCAGTGATTCTTTGCGTTGCGGGCGGACCGCAGCAGCTGCTTTACCGCAGCATCCTCTACACCGCAGTGACCAGAGCGCGCGAGCTTCTGATTGCGGTGGGCGACGACAATATAGTGAACCAGATGATTGATAATCACAAGCAGGCAAGGCGTTACAGCGGGTTGCGCTCGCGTCTGGCCGGAGAAACAACCTGATTTCAAACGGAGGTGCAGCCATGAGCATTCTTTCCGCATTTCTGGACATTCTGTTTCCGCCGCGCTGTGTTTTCTGCCGCCGTGTTTTGAAGATCGGCTCAGAACTCATCTGCGGGGATTGCCGCACCCATCTGCCGTTTACGGAAAACGGCGGCGGAAAAACGGGGGATTTCTTTTCCGAATGCGGCGCACCGTTTTATTATGAGGGCTGTGTGCGCGATTCACTGCTGCGCTTCAAATTCAAGGATGCGTCGGGCTACTCCAAAACCTATGGCAAACTTCTTGCGGAATTTATACGCAGCAGCTATGCCGGACGCTACGACATGATCTCATGGGTGCCGCTCAGCCCGGGACGGCTGCGTGAACGCGGCTACGATCAGGCGATGCTTCTGGCGCTGGACACTGCGCTGGAACTTGGCGATGTTGCGGTTTGTACGCTGGAGAAGCCAGTTGATGCCGCAAAGCAGTCCACGGTGGGGGCTGCGGAAAAACGGCGCGCAAATGTGTCCGGCGTTTATCGCGTCACCGACGCGGAGTTGGTGAAGGGTAAGCGCATCCTGCTCATTGACGATATCGTTACCACCGGAGCAACGCTTTCCGAGTGTGCCAGAACGCTTCTGGACGCCGGGGCGGCGGAGGTGCTGTGCGCCGCCGTTGCCGCAACACGCGACTGAAACCGTGAAAAATCGGTTATCATTTTTTTGAGGTGAGGAACCATGCTCTTTTTTGAAAGAGATATTGCGATTGATCTTGGAACTACCAGCACGCTGCTGTATGTGCGCGGCAAAGGCGTTTCCATGCGCGAACCGACTGTTGTTGCCGTGGACAAGGTTTCCGGCAAGCTTCTGAAAGTTGGCGAGGATGCGGAAAAAATGCTTGGCAGAACGCCGGCAAACATTGTTGCGATTCATCCCATTGCAAACGGCGTTATTTCCGACTATGACATGACGACGCGCATGCTTCAGGAACTGCTCTCGCGCGTTACCAGCTTCAGCTTTTTCAAGCCGCGCGTTATCATCTGCGTGCCCAACAGCATCACCGGCGTTGAAGAGCGCGCGATTATTGACGCCACCATCGAAGCCGGCGCACGCAAGGTGTATCTGCTGGAAACCGCTGTGGCTACTTCCACCGGTGCGGGCATCGACATCTCCAAGCCGGACGGACACATGATCATTGACATCGGCGGCGGCACAACGGAGATTGCCGTTGTTTCCCTCGGCGGCGTGGTGGAATGCGAGTCCATCAAAACCGCCGGAGACGAGTTTGACGAGGCTGTGGTGAAGTACATACGCAGGAAGCACAATGTCCTGATCGGTATGCGCACCGCAGAAGAACTGAAAAAGAGCATCGGCTGCGTGTTCCCGCGCAGCGAAGTCGGCTCACAGGAAGTGAAAGGCCGCTGCCTGCTCACCGGTCTGCCCAAAACCGTTACCATCACCTCCAACGACATGATCGAGGCGATGGAGGAGCCTGTGGCCAAGCTGCTGGAAACGATCCACATGGTGCTCGAGCGCACGCCGCCCGAACTGGTTGCGGATATTTCCGTCAACGGCATTGTGATGTCCGGCGGCGGCAGTCTGCTTTGGGGCTTGGACAAACTTGTTACCAGCCGCACCGGCATTGAGGCTGCGGTTGTGGACGATCCGCTGGCCTGCGCAGCCTACGGTGCGGGCAAAATGCTGCGCGAACTCAACGATATGCAGGACGGCATGATCAATCTCGCCCGCCGCAAGCAGATGAAATAATGCGAATCAATCCCCGCCATCCGGCGGGGATTTCGCGCGTTTGCACCTGCTTTGCTGCACAATTCACTTGAATTCTCATAAAATGTCAGTATAATATAATTGTTTTTTATGATTGACATTTGCGCAAGGAGCATATATGAACGATTTTGGAAAAGTTCTTGTCCCCGGTGCCCGGGGACATTTGATTGGCATCGGCGGGGTTTCAATGTCGCCGCTGGCAGAAGTTCTGACCGGTATGGGGCTTCAGATCAACGGTTCCGATATTTTTGAAAACGACAATGTTGCCAACCTTCGTGCCCGCGGCATCCGCGTTGCGATCGGCCACTGCGCGGAGAATATCAGCGGCGATCTCGACTTTGTAGTGCGCACCGCCGCCGTTCACGATGACAATCCCGAGGTGGTGGCTGCGCGCGCGCTCGGAATTCCGGTGTTTGAGCGCACACAGGCCTGGGGAGCAATCATGCGCGACTATAAAAATGCGCTGTGCATCTCCGGCACCCACGGAAAAACGACCACGACCTCCATGTCCACCCACATTCTCATGGCGGCGCAGATGGACCCCACCGTGATGATCGGCGGAACACTGCCGCTGCTCAAGGCAGGCCATCGTGTCGGCTGCGGCGATACGATTGTGATGGAGTCCTGCGAATACTGCAACTCGTTTTTGAATTTCTATCCCACGATTGCGGTGATTCTGGACATTGAAGCGGACCATCTGGACTTTTTCAAGGATCTGGAAGATGTTCAGACCTCGTTCCGCAAGTTTGCATCGCTTGTTCCCGAAACAGGCGTGATCATCGCCAATATGGACGATGAAAACACCATGACGGCTCTTGCTCCGCTCGGCAGGGAACTGATGACCTTCGGCCTGACCGATCAGGCAGATGTTTGGGCGAAGAATATCGTTCAGCTTGGTACGCAGTCGGATTTTGACATCATGTACCGCGGTGAGCTTTTTACCCACGTTCAGCTGCATGTTCCGGGGCTGCACAATGTGAAAAACGCCCTTGCGGCCACAGCGGCGGCAATCTGCCTCGGCTGCGAACCGCTCGCGGTGAGCTACGGCCTTGCTGCGTTTAACGGCGCTGGGCGCAGATTTGAGTTTAAGGGCAAATTCAACGGTGCGGACGTTTATGACGACTATGCACATCATCCCGGCGAGCTCAAGGTGCTGCTGGATGCGGTGGAGCGCATCGGCTACAAGCGCACCATCGTTGTGTTTCAGCCGCATACATATTCGCGCACAAAGGCGCTGATGGATGATTTCGTCGAGCAGCTTCGCCGTCCGATGATCACAGTTTTGGCGGAGATTTATGCCGCGCGTGAGCAAAACACGCTCGGCATCTCGTCGAAGGACATTGCCGCGCAGATTCCGAACTCCATGTATTTCGACAGCTTTGCCGAAATTGTGAAAACGCTTCGCTGGACGGCGGCACCCGGCGACATTATCCTCACGGTCGGTGCGGGCGACGTTTATAAAATCGGCGAACAGCTACTTTCGGACAAATAATTTTAATTTTTAAGCAATACAGGCAAAAACGGGGGCGTTACCCGCTTTTGCCTGTATTTTCTTATGCTGTTTTTTGCCAATATTACACAAATAATGCAGATTTATAGTTGCAAAACTTTAGTTAATAGTGGTATAATTATTTTGATTTCGTATGAGTTTTTTGGCAACACCGATAAAGAAAACTACACCTTTTTTCGACAGAGGAGTAAATTATCGTGGAAACGGCTGAAATTCGCAATAATATAGTGAAAAATCGTGCGCGCGAGGGCCTGTATAAATTTTCCATGCCGGGCGTTACGCTGATGCTGATTGTGCTTGCGCTTGCTCTGTTCGCCTATACGATAGCAAGCGCTTCGGCCTATATGCATGAAGACTGCATAGAAGGCCTGAACAAATCGACCGACTCTGCGGCTTCGTCGGCCAACCGGCTCTTCGAGCAGAATGAGCAGCTGCTTGAAATTCTTGCCGGTATTCTGGCGGAAGAGGATACCGTGGACATCAAAACCTCCCGCGTGATTCTCACGGAGTTCGGAAAGCATGCAGGCGCAAACCGCTTCCGCATTCTGCTGCCGGACAACACCATTGTCACACAGGACGGCCCACTGGAGACGAAGGCGCTGCGGTTTGCCAATGTTGCGCCCTACGGCATACATTTTTCTCCGCTGACCAACAGTCTGCAGTATCGTGACCAAATCATCCGCCAGTATTATCCCGTGGTGAAAAACGGGGAAACGGTTGCGGTGGCATACGCGGTTTACCCCACGGTGAACGTTGCTGCGCAGATCGCGCGCGAGGATTATAACGGCGAGCTTTATCTCATGGTGATTGACCGACGTACGGGCGAAGTGACGATTGACACGCATCAGGAAAAAAACTATACAAACATTGCGCAGTTTCACAGTTTTGTGACAGACACAGACACCGACTTTGACAGCGCAGTGGCAGCCATTCTGCGCGGCGAAGAGGGCTTTGTCCGCTTCCGGGAAACCGGAGAGGGCGAAGTTTTGTACATGACGTATCTCCCGTCGGAGTACGATGAATTTGAGATTGTTACCATCATTTCCGAAGAAACGGCGATGGCGGGGGCGTTTATGTTCCGGCGCATTGCCATGCTGCTTGCGGTTTTGGAGATTGTGCTGCTCGGCGTTTACGGCGCATGGGTGATGCACCGCAACCGCAAAGATATTGCGGCGGCCGTTGCGGAGGAAAAAGTGCGCGTTGCGCTGCAAATGGCGCTGGAGCGCCAGCAAGCGCTGGAAGCGGTTGACAAGCTGGCGGAGGACTTTGAATATGTAGGCTATCTCAACCGGACGACCGGGCAGGTTACGCGCTACGGTGCCAGCGGCGATTTTCTCGAAATGGTCAAACGCTTTGAATCGGAGGATGCCACAGATGAAAAGCTGGCAAAATTCCTGCTGGACTTTATTCTTCCTCTGGAGTATCACGGCCTTGGAGAGCACGACGCCTCGTATGAGCTGGAGGCGGAACTGCAGGCCGGCGGTCATCTCAGCGCGGACTTTGTTCTGCCGCTGCGCGGACGTATCCGCAACTATCGCATCAAGCTGGTGCTTGACAGCGAAACGCAGGACGGATTGTTTATCGGCATTTACAATATCGACCGCGAAAAGCAGCTTGCCGTGATTGCGCAGGAGCATGAACTCGCCCTGAAGGAAAACCAGAACATCATCGGCATTCTTGCGGACGATTTTGACGCGGTGTTTTATCTTGATCTGCAGACGGAGCGCTACAAAACGTTCAGCATGAGCAAAGAGGTGGATGCATATTACGGCAAGCTTTTCCGCGGCGGCACACTTTTATATACACCAACCCTGCGGCTTTTTGCGGAAAAATTTGTTGACGAGCATGACCGCGAATCGCTCCTCCGAATCGGATCGGTTGAAAATATTCAAAGAGAACTGGCAAATAAGACGTCGTTCAAAACCGTTTTTCTGAGTGCGCAGGGGCGCTACTTCGAAGTGAAAATCGTGAAAGCGGAAACCGATGATAGCGGCGCACCCGTCGCGGTTGCGGTTGGCTTTGCCGATAGGGACGGAGAAATTCGCAGCGAGCAGGAATATCAGCGCGAACTGGAATATGCCAGAGACCGTGCAAATGCGGCAAACGCGGCGAAGAGCGCGTTTTTGTTCAATATGAGCCACGATATCCGAACGCCGATGAATGCGATCAAAGGATTCTCCGAGCGCGCGGAAAAGCACATTGACAACAGGGAAATCGTGCTCGACAGCATACTCAAGGTGGAGCAGGCGAGCGATCATTTGCTCAAACTGATCAACGACATTCTGGATATGGCGCGCATTGAGTCCGGAAAGGTTGTTATTGAAGAAGAACCGACGGATATCCGCAGCTACAGCGGCGTGGTTTGCTCCATGCTTGAAAGCCTTGCGGAAGAGCGCGGCGTTGCCTTGATTGAAGATGCGCCCGAGGTGCGCGATCCTTACATTTACGTCGATCAGGACCGAATGAATCAGGTCTTGATTAATCTGATTTCCAACTCCATCAAATACACGCGCCCCGGCGGGCAGGTGCGGTTCAGCATCCGTCAGACGGAGAGCGTGCGTCCCGATGAAGCTGCGTATGACTTTGTTGTTCAGGATAACGGCATCGGCATGACGAAGGAGTTTATGGAGCATATGTTCGAGCAATTCTCGCGCGAGCGAAACTCCACAACTTCGGGCATTCAGGGAACCGGCCTGGGCCTTGCCATCACAAATAATCTTGTCAGAATGATGGGCGGAACCATCGAGATCGACAGCGAGGTAAACCACGGAACAACGGCGATCGTACATATGTCGTTCCGCCTTTGCGGCGAGGAAACAGCGGGCGCAAAGACGGAAACCGAGGTGGATACCGCCAAACTCCGGGGCAAGCGCATTTTGCTGGTGGAGGACAACGAACTCAACCGGGAAATCGCGCGCGATATTCTGGAAGAGCACGGCATGCTGGTGGAAGAAGCGGAAGACGGCGGCGTGGCCGTAAAGATGGTTGCCGAAGTGGGACCGTATTATTACGATATTGTTCTGATGGACGTTCAGATGCCCTATATGGACGGCTACACCGCCACGGCGGTGATCCGCGAGCTTTCCGATGGGGATTATTCCGAACTTCCCATCATTGCCATGACAGCGAATGCATTTGAAGAAGATAAGCGAAAAGCGCTGGAGGCCGGCATGAATGCCCACCTTTCCAAGCCCATTGTGATTCAAACATTTCTTGAAACACTTGCCCGGTTTTCCGAATGAGACCGACTTTGCCAATTTTCCGTGCGAGGTTGCTGGCCGCATCTTGCGGCACAGCGATGCAAGCGCGCGAATCGGCAGAATGTACGGCGACAGGAGTGATTTGCCATGAAATTACAGGATGCTTACGCGCTGATCCAACAACTGAAAGAAACCTTCGACGAGGTTTGGCTTGTTGACCCGACGGACCGCACGGCATGGGATGTGTCCGATGCGGGACTGGTATGCCTTGATGCGCCGTGCTATGCGCTATGGGGCAAGGCGTGGCCGTGCGACCGCTGCATTGCGGGAGAATGCTGCGCGTCGGAGAAAAAGCGCAGCCGCCTTGAAACGACGGACGGAAAGCGCTGCCATGTTGTTTACCGCGCACTGGAGATCGAAGGCCGCAAATTTGTGCTGGAGATCGTCTCCGTGTTTTCCTATGCAGCGCAGGAGACTCCGACGGAAACGCCCTATGACCTGGACACGCTGCTTGCTTCCGGCTACCATGCGGTTATATCCGTTGATATGGAAACGGGCGTTGCACGCCCGCTGCGTTTTGAAGAGGAAACCGGCGAGATGATCGGCATAGAGCTGGACGACGGCGAAGCTTCGTTTGAGCAGATTTATGCTGCGATCGTGGAAAAGTTTGTGCTTGAGCAGGACAAGGAAATGATGCAGCAGCTCGGCCGCTTCGAGGTGATTCGCGAGAAACTGGCCGTGATGGACACCTATGCCCAGATTTTCCTCAGCGACATCACCGGTAAGGTGCATTACTGGGAAATTGAAATCAAAGCCGTACCGCATGCTCCGGGAACACCGCTGCGCGAAGCTTTGATCTGCTTTACGGACAAGGACACTGTGGTGCGTGCCACAGAAAAATTCAAGAAGGACGTCGGCTATGCGCTCAGCCGGGCGGATATGTATTTCTCCGCGCTGTTTTCGCAGGCTTACGGCTTTTTCCGCATCAATGTCAGCAAGGATGCTTTTATCACGCCTTTGTATGAAACCCGCGACGGCAAGGGCGAGAAGGTTATGGACAGCGTGATCCGTGAGTATTCCGGCTCCTTCACCGGACTGATGAGCTATTATGCCGATCACCGCGACTGCAGCGAGCCGGAAGCCTACCGCAGATTTATGACTGCGGAAAATCTGCTCCATTGCTTTGAAACCGGTCAGAGCAACCCGCAGCTTACCTGCTGGGTGAACACGAAAGAAAACGGCCGGCGTTATCTGCGCCACCTGTTTTTCCTGACGCAGGAAGCAACCACGGGCGATGTTCATGCCACCTGCGTGCTTTACGATATTACGGACGAAAAGCGCGCACAGCTGAGCCGGGAAAAGGAATCGGAGAATGTTTTTCATCTGATTCGTGCGCTCTCGGAGCGGTATGAGTATGTTTATTATGTTCGCGCAAGGTCCGGACGTTACGAAATGTATGCCATCAACGCGCAGGACGGCGAACTGATTTCGCATGAAACGCTGGACGGAAACGACTTTTTTGAAGATGTTATTAACAAAGTTGACGGCAATATTCTGCCTGAGGACTGCGGCATTGTTCTGCGCTTGCTCAACCGCGAAAATCTGGAGCGCGAGCTGGAAAGCGACGGCGCATCCGTTTCCTGCGACTTCCGCGTGCTCATCGGAAACGAGCCACTGTGGTATCGCTGCAAGGTTTCCAAATATTCCAACGTGATCGGTCATGTGCGCTATATTGTCGGATTGCAGAATATTGAAGATGTCAAGCGCAGCGAACTTGAGCGTCAGCGCAATCAGGAAATCATTCAGGTGCTTGCCACGCAGTATTCTTCGATTTACTACATCGATTTGCGCGCCGACCGCGTGCTGGTGTGCACTACAAACCGTGACCCGGAGAACGAACTGGACAAAATTTTCCGGGACGATATTCCTTATACCGAAGCATTTGAAAATTATGTATCCCGCCGCGTTTACGACGCAGACAGAGAAATGGTGCTTTCCGCGGGATCAATCTCCAATATCCTCAGCCAGCTTGCCGCCGAGAAAACCTTTGTTACAACTTATCGCGCCGGTAGAGAGAATTCCCCGCGCTACAGCGAGATGAAATTCGTCAAGGTGGATGACGCGGAAGACGTACCTACCGCGGCGGTTCTGGCCTTCATAGACCGCGATGTGGAAACTCGCAGACGCTTTGTTTACGAAAAGCTGATGGAGGAATACGAGGGCGTTAACCTTGTCGATCTGGACGAGGACGTGATGCGCGTGATTCTCAAATCGAAGTATTATCATGCGGACAGCTCGCTGATGATTACGCCCTACAGCGCCGAAATTCTGGATTATGCAATGACGAAAGTTGATCCCAACTATCGCGAAACCTGGATCAACATGAGCGATCCGGACTATATGCGTCGCTATCTCGCGCGTGAGGACCGCCGCGAGGTGATCTACAGCGTCGGTGGGAAGAACAAGGGCTGGCGCAGAGCGGTTGCGCAGGTGATTGAGCGGCGAAACGGCGTTCCCGTGAACTTTATTCTCACTTTCACGGCGATTGACGCATCGCGCGCAGAGATGCTTGCGCTGGATGCGAAAATCGTTGAGCAGAAGCGTGCGCTGGAAAATCAGCAGAAGATGCTGGAGCAGGCATTGATCCGTGCCGAAGCGGCAAGCCAGGCGAAAACTGTGTTTCTTTCCAATATGAGCCACGATATCCGCACGCCAATGAATGCCATTATCGGCTTCACCGAGCTTGCGATGCAGCACATCAATGACCACGATAAGGTGCAAAATTACCTCACCAAAACTGCGGTTTCCAGCCAGTATTTGCTTTCGTTGATCAACGATATTCTGGATATGAGCCGCATCGAATCGGGCAAGCTGCAGCTTGAAAATGTGGAATGCACGCTGCCTGAGATTATGCGCGATCTTGCAAGCATCATTCACGGGCAGACGCAGGCACGACGCCAGTATCTTTATATGGACTGCTTCGACGTTACGGACGAGAATGTGATCTGCGATAAGCTCCGTTTGCATCAAATTCTGATCAATCTGCTGTCCAACGCCGTGAAATTCACGCCGGAAGGCGGAACGATCCGCATTCAACTTTTCCAGATCGCATCCACGCCCACAACGGGAACCTATGAGTTCCACGTTCAGGACAATGGCATTGGCATGAGTTCGGAATTCGTCAAAAAAATCTTTGAGCCCTTTGAGCGTGCCCGCACGTCCACCATATCCAAAACGCAGGGTACCGGGCTCGGCATGAGCATTACAAAAAATATTGTTGATATGATGCACGGAAAGATTCATATCATCAGCGAAGAAGGCAAGGGCTCTGAATTCATTGTAACGCTCACATTCGATCTGCAAAAGCGAAGGGCAGACTATCCCCCCATCGCCGAGATACAAAACGGGCGTGCACTTGTGTTTGACGGCGACAGCGAGTCGGGCGACAGCATTACCGCGCTGCTTTCGCGGCTTGGCATGCGCGCTGAGCGGGCGGACACTGTTGACGCGATGATTGCAATGGCGGACCGCGGCATGACGGAAAACGACGGATACAGACTGTTTGTCGTCAACTGGCGCAAGCGCGACAACAGCGGAGAAACGATCGTTCGCGCTTTGCGCGAACTGGCGGGACCGCAGCTGCCGATCATTGCGGTTACTGCCTTTGACTGGACAAGCATTGAGGAGCAGGCCCGCGCAGTGGGCGTGAGCGGATTTATGCAAAAGCCGCTGTTCTACTCTGACATGCACAAGCTGTTTGGCGTTGAGTCCGGTTTGCAGGGCGCGGCGGACGAGGATCAGCCTGACCGCGGGGACTTCACGGGGCGGAATGTTTTGCTGGTGGAGGATAATGAGCTCAACCGTGAGATTGCAACGGAAATTCTGGAAGAGCGCGGTTTCACCGTTTTCAGCGCGGAAAACGGCGCCATTGCCGTTCAGATGGTTGCTGCTGCGCAGCGCGATTCGTACGATCTGATTCTTATGGACGTGCAGATGCCGGTGATGAACGGCTATGAGGCCACGCGGCGCATCCGTGCGCTGCCGCTGGACTGGGTTGCAAATCTGCCCATCATCGCCATGACGGCGAATGCCTTTGTGGAGGACCGCAAAGAAGCGCTGGAAGCCGGAATGAACGAACATATTGCCAAGCCGATCTCGGTGGATAAGCTGCTTGGCATGCTCAAGCGCTTTGTGTAAGCACCGCTAAAAAGAGAACCACCCGGAGAATTCTCCGGGTGGTTTTTTCGCGTCGGCTGCGGTCAGCGAACCTGACCGTTGCCGTAAACAACATATTTGCAGCTTGTCAGTTCATCAAGCCCCATGGGGCCGCGTGCGTGCATTTTCTGGGTGGAGATGCCGATTTCCGCGCCGAGACCGAATTCGCCGCCGTCGGTGAATCGGGTGGATGCGTTGACATACACCGCTGCGGCGTCCACCTCATTGAGGAAACGCTGTGCCGCAAAATAGTCACGCGTGACGATGGCTTCGGAGTGTCCGGTACTGTGCGCGGCGATGAAGTCGAGCGCTTCATCCAGACTGCGGACGACACGGACAGCCAGAATATAGTCGTCATATTCCGCATCCCAGTCCTCATCGGTGGCGGGCTTTGCACGGCTGCCGAGAATCTCCAGCGCCGCGGCGTCGCAGCGCAGTTCAACATTTTTGGCATCCAGCAGGGGCACTGCGGATTTGAGGAATGCTTCGGCTGTGTCTTCGTGCAGCAGCAGGCATTCCACAGCATTGCAAACGGAGGGACGGGAGCACTTTGCGTTGTAGAGGATATTTGCACCCATCTCAATATCGGCGTCGCGGTCCACATAGATGTGGCAAACGCCTTCGCCTGTGCGGATAACGGGCACGCTGGCTTCGCGGGCAACGGTGCGGATCAGGCCCGCGCCGCCGCGTGGGATCAAAACATCGACATATTCATTCAGATGCATCAGTTCCTGCGCAGTTTCGCGGCCGGTGTCCTGCACAAGGGAAACGCAGTCGGCGGGCAGGCCGGATTTCTCAAGCGCTGCGCGCATCAGCTCTGCTGCGGCGCGGTTGGAGCGGATGGCTTCCTTTCCGCCGCGAAGAATGCAGGCATTGCCGGATTTCAGGCAGAGCACGGCGGCGTCCACAGTGACATTGGGGCGTGCTTCGTAGATCATTGCGATCACGCCGAGCGGCACGCGGCGTCTGCCGATGATCAGGCCGTTGGGGCGGGTTTCCATCTTGTCAACGCGACCGATGGGGTCGGGCAGGGCAATCACCTGACGTACGCTGTCGGCAATGGCGGCAATGCGCTCGGGGGTGAGGGTGAGACGGTCGAGCATTGCGGGGCGCATTCCGGCCTGTTTGGCTGCCGCCACGTCCTCGGCGTTGGCTGCAAGCCAGAGTGCCTGGTTTTCAAGCAGTGCGTCGGCAATGGCTGAGAGCGCGCGGTTTTTCTGCGCGGTGTCGGCAATGGCAAGGACTCTTGCGGCCTGCTTTGCCGCAGCGCCCTGTTCGTGCAGTGTCATATTCTCAAACAGCTCCTTTCGTTTTGACGGAGGCGATAAAGCGTGTTCCGATCTGCTCGCCATCCACAATGCCGTAGAGATTTTCCATGTGCTCGCCGTTTGTAATTACCATGTCAAAACCGGCGTCCATCGCGATGTGTGCCGCGGAGAGCTTGGTGGTCATGCCGCCTGTGCCGCGCCAGGTTCCCGCCGTGCCGGCGGACTCGAGAATTTCGGGCGTCAGTTCGGTAACAAACGGGATCAGCGTTGCGTCGGGGTTGGTGTGGGGATCGGCGTTGAAAAGGCCGTCAATATCGCTCAGCAGCACAAGCAGATCGGCCCGGCAGAGCTTGGCAACGATGGCGGAGAGCGTGTCGTTGTCGCCGAGGGTTTTGCTGTGACCTGTTTCGATTTCCGCGGAGGAAACAGAGTCGTTTTCATTCACGACAGGGATAACGCCCATCTCAAGCAGGGCGGAGAAGGTGTTGGAAAGGTGTTCGGCACGAACGGGATCGTCCACGTCGTCGCCGGTCAGAAGAATCTGGGAAACGGTGCATGCGTACTCGGAAAAAAGACTGTCGTAAATATGCATAATGCGGCACTGACCGACCGCTGCGGCGGCCTGCTTGAAGCGCAGAACCTTCGGACGCTCGGGCAGCTGCAGCTTCGCTGTTCCAACGGCAATCGCACCGGAGGAAACGAGAATGATCTCGTGCCCGTGGCCGTGCAGATCTGCCAGCACGCGAACCAGACGCTCCATGCTGCGCAGATTCATCGCGCCGGAATCGTGCGTCAGGGTGGAGGTGCCGACTTTTATGACAATTCTCATGGTTTTCTTTGTGTTCATGGCAAGATAATTTCTCCTGTATGTGATGAAGCCGAAGTGGCTATTTATTCATATTATTCGCGTATTATACCACGTTTTTTCACGAATGGAAAGCCGCGGTTGCAAATTTTTTCCTGTTCGTGCATATACGGGGAAAAACGCATCGGTGCGCCCTTGCCATTTGGGGGAAATGGGGATAGAATGAAAGCATAAAGCAAGCGCTGCAATGCCGGCGCTCTTACCTCGGGAGGCTGAAATGGAAAGACGCTATGATACGCTGCTGTTCCCCGGCGGGAAATCCCGCGCATTCACACTGAGCTACGACGACGGCGTTGTGCAGGACCGCCGCCTCGCTGCGCTGCTGCGCGACTGCGGCCTGAAATGCACCTTCAACATCAGCGCTGGCCTGCTTGGCGTACAGGAGGTCGGAACAATCGGCGGAATGCCGGAGCTGGATGTTTCCAAGCTTTCGGAACACGAGCTTGCCGAGGTTTATGCCGGACATGAGATTGCGGGCCACAGTCTGTATCATTCCGCGCTGGATTCTCTCGGCACGCCGCGTATGACATATGAAATTCTTGAGGACAAGCGCAGGCTGGAAGCCATCAGCGGCAAGCCGCTGAAAACATTTGCCTATCCTTACGGTCTTGTCAGCGACGATGTTGTGCGCACGCTGCGCCTTGCGGGCTACAAGGCGGCGCGCACGGTGGTTTCCACGCACGATTTCGGCATTCCGCAGGATTTTTTGCGCTGGAACCCCACATGCCATCACGAAGAGCCTGAGTTGATGGAGCTTGCGCAGCGCTTTGTGAACGATACGCGCGAGTTTGGTCCGCTGCTGTTTTATGTATGGGGGCATGCCTATGAGTTTGCAGGACGCGACAACTGGGATATTATCGAGCGTCTCGCGGAATATATATCTGCCCATGCCGACAGCATCTGGTTTGCCACAAACGGCGAGATTGCGGACTATGTTGCGGCTTACCGTGCGCTGGAGTATTCGGTGGACGGCAGCATGATCTATAATCCTTCTGCGCTGGACGTCACCATTCTCACGCGCCGGTGTCCGTTGGTGCTGCCTGCAGGGCAGATTAGCTGCGCTGACTGTTAACGCGCGCATTGGGCAAAGGAAAAAATTTGCGCATTTGTTACAATTTACTATCGAAAGATGATGAATATATACAAAAATAGTAATAACGCACAAATGTTCGTTGAAAAAACACAGGGGGCGTGGTAAAATTTTAACATAAGACGCAACCGGATTTTTAGGGAGTTCGGCGGCGCGTTGGTTCCTTTCCAATAAGAAGCAGGGAGTATGAAGCGTGATGCCCGGCAGGCGCGCCGGGCAGGAGGGAAGCCATGAAAAAACAGCGTAGCCGGCTGATTGTTGCCGTGCTGATTGTGATAATCGGAATTGTTCTCGCAGCGGGTGAATTTGTTCCTCTGCGAGCATTGGCATATGCGGAAGCAGCCGCGCTTTTGATATACGCGCTTTGGTCAGCGGGCTTTTGCGCGCCGGATGGGTGCGCTGCGCAGAAGCGGGTGGGTGAGGCGTCCGATGAATCGGCGCAGAACGATCAAACCACGCAGCTGTTTCAGAAAGCGATTTTGTCGCAGGCTTACAGCTACTACAAGGTGAATCTCACCAAAAATGAAATTGAGCCGCCCATCATCGAAACCGTGAACGGCGTTGCGCTGGATTATTCCGACAGATTCGGCCCCGAGCTGCCGCCTTATGACGAGATGCTTTCCATTGTGGCGCAGATGTATGTTTCGCCGGAACAACGTGCGGATTATCTGGAGCAGATGTCCGCCGCATACCTGATAAACCAGTTTCGCGAAGGCAATACCATGCCGGAATATGTTTGCTATCTCCATACCGACAAGCTCGGCTGGCACTACAGAAAATACGTCAACTATCTTTCCGAGGCGGCGACGACGGGCGATATTGTAGCCATGACGGTGGCCTATGATATCACGGAGAAAACCGCGCAGGAAGAAGAGGCGGAGCGCAGGGAAACGGCACTGCTGGAAAGCACGCACGCCATTTATGCCTACAAAAATCTCAACGACGAGATCAATGCGCTGCTTGCCACATTGGTGAACTATTACGTCGCGGACAGAGCCTATATCGTTGAAATCAACCGCGGCCGCATGTCCGTTGACAACACTTATGAAGCCTGCCGGGAGGGCGTTGAGCCCCAGATCAGCCAGATGCAGCGGCTGCCCATCGCGGTGTTTGAGGGGATACTTGCCGATTTTGGAAAAAATTCCGTTTCGGTATTCAATATGGAACGCAAATCTGCCTTTGATGAAGACAGCGTTGTTATCCTCGATGCCATGGGCATCACGAGCCTGCTTGCGATCCCCGTCAGCGAGGACGGAGAACTTGTCGGCTTTATCGGTGTAGAAAACCCCACGCAGGCTACGCGCGATTTTGTGGTGCTTCGCACGGTGGAGTCTATCATCCACGGCAAAATTCTTCTGCGCCGCCAGAGCGATGAGGAGCATCTTGTTCTTGCCAAGATTACAAACAACATGGACGCTGTGTTTTTTGTAGACTTTGAAACGGACCGCATGACGGCATACCGCGATCCGGCAGACAACGCCAAACGCTTTACAGAGCCGGGCGTTTACAGCAAAACGGTTGGTGATTATATTGAGGCATATGTGGACGAGAAAGACAAAGCATATGCCCGCCAATGCTGGGATCCGGACTATATCAAAAAGCAACTGGCACAGGACGAGGCCTTTTCCTTCAGCATTGCCGATACCTTTACCGAACGGCATAAGAACATCACCGTTCATGTGATCAAGGCCAACGAAAGCGGCACGCAGGTTGTGATGACCGCGATTGACAACACCGAGCTGATTGAGCAGGAGCGTGCTGTGCAGGAGCAGCTACGCGTTGCCCGCAGTGAGGCCGAGGCGGCAAACCGCGCAAAAACGCTGTTTTTGTTCAATATGTCCCACGATTTGCGCACCCCCATGAACGCGATCAAGGGGTTTACGGAGCTTGCTGAAAAATACACCGATGACCGCGAGCGGCTGCTGGACTGCCTGGCAAAGGTTCGCCTTTCCAGCGACCATCTGATCACGCTGGTGAACAGCATCCTCGATCTGGCCCGCATCGAAACCGGACAAATTCGCCTTGAGCCGGTGCGTACGCAGCTGGAAGAGCAGGAACAACTGATCGGTTCGCTGATTCAAAATGATATTGAGCAGAAGCATATTACCTACGAATATACCTCCAAAAACATCCGCGACCGCACTGTGGTGATCGACAAAAACCATGTCGATCAGGTGCTGATCAATATTCTGAATAATGCCATTAAGTTCACCCCGGCGGGGGGCACGATCACGCATGTTTTGGAGCAGACCGACGATTATCCGGACGGGCGGCCGTGCTTTTGCCATACGATCACTGACACAGGCATCGGCATGAGCCGGGAATTTGCTTCCCGCATTTTCGAACGCTTTGCGCGCGAGCGAACTTCCACGGAAAGCGGAAAAAACGGCGTTGGACTCGGCATGTCCATTGCCAAAGAGCTGGTTGACTGTCTGGGCGGCACGATTGAAGTGGAAAGCGAGCCGGGCAGCGGCACAACGGTGCGCGTTTGGCTGCCTGCCGAGCGCTGCGGGGAATCCGCGGCACCGACGGAACCGGATGCTCTGACGCCCGCGGATTCCGGCGATGTTTCCCTGCACGGCAAGCGCGTTTTGATCGTTGAAGACAATGAACTGAACTTCGACATTGAATCGGATATCCTTTTGGATGAAGGCATGGCGGTTGACGGCGCGGTGGACGGCCGGCAGGCTGTTTGCCGGGTTCGAGATAAGGGCACGGACTATTATGACTATATCCTGATGGACATTCAGATGCCTGTGATGGACGGATACGAAGCGACGAGAGAGATTCGTGCCATGCCGGGCGGAGAGAATATTCCCATTATTGCCGTTTCTGCCAACGCCTTTGAGGAAGACAGGCAAAAGTCGCTTGAGCACGGCATGAATGCGCATCTGGCCAAGCCTGTGGAAGCAGCCGCGATGATTAAAATGCTGCAGAAATACGCGCGATAAACCCTGAAACCATAAGAAAAACGAGGTATTTTCCCATGTCGGGAAAATACCTCGTTGATTTTTGTTTTGATTCGGCGCAGGCAAGCGCCTTCGGTTCAGCCGATGCCGTCGAGCACGGCCCCGGCAATGAGCGCAAGGAGCGCCAGCGGGCAATAGACATATTTGCCCAGCGGATAAAACCATTTTCCGATTTTCTTCTCGCTGCCCAGATTGACATGCGATTCGGCAAAATCGCGTTCGCAAACCCAGAAAAACATAATTCCGGCGAGCAACGCACCCAGTGGGCAGATGTAGATGGAGATAATGTCCATCCATTCGGAGGTAATCGCCTGAATGCAGATGGCGATGGCGCCGCCAAAGAGAAGAATCAGCGCCGTTGCGGGCAGACGCTTGAAAAACAGGCGGTCCTGCATGAATGCAACGGAAACTTCGTAAAGATTGATGATGGAGGTGATACCGGCGAAGAGAACGCAGATGAAAAACACGACGCCGACGATGCGGCCAAGCGGCATGCCGTTGAGCACATTGACAAGATAGATAAACATCAATCCCGGGCCGCTGGTGTCGCAGCTGATGCCGCCGGCTGCCATGGCGGGCAGGATGACGATGGCTGCAAGCGAAGCGGCGATCAGGTCAAACAGCGCCACGTAGCGTGCCGCTGTGGGGATGGATTCGCTGCGCCCGAGATAAGAGCCGTAGATGATCGAACCGTTTCCGGCAACGCTCAGGGAGAAAAATGCCTGACCGAATGCGTAGAGCCAGACATTGGGGTCGGCGAGACCGGCAGGGTTGAGCGTGAAAATATACTTATAACCATTCACGGCGCCGGGGAGCAGGGCAATGTATACGGCGAGCACCACAAACAGGCAAAACAGCGTGGGGATCAAAACCTTGTTGACTTTCTCGATGCCGCGGGAAACGCCCAGCACCATGATGACAAAGGTTACAACAATGGCAAGAACAATCCAGATGTTTGCACCCTGTGCGGAAGCGATGCGCTCAAAGCTGCCCACGATGGTGTCCATATTCTGCTGCATGGCAAACATCTCGCCGGAACAGGCGATGAAGGTGTAGCGGAAAACCCAGCCCATCACTACTGTGTAGCCGATTGCAAGGCCAAGCGAACCGAGCACGGGGAGAACGCCGATCGCCTCGCCGATGTTGCGGTTGCCACGGCGCTCCGTGCACATACCGAACGCGCCGACGGGGCCTGCACCGGCAGCGCGGCCGAGCGTGAATTCTTCGATGACGCCCGTTCTGCTGAGGAGAAAGACGAAGATGATGTATGGGATGAGATAAGTCAGCCCGCCGTAACGCGAAACCATGATGGGAAAGCGCCAGATATTCCCCATGCCGACGGCTGAGCCGATGCTTGCCAGAATGAAGCCCCAGCGGCTTTTGAAATTTTCACGGTTGGAAGACGTACGGGTATCAGACATTTGCTGTGAAGCCTCCGATGTTGTTGTTTCGGTTTATGTGGTAAAAACAGCAGCGCTTTATGCGTACGCTGCTGCGGACTGCGGGCCGATTCAGGCTTTCATTGCGTCCGTAAGGTCTTTGTTGCCGGTGGCGGAAATGTGCTCTATGCGCGCGCCGCCGCGCACATCGACCTTGGTGAGATCATCGCATTTGAGAAATGCGTTTGCGCCGACACACTGGCAGTCTTTCAGTTCAAGCTTGATGAGGTTTTTGCATTCCGCGAAACAGTTGGGTGCGAGCACTTCGCTGCGGACGGATGCTTTCATCAGATCCCGGCAATCGCTGAATGCGAAAGCGCCGATATAGCAGAGATGATCGTTGTCAATGAGATCAAGATGGGTGAACCCGGTATTTGAAAAGGCGTTTTCGCCGATAAAGTTGAGCGGTGCAGCGGCGAAGTCGAAGTTGTCCAGTGCGGTGCAGCCCTGAAAAGCGCGCTCCATAATGGCGGTTAATTCGCAGTTTCCGCCTTTGGAAGGCGCAAAATAAACCTTTCTTAGATGCCCGCAATCACGAAAACAGTCACGGTCGATCAGAAAAACCGATGCGGGAATGGAAAGCTCAACGATTTTACTGTTGATTCCGATGATATTGAATTTGTTCAGACTACCACGATGCAAAACCGTGATTCCTTCGGGGAAGACTTCTTTTCTTCCGTCGTCCAGCAGGACAAATCCTCGCGTATCTTCCATCGGCTGATTCTCCTTACATAGAAATACATGGGCATACCTGTGGCATATTATACGGGAATATGATGCAAAGCGCAAGGGCATTTGGCTGAAAAAATGGCAAAATACAACAAGATTAACAAAAGACGACGGCGGGAGAAGCGAGCATCTGCTTGCTTCTCCCGCTGCGGCAGTAATTGCATGCATCAGATTTTTCGATCAGCGCGGCTCAACAAGGCTGCGCAGGGCAAGGTCAAAGTCCGGGTGGGTACGCTTCACTGCGATCGGCTTGCCGGACTGATTGATGAAGCAGTGGGTGGATTTTGCGGTCATCACCTCATTGCCGGTGGCGGTGTCGGTCATGCGGTAAACCATCACAAGCTTCACGCCGGAGTATGATTCCAGCGCGATATCGATGCGAATTTCGTCATCAAAGGTTGTGGTGCGCAGATAGCGGCATTCCAGCGAAACAACCGGGGAGGCGATGCCGCTGTCTTCCAGAATGCGCATGCCGAAGCCAACGCTGCTGAGAAAGTCCATGCGTGCTTCTTCCATCCAGCGAACATAGTTGGAATGATGCGTGATGCCCATTTTATCGGTTTCGTAATATTTCACCTTGTGAATATAAGAATGCATGGTGTCACTCCTCGTTGTTGTACATCGATCCGCAAAGCTCTGCCAGGGTGGTTTCGCCCCAGCTGTAGTTGGTGAGGTAGCTGCCCTTGAACAGATTGGCGTATTCCTGCTTGTCGGACAGATAGTTGTAAAGATCGCAATCAATGCGCTCCGGCACGATGCGTCGGTTTCCGTCCACGGACTCCACAACATCGGAAATGCCGTATTCCTCCAGCGTGTTTTTCAGGCGCAGCGCAACTTTGCGGTAGCGTGCAAGCGTGACGGTGTTCACGGTTTCGTCTTCCCAGAGGTAGCCGATTGCCTCCTGCGAGGAAACAAAGCCGCCCTTGCGGTCAACCAGAATGGCAAACAGCTCCTGCGCCTTCTTGTTGCGGAAGGAAATGGGCTGGTCGCCGACAAAAACATCAAAATAACCGAAGGTTCTGACCGATACCGTGCGGTTTTCCGTCAGGGATTTTTTTGCCGGAGAGAGCGTGGATTCAACATTATAGAGCATGATGTATCGCGGTGCATTTCCGGGCGTTTTCTGAGAACAGATGGCTTTGATGCTCCGCTCACACTCACTGTGGAGGTCGTAGTAGGTAAACTGTGCCTCGCCGGTGCGAAGCAGCTCTGTGAAGTCTTCATAAGAGGTGTCGCTTTGGCGGACAAATTCACGCAGCGGCGTTGTTTTATCCATGAGTGGCAGCCATTCGTCTTTGGAGTAGCCGAAAAATTCGCAGATGTTGTCGCTTAAATACAGCGGCGTAACCAGTCCGTCTGGCGTAACTTCAAATGCGGCGATGCCGTCCGTGAAGCGCTCAAACATTTCCTTCATGTTCTGCTTGAGCGAAGCGTTTTCGTCCGCGAGCGCGGCATGGTCGCTTTGCTTTGCCATAGGGCGGCAGCAAAACAGACTCACCGCGTCGTCCATGCGCAGGAAGATTCCACTGTATGCTTTCATCTCGCCGGAGGAAGAGCGGGCGGTATAAGTGATCGTGGGCGGCTTTTCGCCCGGGACAAACAGACGGCGGAGATAGAAGTCCTTGAAAAACTTATGAACGCGCTCACGATCTTCTTCCGCAACGGACGCGTCAAGCCACTGCTGCGTTGCGTCCTCCATCTGCATGGAAATGTTTTGCAGATGCTTGAAAACGGGGGAGTTTTCCGCATAAAGGCACTTGAGCGTGTTGTTGGACAGATCATACTCGAAAATCTTGTCGTAAACATCCGTGAGCGCCTGGATGTATTTTTGATTTTCCCTGTTTTGCCGGCTGCGGTAGCGTTCGGTGATGTCCATGCAGGCGCTTTGAAACTCTTCTTCGCCGTTTTCGTTGACGTGCTTGATTACCCAGCCGAACACGTGCGCACGTGTTCCGTCGCAGCGCAAAAGCGTCATGTCGCCGGCAAGGGGCGCGTCTGCTGTGTAAACGCGGTTGAGGTATTTTGCGAAGTGGCGGCGCTCTTCCATGGGCACCATCAGAAAGATGTTGTCTTTATACATCTCCAGATAGTCCAGCTCGCCGGTTTGGCTTTCTTTCGGAAAGCGCAGAATGTCCTGCATCTGCTGGTTGATGTAGGTTACCCGCGGCTGCTTTTCGCAGGTGTAGCGAAGAAAGCCGCAGGGGATTGTTTCGTTCAGAAAATGAAGATCCTCGTTTTCCTTCTTCAGTGCAGAGATGTCGCTCAGCGAGGAAACGGCGATCATGGTGCCGTCTTCCGCTTTTTTCGAGTCGGCAGTGTCGCGCACGAAGATGGTTTTGCCGGAAGCGCAGATCAGGCGGTATTCCGCGTTTTGCTGACCTTCACGGCTTGCAAGCGAGGCGAGAAATGCTTCGAATATGCTTCTGTCGGCAGGGTGAACTTTGCTGAGGTATAGATCTTCCGCATCGCTGAGCAGTTCTGCTTTTGTGCAGCCGAGCATATCGCACAGCGACTGTCCCACCGAGCGAAGCCGGTAGGGCGGATTGAGGCTATATGTATGAAATCCGCAGATATGATCTGTCAACAGAGTTTCCGGGATTTGCGTATTGTTCATATGTTTGCTCCTTTATGGCGGGGGTCCGGCACCATACATGTTGAGAGTTCAACAAACGATAGTCTAACACATTTTTGCCGCAGATTCAACATGGCGTGTGCGACAAAAAATTCATGAGTGTGGCTGCGAGGTGCCGCCAAAGGGAATGAATATTTCTGCGTTTTACGCATCATGCCGCGCCGGAAACGGTCCGACGGGCATGATGCGGGGGGGCGTGCGCCGATCAAACGCAGCGCAGCACGTTTTTGCGGACTTTGCCGCTGATGGTTTTGGGCAATTCTTCCACAAATTCGATGATACGGATCCATTTATACTCTGCCAGCTTCTTGTTGCAGCTGTCCTTGAGTTCAAATTCCAGTTCTTTTGTGGGTGCGTAGCCGCTGCCGAGCACAACCACGGCTTTGATTGCCTGCCCGCGCAGTGCGTCCGGCACGCCGACAACGCTGCATTCCAAAACGGCGGGATGCTCCATCAAAACATTTTCAACCTCGTACGGGCCAATGCGGAAGCCGCCGGTTTTGATGATGTCGTCAAAGCGGCCGTGAAACCAGTAGTGACCGCTCTCGTCCATATAAGCTGCGTCGCCTGTGTGGTAAACGCCGCCGCGCCAGACATGACGATACTGCTCGTCGTTGTCGAGATACCCGCAGAAGATGCCGGGCTGAATGCCGTTTTCCGGCGGAATGATCACAACTTCGCCAACCTCGCCGACGGCGACGGCCTCGCCGTTTTTGCCGCGCAAGGCAATGTTGTAAAACGGCGAAACCGTGCCCATGGAGCCTTCTACGGGAACAGTGCCACGGAAATTTGCCATCAGCAGCGTGGTTTCGGTTTGCCCGTAACCTTCGCGCAGCTTCAGCCCGGTGCACTCTTCGAATTTGCGGAATACCTCGGGCGCGAGCATCTCACCGGCCGTGGTGACCTGCCTGAGCGTGGGCATATCGGGAATCCCCTTGCGCACAAGATAGCGGTAAACCGTGGGCGGTGCGCAGAAAGACGTTACGCCGTAGCGGTTGATGACGGAGGTGAGCTGCTTCGGATCAAAATTATCGAAATCGTAAACCATCACGGCGCTGCCGACCAGCCACTGGCCGTACAGCTTGCCCCAGGAGGCCTTGGCCCAGCCGGTTTCGGACACGGTGAAGTGCAGGCCGTTGTCTTCTGCGCAGTGCCAGTATTTGGCGGTTACAATATGCGCGAGGGGGTAGGTGTGGTTGTGGATGACGCCTTTTGGATAACCGGTGGTGCCGGAGGTGAAATAGAGCATGAGCGGGTCGGTTGCCCGGGTTTGGACACGCTCGAAGCGGTCATCGGCTGCGTTCATAGCGGTGGTGAGATTTTCAAAACCGTCCGTATCGTGCTGCACGCACCAGAGCTTCGGCGCGATGTGCAGCTCGTTGAGTGCAGCGAGAAGCTTTTCGGGAACGTCGTTTTGCGTGGTGCAAACAACGGCTTTCGCCCGCGCAGCTTTCAGGCGGTAAACAAAGTCGCTGACGGTGAGCATATGGGTGGCAGGAATCATCACCGCGCCCAGCTTGTGCAGCGCGATGGCGGCAAACCAGTATTCGTAGTGGCGCTTGAGAATCAGCATAACCCTGTCGCCCCGCCCGATGCCGGAAGCGGCGAACACGTTTGCCATCTTGTTGCTGAATCGGCGGATATCCTCAAAACTGAATATATGCTCTTCGTTTTCCACGTTGCACCATACCAGCGCCCGTTTCTCCGGCGTTTCCGCGGCAATCGCATCCACAACATCGTAGCCGAAGTTGAAGTTTTCAGGATATACGGGCGTCAGGCTTTTCAGCGTGCCGTCGTCATGGAATTGTTCTGTGCAGAATTTTTTGTATATACTCATATGGACTCCTTGTTGATCGCATCGGTGCCGATGCTGCGAAAGCGGTTGTAGCGGTTGGCGATCAGGTTCATGTCGGCGGAAAGGGATTTCAGCTCGCGGCTGAGCAGATCACGGATGCGGTCGTAGAATTCTTTCTTCCCGATATCCTGCTCCGAGAGAATGCGCTCCACGATGCCGAGACTCCGCGCATCTTCTGCGGTGAGTTTCAAGCTGGCTGCAGCGGTTTCTGCCTTGCCGGAGTCTTTCCAGAGGATACTGGCGCAGCCTTCGGGGGAAATTACGGAATATACGGCGTTTTCCAGCATCCAGACGCGGTCGGCAACCGCGAGTGCCAGTGCGCCGCCGCTGCCGCCTTCGCCGATGAGAATCGAGATCACGGGCACGCAGAGCGTGGTCATTTCCATCAGATTTTCGGCAATGGCCTGCCCCTGTCCGCGCTCTTCCGCATCAATGCCGCAATACGCGCCCGAGGTGTCGATAAAGCAGACAATCGGTCTGCCGAATTTTTCCGCCTGCTTCATCAGGCGAAGCGCCTTGCGGTAGCCTTCCGGTTTGGGTGCGCCGAAATTTCGGAATGTACGTTCTTTGGCGGTGTGGCCTTTTTCTATGGCAATCACCGTGACGGGTGTTTCCCGCAGCCATGCGATGCCGCCTGCGATGGCGGGATCGTCGGCAAAGCGGCGGTCGCCGTGCATCTCGTGAAAGCCGGTGAAAATATGCTTTATATAATCCAGCCCTGTGGGACGTGTGCTGTCTCTGGCCAGTTTCACTCGTTCATAAGGTGTTTTCTTCATAGCTTTACATCCTGTGTGTGCAGTTTCAAAAGCTCGCTGAGCTGTCTGCGCTGGGCGGAACGGTGGGAAATTGCGTCAACAAAGCCGTGCTCCAGCACAAATTCGGCGGTTTGAAAGCCCTTTGGCAGCGGTTTTTTGGTTGTCTGTTCTATCACGCGCGCACCGGCGAAGCCGATGGTTGCGCCCGGCTCGGCAAGGATTACGTCCGCTTCCATGGCGAAGCTTGCGGTTACGCCGCCGGTGGTGGGGTCGGTTAGAACGGCGATATACAAAAGCGCTGCGTCGCTGTGACGTTTCACGGCGGCGCTGGTTTTTGCCATCTGCATCAGCGAGAGCAGTCCCTCCTGCATTCTTGCGCCGCCGGACACCGTAAAGCCGATTACCGGCAGACGGTGCGCCGTGGCGTATTCAAAAAGTGCGGTGATCTTTTCGCCGACAACCGTGCCCATGCTGCCCATCATGAAGCAGGCGTCCATGACAAAAAGGCAGCATTTTATGCCGTCGATCAATGCGGTGCCGCAGACCACGCCTTCGGTTTCGCCGCTGGCGTCTTCCGCGGTTTCGATTTTGTTTTTGTAATTCGGGAAATTGAGCGGATTGCCAGAGCGCAGATTGGGATACAGCTCGCGAAAACTGTTGCGGTCTGTGATCAAACGGATGCGCTGGCGCGCCTGCATGCGGAAATGATAGCCGCAGGGACACACCATGTGGTTGGCCCAAAGGCGGCTGAGCGGAATGTCCTTGTGACAGTTCGGGCAGTTTTTCTCCGGCTCACCCGCGTCGCGCTGCACGGGGGCAGTGCTTCGCCCGCCTTCCTCAAGCTGATTTTTCGGTTTTAAGAAGTTCAAAAGTTCCATACGGTTCACCTGCTACCCATAAAGGTCAGATCATAATTTCCGGAGGTAAAGCGCTCATCCTGCACGATGCTGAGCTGCTCTTCGATGTTGGTCGGGATGCCGCGAATCACAAGCTCGCACAGCGAAGCACGCATTTTCCGAAGCGTTTCCTCGCGCGTTCCGGCGTGCGCCACCAGCTTGCCCAGCAGCGAATCGTAATACGGCGAAACGGTTGCGCCCTCAATCAGGCAGGTATCGAAGCGCACGGAAGGGCCGCCGGGAACGTGGAGCATCTGCAGCGTTCCGCAGCTGCCGGCGTTGATGCGGCACTCAATTGCAACGCCGCGCATGCGAACGTCGTCCTGCGTGAAATTCAGCTGGATGCCGGCGGCAATGCGAATTTGCCATTTCACAAGGTCGTAGCCGGTCAGCATCTCTGTTACGCAATGCTCAACCTGCAATCGCACGTTCATTTCCATAAACCAGAAGTTGCCGTCTTTGTCCAGCAAAAATTCCAGCGTTCCGGCACCGACATACCCCAGTTGCTTCACCGCGTCCACGGCAAGACGCATGATTTCGCGCCGCTGCGGTTCGGACACGCCGGGGGAGGGCGTTTCTTCCAGAAGCTTCTGGTTGCGCCTTTGCAGGGAGCAATCCCTGTCGCCGAGGCAAACCGCGTTTCCGTGCTCATCGGCGAGAATCTGCAGCTCAACATGCCGCGCGGGGTAGATGTATTTTTCGATATAAACACTGCTGTCGCCGAATGCGGCGGCAGCTTCGGCGGTGGCCTGATAATATGCTTCCTCCAGCTCATCATCGGAACGGATCAGGCGTATGCCGCGCCCGCCGCCGCCTGCGCAGGCTTTGAGCATCACGGGATAGCCGATTCGTGCCGCTGCCGCGCCTGCTTCTTCCAATGAAACAACGGCTTTCGTGCCGGGGATGACGGAAAGCCCGGTTTTGCGGATCAGTTCTTTCAAAATCGCCTTATCGCTGAGGCGTTCCATGCTCTCCGGATTCGGCCCGATAAACACAATGCCGTGCTTTCGGCAAAGTCTGGCAAAGTGCGCGTTTTCCGAGAGAAAGCCGTAGCCGGGATGGATGGCCTGCGCACCGGCAACCAGTGCCGTGCGGATAATTTGCTCTTCGTTGAGATAGCTTTCCGAGGCTTCGGGGCCGCCGATGCAGTAGCTCTGATCCGCCAGCGCGACGTGCAGGGCATTTTTGTCGGCAACGGAATACACCGCCACTGTGGAAACGCCCATTTCCTTGCAGGCGCGGATGATGCGCACGGCGATCTCGCCGCGGTTTGCGATCAGTATTTTAGAAAACATAGTTTATTCTCCTGTTACGGCAAAGGAAAACTCTGCGGATACGCATAATCTGTCCTGCACCGTAACCGTTCCTTCGGCAAAGTAGAAAGGATGCTTTGCGCGCTTGATGCGGCAGCGCGTTTCAACCTCGTCGCCGGGTTTGACCGGAGAGCGGAATTTCACATTGTTCAGTCCCGTGTAAACCGGCAGTTTGCCTTCCGTCATCACGTTTTGCAGCAAAATGCAGGCGGACTGCGCGAGAATTTCGCATAGAATCACGCCGGGCACAATGGGGTTGCCGGGGAAATGCCCCTGAAGAAAGAATTCATCCCCACGCACGGTGTAATGCCCAACGGCGGTGCCGTCGGCTTCCGTTACATCGTCGAGCAGCAGCATGTTGTCGCGGTGGGGCAAAATGTTCATAATCTCGGTTTTGTTCATGGATTTTACCTCCTGATGCGAAACAGCTCCGTGCCGTACTCCACGACCTGTCCGTTTGCAACGCAGATTTGGGTAACTGTTCCGTCTTCCTCTGCGCAGATTTCGTTCATAAGCTTCATGGCTTCCACGATGCCGAGAATCTGCCCCTTTTTGACACGGTCGCCAACGGAAACATAGGGGTCGGCATTTTCCGCCGGGGCGGCGTAGAATACGCCGACGATCGGCGAAATGACGGCTGCGCTGCCGTCATCCGCAGCGGCGGAAACGTTTGCTCCGGCAGAGGATGGCGTGTCGGCCGCTGCGGGAAGTGCAACTTCGCGCACAGCGGATGTGCCGCGCTCCAGACGCACAACCTTGTTGTCTTCGGTGATCTCAAGACCGGTCAAGCCAAGCTCTTTCATCAGCTGAGCATATTTGCGAATGTCCTGTTCGTTCATCGTTGTTATACCTTTCTGAAAGCAAGGCAGGCGTTGTGGCCGCCAAAACCAAGGGAGTTGGACAGGGCGAGATCAATCTCGGCCTTCACTGCGGCGTTGGGCACGCAGTTGAGATCGCAAACTTCGTCCTGCTCCGTCAGATTGATGGTGGGGGGGATGACGCCTTCGCTGAGGGCGAAAAGGCATGCCAGCGCTTCAATCGCGCCGGCTGCGCCCAGCATATGACCGGTCATGGACTTGGTGGAACTGACATAGGCGCGCTTTGCGGCCTGCTCGCCGAGGGCATTTTTGATTGCGAGGGTTTCCACCTTGTCGTTCATGGGGGTGCCGGTGCCGTGCGCGTTGATATAAACGCGGTCGCTCTCCGTGTAGCCGGCTTCGCGCATTGCGTCGAGCATGGCCTGCGTGCCGCCGCGCGCTTCGGGATGGGGGGCGGTGATGTGGTGGGCATCGCTGGTGGAGCCGTAGCCGCAAACCTCGCCGTAGATTTTTGCGCCGCGTGCCAGTGCGTGCTCATATTCTTCCAGAACCAGTGCAACCGCGCCCTCGCCGATCACAAAGCCGGCGCGGCGTTTGTCAAATGGCAGGGATGCGGCATTGGGGTCTTCGGATACGGAAAGCGCCTGCATGTTGATAAAGCCTGCAACGGCGGAGGGAGTGACAGCCGCTTCGGCGCCGCCTGCAATCACTGCGTCGGCATAGCCGTGGCGCACAAGGCGCATGGCCTCGCCGATGGCGTTGGAGCCGGAGGCGCAGGCGGTAACGGCGGGCATGGCGGAGCCGCGGCAATCGTGGCGGATGGCGATCATGCCGGCAGCCATGTTGGAAATCATCATCGGTACAAACAGCGCCGATACACGGCGGGGACCTTTTTCCAGCAGCTTTCCGTGCTCGGTTTCAAAGGTGGAGATGCCGCCGATGCCGGTGCCCATCATGACGGCAAAGCGTTCCGGCGCCACGGTGCCGACGATGCGGCTTTCTTCCACGGCCTGCTGCGCTGCCGCAACGGCAAACTGTGCGTAGCGGTCGGTGCGGAGAACTTCGTTGACCTCGAGATATGCGTGGGGGTCAAAGTTTTTCACTTCGGCGCCAAGCTTTGCTTTGAATTTTTCGGTGTCAAACAGGGTGATGGGGGCGATGCCGTTTTTGCCGGCTTTCATTGCCTCCCAGGTGTCTTTTGTAGTATTTCCAAGGGGAGTGACGGCACCGATGCCGGTCACAACCACTCTTCTGTTTTCGCTCATAATCATTGCTCCTTACATGGCGATGCCGCCGTCAACGCGCAGCACCTCGCCGGTTACATATTTTGCGGTGGCCAGATAGCCGACAGCTTCTGCCACGTCCTCGGGCTGACCCATACTGCCGAGGGGGATCATCTTCAGCAGAGGATTGTCCGTCTGGTCACCGGTCATATCGGTGGCGATAAAGCCGGGGGCAACCGCATTGCAGCGAACGCCCTTGGGTGCAAGCTCCTTGGCAACGCTTTTTGTCAGGCCGATCAGACCGGCTTTGGATGCGGCGTAATTGCTCTGCCCTGCATTGCCCATCAATCCGGCAACGGAGGTGATGTTGATGATGCAGCCTTCACGGTTGCGGATGAAAAGTCCGGTGCAGTGGCGGATCATATTGAAAGCGCCTTTCAGATTCACGCTCAAAACGCGGTCGAAATCTTCTTCCTTCATCATGGCAACAAGGCCGTCGCGGGTTACGCCCGCATTGTTGACAAGAATATGCACCGTGCCGAAAGCGTCCTTAACGGCGCTTACAGTTTCCTTAACGGCGTTGAAATCCGAAACATCGCAGAGATATGCCGCCGCTTCCACGCCGTGCTGCGCCCGAATCGTTTCGCACACGGCTTCGGCGCGTGCGAGATTTCCGGCGCAGATTACGGCAATGTTTGCTCCCATGGAGGCCAGTTTATATGCAATGGCCTCGCCAAGGCCTCTGGAACCGCCGGTGACAACGGCTGTTTTTCCTTTCAGCATGTCTGTGCCTCCTCCAAGAGTTCTTCATAAGTTTTTGCGGCAACTTCGCCGCTGATTTTGCGGATCATGTTGGTCAGCGTTTTGCCGGGGCCGATTTCGATGAAGGTGTCCACGCCGCTGTCGATCATATTGCGGATCAGGCGCTCCCACAAAACGGGGCTGACAATCTGCTGCGCAAGCGCTGCGGCAACATCGTCGGGGTAGGGCAGTGCGGTCATGTTGGAATAGAGCGTGATTTCCGGCGTTCGGATTTCCGCAGCACGCAGCGTTTCTGCAAAAGCGTCCGCGGCGCGGCGCATATACGGGGAATGGAATGCACCCTTCACCTTGAGCGGCAGCGCTCTGCCGCCTGCGGCCTTGACCTCGGCGGAAAACTCCGGCATCCGCTCGGCGAGGCCGGAAACTGTGATCTGACCGGGACAGTTGAAGTTTACGGGGTAGATGTCACCGTGCTTTTCGCAAAGCTCGCGCACCTGCGCTTCGCTCAGCTTCACCACGGCTGCCATGGCAGTGTCGAAGCGTTCGGCTTCCTGCTGCATCAGCTCGCCGCGGCGGCATACCAGACGAAACCCGGTTTCGCGGCTGAATGCGCCGCTGAATGCCGCGGCCGTCACTTCACCCAGAGAAAAGCCCGCCACGGCATCCGGAGCAATGCCCTTTTCCGTCAAAACCGCGGCGGCAGCCAGCTCCATTGCATACAGACACGGCTGGGTGGTTGCGGTTTCCTGCAGTGCGGCTTCGCTGCCTTCAAAGCACTGCGCGGAGGTGGCAGGACGGATGGCGTCGCACATATCAAATACGTCCCGCGCGGCGGGATAAACTTCGTACAGGGCTTTTACCATGCCGGGATACTGGGCGCCCTGACCGGAAAACACAAATGCTACTTTACCCATTTACTTGCTCCCAGCAGAATCGGCTCTGCCTGCTCCATAACTTCTCTGACAATTTCTGCCGCGGGCTGTTCTTTTTTGACCACGGCGGCAACCTGACCGGCGAGGAAGCAGCCCTTTTCGTTGTCGCCTTCCTGAACGGCAAGGCGCAGCGCGCCGGTTGCAAGGCCCTCAAGGGCCTCGTCGGGCATGCCGCTGAATTCGGCCTTGGCATACTCTCTGGCAAACTGGGTGCGCAGACTGCGCACGGGATGTCCCAGACGCTTGCCGGTGACCATGGTGCACAGGTCGGTTGCTTTCAGAATTTTTTCCTTATATACGGGATGGATGGTGCATTCCTCTGCGCTGAGGAAGCGCGTGCCCATCTGAACGCCGCATGCGCCGAGCATGAACGCCGCCGCAACGCCGCGTCCGTCGGCAATGCCGCCGGCAGCGATCACGGGCAGCGTGGTAGCGTCGCAGATCTGGGGGATCAGCACCATCGTGGTGAGCTCGCCCACATGTCCGCCGCTTTCGCCACCTTCCGCGATGAGCGCGGATGCGCCGAGGCGTGTCATCAGTTTTGCCATGGCAACGGAGGCCACCACGGGGATCACCTTGATGCCGGCTTCCAGCCAGTCTTTGATGTATTTCGACGGATTGCCCGCACCGGTGGTAACCACGGCAACCTTTTCCTCCAGCACAACCTGCGCTACCTCGTCTGCATGGGGACTGAGCAGCATGATGTTTACGCCGATGGGTTTTTCCGTGATGGATTTGGCGATGCGGATCTGCTCTTTCACATATTCGCCGGATGCATTTCCGGCGGCGATGATTCCAAGACCGCCGCCGTTTGACACCGCTGCGGCGAGCCTGCCGTCAGCGATCCATGCCATGCCGCCCTGAAACACCGGGTATTGGATACCCAGCATTTCACAAAGTGCAGATTTGATCATGCGTCTCAGCCCTTTTTGCTCTGGATGAACTTGTCCAGATCGTCGATGGTTTCAACCTTCTGGTCCAGCTCGATCTCGATGCCGATTTCGTCTTCGAGATTCATCAGCAGTTCAACGGTGTCGAGAGAGTCAATGCCGAGCTCGGCAAAGGTGCTCTCGGGCTTCACGGCGGCGATGTCGCAGCCGGTACGCTCAGCGACGATTTTTGCAATTGCATTAAAGTACATATTGGGGTCCTCCAAAAAATAAATTCAGACAAACAAAGCTTGCCTGTTGCGGCTAATTATACGGCGGCTTCGTTCCTCTGAACTTTTCACGGCGTTCCTTCACCGTTCCAAAAATGTTAAGATTGCGTTAACTTTTCGAGCCTCCAAGCTTGAAAACAGCGTGAAAACATTGGGTTTTGTCGAAGCGGGAGGAAACGCGATGAAAGATTTTTTTCATATTCCGTTTGCCACTTTCGCCGCGATGGAGTACACTGGATAAAAAGCGTGCGGAGGTTTTTTATGAACTATCGCAATGACAAATACAACAACCCGATTTCCATACTGGGCTTTGGCTGCATGCGCTTTCCGCGCAAGGGCGGGAAGACCGACTTTGCCGAAACCGAGCGGGAAGTGCTCTCGGCGATCGAAGCCGGTGTGAATTATTTCGACACCGCTTATGTTTATCCCGGCAGCGAAAGCGCGCTTGGGACAATTCTGGCAAAACACGGGCTTCGGGAAAAGGTGTATATCGCAACGAAACTGCCGCACTATCTGCTCAAAACAAGGGAAAAACTCGATGCCCTGTTTTGCGAACAGCTTGCCCGCCTGCAGACAACGTATGTTGACTATTATCTGATGCACATGCTGAGCGATATTTACACATGGGAGCGGCTGAAGGCGCTGGGGATTGAAGAATGGATTGCCGGGAAAAAAGCGAGCGGAGAAATCCGGCAGATTGGATTTTCCTACCACGGCAACACAGAGATGTTTTGCCGGTTGGTTGATGCATACGACTGGGACTTTTGCCAGATTCAATATAACTATATGGACGAGCATTCTCAGGCCGGGCGGCGTGGACTGCGATATGCCAATGAGAAGGGGCTGCCCGTGGTGATTATGGAGCCGCTTCGCGGCGGTAAGCTGGTGCACCGGCTTCCGGAGGAGGCAAAGCGCATTTTTGCGCAGTATCCCGTAAAGCGAACGCCGGTGCAGTGGGCGCTGCGCTGGCTGTGGAATCAGCCTGAGGTGACGTGCGTGCTCTCCGGGATGAACTCCATGGAGATGATTGCCGACAATGTTCAAACCGCATCGACCGCTGCGGTTGGCGAACTTGGCGAACAGGACGAGCGGATGCTGCAGGCGGTTGTGCAGGCGATCAATGCAAAGATGAAGGTGAACTGCACCGGCTGCGGTTATTGTGTTCCGTGCCCGGCAAACGTTGATATTCCCGGTACGTTTGCGGCCTATAACCGCAGGTATTCCGAAAACCGGTTTTGGGCGCTTGTGGACTATACAATGTGTACGGCGCTGCGCAAAACGTCCACGGCAGCTTCCAACTGCGTGGAATGCGGAAAATGCGAGCAGCATTGCCCGCAGCATATTGAGATTCGCAAGGAGCTGAAAAACGCGGCAAAAGAGCTGGAAGGACCGCTTTATAAGCTGGTACGGAAATTTATTGACTGAACTCTGCGCCGAAGAACATAAGAAATGCCCTGCAACGCTTTGTGCGTTGCAGGGCGTTTTTTTATATGATTATTCCGCGTCTTCCGCGTCGGCTTTCAGCAGCAAAAGCGCATCCGGCGGCAGACTGATGCGCAGGGTGTCGGCCTGCAGGTTTTTCCATGTTTCCTTTTCTGTTTTCCAGGAGAGGGGAAGGGCGGCCTTCGCGCCGTCGGGGCGCAAAATGACGGTAACGGAAAAAGGATTGTCGATCACTTCCTCCACGCTGCACAGGACGGAGTTTTCACCTTCACCGGGGCGGATATCGTGCATGCGTATGCCGACATAACGCGCTTGCTCCGGCAACTCGTTTACGGAAAGGTCGATGCCCCAGTCCGCTGCATGGATGCGATTGGAACTCAGCCGGTCGATTTTTGAAATATTCTTGCAGCCGGTGAGCAGTGCGCCGGTTTTGGTTCCGGGGGCGGCGAACACGGATTTCTTTTCGCCGCATACTTCGATCCTTCCGCCATTCATCACGGCAATGCTGTCTGCCATGCGGTAAACTTCGTTGCGCTCATGCGAAACCAGAAGCACCGTTTTGCCAAAGCTGCGGATGGCGTCGCGAACTTCCTGCTCCAGACGGAAACGCAGATGTGTGTCCAGTGCGGAGAAGGGTTCGTCCAGAAGCAAAATGCGCGGCCCGGACACCATAATGCGCGCGAGTGCCACGCGCTGCTGCTGTCCGCCGGAGAGTTGATGCGGATAACGGTCGGCAAGGTCTGCCAGTGCAAAGCGGTCAATAATCTGCCGAACGGCCTGTTCGCGCTCGGCTTTGCTTTTGCTTCGCTTGGCGCCTGCACGAATATTTTGCGCCACAGTCATGTTGGGGAACAGGGCGTAGTTTTGAAACATCAGTCCGACATGGCGCTCCTGCGGAGGCAGATTGATGTTTTTTTCTGCGTCAAACAAGGTGACGCCGTCGAGCACGATGCGGCCTTTGTCCGGCGTTTCGATGCCCGCGATGCATTTGAGCGTCATGCTCTTGCCGCAGCCGGATGCGCCCAGCAGCGCCAGCGTTTCGTCGGCAGCTTCAAACTTTACCCTTAGGCGAAAAGAACCAAGCTTTTTTTCAATATCAACGGAAATCGACATATCAGCCGCCTCCTTTCTCGCTGCTGTTTTTCTTCTCGAGGGTGTTGACAGCCAGCAGAACAACAAAGGAAATGGCCATATTCAGCATAACCCATTTGAAAGCCAGTGCATCGTTGTTTGTGCGCCACAGATGGTAAACCGTGGTGGATATGGTGGCGGTGCGGCCCGGCGTGTAGCCTGCGATCATGTTCGTTGCGCCGTATTCGCCAAGGGCGCGGGCAAAGGCCAGCACCGTTCCCGCCAGAATGCCCTGCCTGCAGCACGGCATTCGGATGCGCCAGAAAATATATGTGTTTGAAAGGCCGAGACTCTGCCCCGAATAGGTCAGCGTTTCGTCAAACGCCTCAAACGCCCCTCGCGCGGTGCGATACATCAGCGGAAAAATCACAACCACGGTGGCGAAAACGGCAGACCACCAGGTCATTGTGAGCTTGATTCCAAAGGCGCTGAGCATCCATGCGCCGACGAGCCGCCTGGGGCCGAGAACGCGAAGGAGCAGATAGCCCACAACCGTGGGAGGCAAAACCAAAGGAAGCGTCAGAACAACATCAAGAACACCCTTGACCACCCGCGGTGCTTTGGAGATATAGTAGGCCGCAAAAATGCCAACAAAAAATATAATCACGGTGCTGATTCCCGCAATGCGCAGAGAATTATAAAGAGGAAACCAATCCATTGCCGTCACTTCCTTTGCGATGGAGATTACGACGGAGCGTGATGCCCCGAATAAAAATGAACTTTCCTATGCCATGGGGGTGAAGCCGACATTTTCAAACACAGCGTCAGCCTCAGCGGTGGTGAGGTATTCCAGAAACGCCTTTGCAGCGTCAGCATTTTTGGAACTTTTCATAACGGCTGCGGGGTAAATCACCTGCCCGCACATCCCGGCATCGGCGGTGTCCACAACGGTGAGACCGGCAGAGAATGCATCGGTTTGATAGATGATGCCGCAGTCCACGGCGGCTTCGGATACCTGTGTGGTAACTTCCTTTACGTTGGAGCAGTAGGTGATGACACCGGCAGAGGCCAGATTTTCTTCGGAAAGTTCATAATGCCAGAGAATTTTTTGCGTGTACTGCCCAACGGGAACGTCGGAGTTGCCCATGGCGAGCATCGCAGAGCCGTTTTTCAAGCCTGCAATCAAAGCATCATAGGAATTGATACCGGCGGGATTCCCTTTGGGCACGGCGAGCGCGACCTTGTTTTCAAGAATATCAAAGCGAGTGCCTTCCAGAACGAAGTCCGAACCGTCGGCGTTGACCTCAGCGGAAGCGGTAATGTCCAGCTGGTTCATCTGCTTTTGTCCGGCGGAGATGAAAATATCGGCATCGGCGCCTTCCTGAATCTGCGTTTTCAGGGTGCCGGAAGAGTCAAAGTTAAAGACGATGGTGACATTTTCATTGGCTTCCATGTACTTGCTGCCCAGTTCTGTGAGGGTTTCGGTCATGGAGGCAGCGGCAAAAACGGTCAGTTCGGTTTTTTCAGCCGATTTTTCGCCGCAGGCGGAAAGCGACAGGCTGATGAAGCCTGCGAGAATCAGCATAAGAAGGTTTCTTTTTTTCATGCAGCGAGCTCCTTGAATTTGATGCAAAAAGGCAGACTGTCCCGAAAAAGACAGTCTGCCCGATAAATGCATACGGACAAGGGCATACCGCGGCGATATGTCCCTGGATGGAAACTGTCTCCTTCTCAAGTGCGGAAAGCCATGCCGTTTCCAGCATAACTCTGGGACCTGCGAAATAACTTCACAGAATCGGCCGCAAACCATAGCAGCTGCCTTAGGTTCCACGGCTCGGAAACAAAATGCGGTTTTGATTAAAAATGCAGCGACAAAGCTGCCGACGCATTGCTCTGCTTCAAAGATATTACGCCGAAGGGGCGTTTGTCAAGGTGTTCCGTACGCTTGCGCGCAGGGCTCCGGCGTATGTGCCTTTGACGAAGCTCGGCTTACCGATCTTTCACACAGCAGCCGATGACAGCAAGAATCAGCCCCAATGCCGCAACGCAGATTGCAATAAAATCAAATGATGAAAATGCGATGCCGAGCAGGCTGACGCATATGCCGACAATGCCGAGTTTGATTCCTTTCATATTTACACGCTCCTTGGATGCATTGGTTTTCAGTTGTTTGCTTTTATGGTTTCCGAAATTGTTTTCAGCTGATTGACCAGTTCGGCTTCTCTGCCGATATAGCTGTCGGCGCTGAACATCAGTGTGTTCCATAAATCGTGCAGCTGATTGGCAGGCACGCTGTTGTCGCAAAACTGATAGGCGGCGTAGATGTTGCTGACCAGTGCCTGCGCTGCGGCGGCATCAGCCAAAGCGTTGGATTCGGCTTTGTCGATCGCAAAGGATATCAGCGTGCAGCAGCGCTGCGCGCGAGCATCGCGGTGGTTTCGTTCCTGTATCTGCCGGCCGGCCAGAAAGGCAATCATAATCAGCGCTGCGACTGCTATACCGACCAGAATCTTTTTTGCGTGCTTCATTGGGGGCCTTTCGTGAACATCTGCATATATTCCGGCGCATAAGACGGCTGCGAAAATTTCGCGTCCGAAAGCGTCGGTGCAATCATATTAGCACATTTTCAACCGCAAGGCAATCTTTGCGTTTGTTCATCCGCGTGGACGATGTATTCAAAATCCTCCGCAAGCATTGCATGACAATGCTTGCGGAGGATTTGACGGTAAAGGCAATTGCTTGAAAGCGCTCATGAGGAAACCGTGCGCAGCGAACCGTGCGCAGTTTCTCTCAAACCTTGAAACGAGATATCAGTTCGCGCATTTTCTGCGCCTCGTCGGAGAGCTCCTTGCTGGCGGAGGCGCTTTCCTGCGCGGTTTCGGAATTTGTCTGGATCAGATGAGAAATATCCTTGATTCCGTCTGCGATCTGGGTGACCTCTTCGGCCTGCGTCCGGGAGAGCGTCACGATCTCCTGAATGATCTGATAAACCTGCTGCGCAATCAAAACCACCTGCTTGAGGGACTCCGCGGTGGCGTCGGACAGTCCGGCCCCGCCGTCCACCATGCTGATGGAGGTGTTGATCAGCTCGGTTGTGTTTTTGGCGGCTTCGGCACTTTTTGCAGCCAGATTGCGCACTTCGTCGGCCACAACGGCAAAGCCTTTGCCGGCTTCGCCCGCCCGGGCGGCCTCAACCGAGGCATTGAGCGCCAGAATGTTGGTTTGGAAGGAAATATCGTTAATGGTATTGTTGACGGTGCTGATTTGATGAGAGGATTCGCTGATGCGGTGCATGGCTTCCGTCATTTGCGACATTTGGCGGTTGCTTTCGCTCAGCTTTTCGGTGATCTCCGTGGTGATGCCGCCGGCGTCTTTGCATTTGTCCGCATTGTCGGAAACGAGGCGGGAAACCTTGTCGCAGCTATGCACCAGCGTGTCGATCTGTGCGGCCTGAACCAGAGCGCTCTGCGAGAGGTTTTGTGAGCCGGCTGCCACCTGGTCGGAAGAGAGCGCAACCTGCTCGGCAGCGCCGCGAATGCCGCCGATCACCTGATTGAGCGTGAGGGAGATATGGTGGATGCAGGTTTGAATCTGCTGGAAGTCTCCGCGGTAATCGCATTGCGTCTGAACGCGCAGGTCGCCCTCTGCAATCTGCGTAAGGATGCGGGAAATCTCGCCGATAACCTCCTGCAGATAGGCCGTTGTGCCCTGGAAGGTTCTGGCAAGCTGACCGATTTCGTCGTCGGTTTCCACTTCATACTTCACGCTCAGATTGCCCTGCTCGATTTCTTCTGCCGCCATAACCACCTGACGGATGGGCTTGAGACGAACCAGCAGGAAACGCATCAGATACGACAGCGCCACGACCAGCGCGACCATGGCGATGGCGAGACCGATGAACAGCTGGATGGCCAAACGGTCGGTGTTGATCTGCCGGGGATAGGAAAGGCCCAGCGTCCAGCCGGTTGCGGCGTTGGTTTTTTCAAGAAACACCTTGCCCTCGCCGTCGTAATCCGTGGCGCGGTACAGTTCCGAAGCGCCGGAGAGCGTGCCGAGAAACGTTGTGTCGGACAGCTCGGAAATGTTGTGAACAACCTCGCCGGAGGGGGCGTAGTCGGGGTTTGCGTGGCTGAGGATATTGCCCTCGTTGTCCAGAAGATAAAGATATGCGGCGTGTTCGCTGTCGTAAATCTCGTTGTAGCTGTCATACTGCGTTGCAATGGCACGAACCTCGTCGATATAAAGGTCTCGGCCCAGCACGCCATAGAGCTGGCCGTCCAGATTCACGGGAACGGAAATCGTGATGATGAATTCGCCCGTGGTGGCGTCCACATACGGGGTGGAAACATAGATGCCGCCGCTTTTGGCGGGAACTTTGTAGTATTCGTTCTGTGTCGGCGTATATCCGGGTTCCGGAACCCAACCGTCTCCGCAGAGCATTTTGTCGTTCGGATAGACCAGATAATCCGCGATGACGCCCTTGCCGATGCCGTAATTGGTGGAATCTGTCAGCAGCTTGAGGATGGCTTCATCCGTGCGCGCTTCCGCATCCAGCGCTTCAATGTTGTGCTTCAGAATGTTGACATGCTCCATTCGGACGGAAATCCACTTGTCAACAATATCCTCATAGTAGTTGATCTGCTCAAACAGGAGATCCTGCGTGTCGTTGAGCATCATTTCGCGTGTAACCACAAAATTGCTCACAAAAATCAGCATAACGGAAAGAACATAAACGAGAAACACCGTTTTTCCGATTCGGGCTGCCAGAGAATGCTTTCGGGACAGCTTTGCGGGAGCTGCTTCGCTTGCTTGAGATGTTTTTTTGCTGCGCTTTTCTTTCACAAGATATTCCTCCCCGGTAGTAGTTTCAAATAGGGGGTGTAATTATACACATTTTATATCAAATTCTGGAAAAACACAAGATGTTGTAGAAAGCAGAGACAAAAAAACACCCGAAACCAAACCTTCGCGGGATGGTTTCGGGTGATTTTTGAATCTTTCCCGCGCCGTGCGGAACTTTGGGCTGAAAACAGGTGTGCTCAGGTGCCGCAGATTTCCTTTGCGCAGCTGTCCAGTGCCTCCAGAAACAGCGTTCTGATCCGATCCTCCGGGAAATTGCCCAGCAGAGGAATCGCATCGCTGGGGATCAGTCCGCCTGCCATGCCGGCGTGACCGCCGCCGTCGCCCACGCCGCTCAGCGCGCCGTGAATCAGCTGCCCTGCGTGGACGCGCTCAGTCTCCGAGCGCACGGAAATTTTGATGCCGTCCGGTCGGGTGGCGCACACCACGGCAATGTCAACCTCGTCAAGGAAGAGGATGAAATCGGAGATGGTAGCGATCAAAGCGTCGGGGCAGGCAAAGGGGATAAAACAGATTCCGTTTTTGCCGTAAAGCTGTATGCTGTCGATGGCGGCGCCGTAGGCTTTCAGATCGGTAAACTCCATGTTGTTGCGCTCCAGACGGGTCAGCTTTGCCTGGTCGCACAGGGGGAGCAGGAAGCCAAACATCTCAATGTCCGGCGGCGTTACACCCCGGCTGAATTGCAGGGTGTCCATTTTCAGGCCGTAAAGCAGCGCTGTGGCAACATCGCGGTCCGGCGTGAGGCCCAGCTTGGCGTAATATTCCGCGATGAGGGTGGCACAGGCACCGGTCATGCGAATATCGCAGTATTGGTATTCCGCTTCAACAAATACGGGGTGGTGGTCGATGCAGGCCACTTCGTTCCCGATAAAATCCGTGATGTTGCCGGCGTTTTTCTGGCTGTCCACACAGATGATATAGTCTGATTCAGTCATTTTCCCGCGAAGCTCGTCATAGGAGTGTATTTCTATGTCAAAGGCCTCCAGCATCTTTGCCGCGCTCAGCTTGTCGATTCGGCCTGCATAGCAAAGCTCCGAGGCAATGCCCAGATGCGCCAGCAGCTTTTGCAGCCCGAAAGCCGAGCCGATGGCATCCGGATCGGGGAAATTATGGGTTTGGATGTACACGGTTTTATCCCGGCAGAGTGCTGCCAACTGCATGATATCATTCATAACAGTGTCCTCCTGATTGTTCGTCGTGGGAGCGATGAAGATGGGGCGTGGGTGAGCGGTTTGCGATGAAGCTGCGCCAGCGTTTTTCATGCCGTCAAACGCGTTTTGCAGCATCCGCCTTTGCTGAGCTTGCTTTGCAAAGTATACCACAAAAATACCGCAAATGCACCGCGAAGTCAAGAACGTTCTGCAAAATGAGAAACCCGAAAACCCTGCATTTTCAAGGGTTTTCGGATGCAGTAGTCTGATTGGATTTACTCCCACTCGATTGTTCCGATGGGCTTCGGCGTGAGATCGTAGAGCACGCGGTTGATGCCTTCCACTTCGTGGGTGATGCGGTCGGTGATTTTATGGAGCAGGGCGTAGGGCAGCTCCTCGATGGTGGCGGACATGGCATCGGTGGTGTTGACCGCGCGGATGATGGCGGGCCAGCCTTCGTAACGCTTGCCGTCGCGCACGCCGACGCTCTTGGTGTCGGGCACGGCGATGAAATACTGCCAAACCTTGCCGGCGAGGCCTGCATTGTCAAACTCCTCGCGCAAAATAGCGTCCGCTTCGCGCAGCGCGTGCAGACGGTCGCGGGTGATGGCACCGAGGCAGCGCACGCCCAGACCGGGGCCGGGGAAGGGCTGACGGTAAACCATGTTGTGGGGCAGGCCGAGCGCTTCGCCGACCACGCGAACTTCGTCTTTGTAGAGCAGCTTGACCGGCTCAACCAGCTCCATCTTCATATCCTCGGGCAGACCGCCGACGTTGTGGTGTGCTTTCACGCCGTCGGATTCCAGAATGTCGGGATAAATGGTGCCCTGTGCCAAAAAGTCGATACCTTCCAGCTTGGAGGACTCTTCATCAAAGACCTTGATAAACTCCGCGCCGATGATCTTGCGCTTGCGCTCGGGCTCGCTGACGCCTGCCAGAAGATCCAGGAAACGGTCGGTTGCATCCACATAGATGAGGTTGGCGTCCAGCTCTTTGCCGAACACTTCGATTACCTGTTCGCTTTCGCCTTTGCGCATCAGGCCGTGGTTGACATGCACACAGACCAGCTGCTTGCCGACTGCTTTGATCAGCAGCGCGGCAACAACGGAAGAATCCACGCCGCCGGAGAGGGCGAGCAGGACCTTCTTGTCGCCGATCTGCGCACGCAGCGCGGCAACCTGTTCTTCAATAAAAGCCGCGGCCAGAGCGGGCGTGGTGATGCGGGCCATGGTCTCGGGACGGACGTTAAAAGACATGTGGGTTCCCTCCGATACAATAAATTCATGCGATAATTATACAAGTATCGCTCGTGTAGTGCAAGAAAAAATGTCTGAAAAATATGCAAAAAATGACAGGCTCCGTTATAGCGGAATTCTGTCATTTTTAACTGTTTATTCCGCTTCGTAAACCGTGGGCATACGCATCTTGTGCGCGCTGGCCGCGTGGTAACGGTCGATCACGGCGCGATCGGCGTCGTTTGCCGTGCCGCTGAGCAGATATTCGTCGATGGCGGCGTAACTCACGCCCATTTCTTTTTCGTCCGTCTGGCCTTCAAAAAGCCCTGCGGAGGGCGCTTTTTCGATGATGGAACGCGGCGCTTTCAAGAATTCGAGAAATTCGTAAACTTCTCTTACGGTGAGGTCGGCGATGGGATTGAAGTCGCACGCGCCGTCGCCCCATTTGGTGAAGTAGCCCATATAGCGTTCGCTGCGGTTGCCGGTTCCGGCAACAAGGCGGTTTTCGCTGCCAGCGATGGCATAGAGCGTTGTCATGCGAAGGCGCGGCGCGATGTTTGCGGTGGAGGAGGGGAGCATATCCACGGCGCTGCTTAGTGCGCTCAGCATGGCTTCGCGTGCCGCGGTGAGGTCAACACGGCGTGTTTCGATGCCGTATTGCTGCGCGGCGGCAATGGCGTCATCGGCGTCGCGACCGTAATTTTGTGAGGAAGCGCAGGGCATTACGACGCCAACCGTGTTGTCGCAGGCGGCTTTGCAGAGAATGCCGACAAGCGTGCAGTCCTTGCCGCCGGAGTTGCCGTAGATGATGCCGGCGGAATGGGCCTGCGCAACAAGGCTGCGGATGAAAGCAACACGGCTGTCAAATTCTTTCTGATAGTCTCTCAATGCTGTCAAAGCTCCTTTCAAAAGGCGGTGCGCAAAAGCGCTGCGGGTGAAAAAGCGAGGGACAGGCAAGGTCCCTCGCTGTGGGGGTGCGGTTTCAGTCTGAATCGGGGGGAGCGGCATCGATGCCGAGCGCAGAAAAGCTTTCCTCGGAAGCGGGGAGAATGATGTAGTCCACCGCGTGCTTTTCGAGATATTGCCGGGCTTTTTCCATGCTGCGGACGTAGGTGCCGCTGTAGTGCGTTTCCAGCTCGGCCTTGCATTCTTTGAGCTTTTCCGGCGATGCGTCCACAACCAGAACGGAACGCTTTGCCTCAGCAGGCTGCGCAGATGCTTCGATCGGCTGCGGCGGGGTGAGGAGTTTTTCGGGGAGATGGGTGATGAGCGCATTCTCCAGTTCTGCATACATAACGGGCTTGGAGAGATAGTCGTTAAAGCCGCTGGCAAGATACGCTTCCCTGGCGCCCACAACGGCGTCTGCCGTGAGGACGATGACGGGAACGCCGTCAATCAGGCCGTGATCGCGCATGTAGTGCAGGGTTTGCGTGCCGTCGAGTCCCGGCATCATCTGGTCAAGCAGGATGAGGTCATAGTGCTTTTTTCGCACCATTTCGATGCACTGTTCGCCGGAGGTGGCAACATTGAGCATGATTCTCGTGTCGCCGAGCAGGCCGGTGATAACCTGCAGATTCATTTCGTTGTCGTCCACGATCAGAACCTTGGCGTCCGGGGCGCACAGCTTGGGGACGTAAACCTCATGCTCGGCCTGCGCGCGGTGCAGTGCCTGCGTGAAATCGCCGAGCGGGCGCGGATCCAGCACACGCTGGTCGAAATAGATTGTAAACACGGAGCCGACGCCAGGTTCGCTGGAAACCTCAACGCGGCCGTTCATCATCTCGGCATACTGCTTTGTGATGATCAGTCCGAGGCCGGTGCCTTCGATTTTGCGGTTTTTGGTTTCATCAAGGCGCTGGAATGTCTGGAAAAGTTTGCCGAGATCTTCCTTGCAGATGCCGATGCCGGTATCCTCCACGCGGACGGCAAGCTCAATGGTGGTTTCGCTCTTCGCTGTGAAGCCGACGTTGACGGTAACGGATCCCTTTGCGGTGTATTTCACGGCGTTGTTGATCACGTTGAGCATGATCTGGCGGATGCGGATTTCATCGCCGTAAAGGCGTGTGGGGATATCCGGCGATACGTTGATTTCGTATTTCAGCCCCTTGGAAGCGGCCTTGCGCATTGTCATGTTGACAATGTCGTTGAGCACGGAACTGAGACTGTATTCCGCGTTGACAAGCTGCGCTTTGCCGGATTCGATTTTGGAAATGTCAAGAATGTCGTTGACGATGGACAGCAGCGTTTTTCCTGCGCTCTGGATATCGAGCGCGTATTTTTGCACGGAACCGTTTTTTGATTCGCGCAGAATCATTTCGTTCATGCCGAGAATGGCGTTGAGCGGCGTACGGATTTCGTGGGACATATTTGCCAGAAAATTCAGCTTTGCGGCGTTTGCCCTGTCGGCTTCTTCCGTTTTTTCGCGGAGCTGGTCCATGTAGGAGAAAAGTTCTGTGAGGTCGGTGACAACAAATTCATAGCCCAGCAGAACGTTGTTTTCCACAATGTCCTCGGCGTGGATATCGTAAACATTGTTGTTGATCGTTACCTGACTGTGGCGCTCGTCGAGCACCATTTGCAGCAGCGCGTCGTGGTTGATGTTGCCGCGGACGGACTCCGGCAGCATCAGCTCGGCCTGATGATTGAAAAATGTGATGTTGCCGTCGGCGCTGGCAACGATGATGCCGTCGTGGTTGTGGTTAAAAACGCTTTCGATGGCGATTTGCCGGGAATTGAAAAACTGGTATCGGACCAGAGAAACAAACAGACAGATCGTTGATGCAAGAACGAAAAACGAAATTACTTCGTAACCGTGCCGTATGGTGAAAGAGCGCACAATTATCATCAGTGTGAGCATGCCCATGGAAACAATCAGCCAGATGATGCGCTTTTTGTCGCGGCCCTTCGATTTCCGCAGGGAGCGGATGCAGACGTAAAGACAGTAGAAAAAAACCAGAACGCAGTCGAAACAGTGGATCGGGTAATATATGCCGCCGGCAATGATGAGCCGGTGATAGTGTCCGTTCCACTGCGGAAGCAGATCGGTGAACAGGAAACTGTTGTATTCCATCGTCATGGCGAGCAGCATGGTGATTGCGCTGATGATGCTTTGCGTGATGAGAATCCGCCGCGGAACGGGATACATACAAAAAACGGAAACGAGCTTGATCGCCGCAACAAGAAGGAATCCCGCGGCGAAATACTGGATTTTCAGCGCGATGATATAAACTTCCTTCAGTGAGGTGCTCAGCTCGAAATAATAGCCTGCCATCATCACGAAGGCGGCACCCGCAAAAAACAAAAACGTGTGCCGCGCCTCGGAAGACTTCGTGCGCATTGCCAGCAGGATGATGGTGAACAGCACCAAGATGACAAAAAGATGCGCACTGAGATAAGTTGTAAAATAGGAATCGCTTGTAAAATTAAACACGGTGTTTCGACCTCCCGGCCGTGCGGCGTTTAATCCTCAATCTGCTCCAGAATCGTTTTGATCAGGTCAAGCGCCTCATCATATTCAAAATTCTCAATATGGTCTCTTGCGTCATTGAGCAGATTTTTCTGCGTCAGACGGAAGGGATAGCCGGAAAGGGTGTTGAGCAGGCCTGCGGCGCGGTCGTCGTCGAAATCGTCGAGGGCGGTCAGCAGTTCTTTGCCGACAAGGCGTGCTTCCGCGCCGGAGATCTCGCCGGCAACGCGAACGCGCTCCATCTCGCCGAAAGGCCTGAGCGTGTCGATGCAGTGGGCGTGCAGCGCCGCCAGAGCGGGCGTTTCCGCGTGGATCAGCGCCAGATCGCCGTCGCGTCCGGCCTGTTCCAGAAGCTTTGCTTTTTCGGAAAGCTCGTTTGCACCGATCATCATGGAGTTGCTCTTGAGCGAATGCACGTTGCGCGTGTAGGCTTCAAGGTCCTCGCTTTTCTCGCTCTCGGCGATGGCGGCGGACATTTTGCCGTAGGAGCGGTAAAAACGCTGCAGAGCGGAGAGATAGCGTTCCTCGCCGCCGGTATAGGCAAAGCCGGTTTCAACATCGAAACCTGCGCTGACAAGACAATCAAAGGAAAGACTCATTGTTTGCTCCTCCTAAAATCAACCGAGAACATCGATAATGCGGCCAACCAGCTCGGATTTCTTGATCGGTTTGAGCAGATAGCCCTGCGGACGCAGACGCATCAGCGTGTCGCGCACGATCTGGGGATCGGAAACGCCGGTGAGGAACATGACGGGAATGTCCTTCGTGGCTTCGTTGCTGCGGAGATGTTCCAGAACCTCGGGACCGTTTTCGCCGACCATCATATAGTCGAGCAGAATCAGATCAACCGTGTGGCGCTCAAGGAAACGGTATGCCATGGCACCGGACAAAACGGCGGTGACATCATAGAAGTATATGAGATTTTCCTTGATCTGGGCAAGAATCTGCGGGTCGTCATCCACAACGAGGATGCGCTTTCTTGCTGGCTGCGCCGCGGCGGCAGGCGTAAGCTGCGGCTGATATTCCGCCACAGCTGCGGGGGCTTCCGCACCGGCTTCCCCTGCGAAGTATTCCGCGCCGTCGTCGTTGGCGGAAGCAAAGTCGTCTTCCGGCAATTTTGCCTCACAATCGTCGAGAATCGCCAGAAGATCGGACATGCGCAGAGGGCGCTTGAGCAGCATGGCGTTCGGCAGCCCGGAAACTTTGCGAAACTGCATGCACTCGGAAGGCGAGCCGATTACCAGCAGCTTTGTCTGCGGGAAGCGGCCGTATTTCAGAAGCGCATCATAGTTGAGAATCGTGTTTTTCGTTTCGCTGCGCAGGCAGATAATGATAACGGCGGGATTGCAGAAATTGCAGGTTTCCAGCAAGGTGCCGGGTTCGCCCTTGCACTGGAGAATATGATAATCTTTTGATTCGCGGATCAGCATAGCCGTTTCTTCTGTGACCCGGCGGTTGTTACCTGCTATCAGAATGATCAAGGGTTATTCACATCCTTTAAGTTATAACTCTCACCATTTTATAATTTATGTCTTAATTCTAAATCAAACGAACGCGCTTTTCAAGTAGTTTCGAAAGAAAACGACCGGGAAATTGAAAAAAATTTATCAATTTTCAATGAAAAACAGTTTAAAAATAACGGAAAAAGACTTGAAAATCAATTCTGAATTGGGTATTCTTATTATAAGACGGATAAAATTTTTGCCGCTGCGCTGCGCCGGTGCATAAACCGGTTCAGATTCGCGCCGCGGCGGACGGATTGCGTGCAGGAAGGAGCATAGCGATATGCAGGAATTCAATATCTGCTATCAGATTGTGGCAATTATTTTGTCGTTTATCATGCTCATCTACATACAGTTTCAGTATAAAAACAGCGCGAGTATGCAAACGTTCCGCTGGATGGTGATCCTGAACATGCTCGGCGCGATTTTTGATACGAGCACGGTGGTGTTTTACGCTTATCCGGTGATTCCGCTGTGGCTGAACTATGTGATCAATTCCATGGGATTTATTTTTGGTGCGGCCGCCGCGCTTTCCCTGGTTTGGTATATCGACGCGCTTATTAACGGAAAATCCATGAAAAAGGGCACAAAGATTTTGTTCATCGGAATTTTTGTCGCTTACTGTCTGCTCTTTGTTGCAAATGCATTCGAGCCGCTGGTTTTTGTGATAGACGAAGCGGGAACTTATACGCGCGTAGGCATTCATCCTTACACATTCTGCATTCCCGGGGGATTCATTCTCTGGTCGTTTGTATGCTGCGTGCGGCAGATGCTGCCGGACAAGGCGGTGCTCCATTCCCGCGTGTCGCGCAGACAGATTTTCTTTGCGCTTATTTTCCTCGGTATTACCGTTGCGGGCATCGTCATTCAGATTTTGCTTTGCCCGAATATCCTCATTAACTATTTCTGCTCCTCGCTGGCCTGCCTTTGCATGGTGTTCGCCCTTGAAACGCCGGACTACAACCGCCTGCTTCAAACGCTGGAAGAGCTGGAGGAGGCGCGCTATGTTGCCGAAAGCGCAACCAAGGCGAAATCGGACTTTCTTGCAAACATGTCCCACGAAATCCGCACCCCGCTCAACGCCATCATCGGCATGGACGAGATGATTCTGCGCGAGAGCGGCGATGAGCGCCTTACCCGCTATGCGCAGGATATACGCAGCGCGAGCAACACGCTGCTGGCCATCATCAACGACATTCTGGATATCTCCAAGATTGAATCCGGAAAAATGGAGATTGTTGACTCCAATTACCATTTCAGCTCTGTGCTGAACGATATTGTCAATATGACAAGAAAGCGCGCAAACGATAAAGAGCTTGCGTATGAGATGAATGTAGCGCCCGACCTGCCGAACTACCTCTTCGGTGACGAAATCCGTGTGCGGCAGGCCATGCTGAATGTGATCAACAACGCCATCAAATACACCCCGCACGGCAAGGTGATCACAAATGTTTCCGGCACCCTTTCGGACACCGGGAAAACGGTGGATATCAAAATCGAAGTGATCGACACCGGCATCGGCATCCGCGAGGAAGACTTGAAAAAGCTGTTCAAAACCTTTCAGCGGCTTGATCTGCAGAAAAACCGCACCATTGTCGGCACGGGTCTTGGCCTTGTAATCACCAAGCGCCTTGTGGAGATGATGAACGGCAGCATTGAAGTTGAGAGCGAATACGGCGTGGGTTCGAAGTTTACCATGCATATGGTGCAGCGCGTGGTTGACCGGACGCCGATCGGAGATTTTGCCGAAACGCTGCGCGCGCTGATGGCATCGGAGAAGAAATACACGGCAAAGCTGATTGCTCCGATGGCAAAAGTGCTTGTGGTGGACGACAACGACATGAATCTACAGGTGTTTGTCGGACTGCTGAAGCAAACGCAGATCCGCATCGATACCGCCACCTCCGGCGAGGAATGCCTTGCCATGCTGCGCAAAAAGCGCTACGACATCATCTTCCTTGACCAGATGATGCCGGAACTGGACGGAACGCAGACGCTGGAGCGGATGCGCGTGGAACGCATCGCGGACGGAACGCCCGTGATTGCCCTGACGGCGGATGCCATTGTCGGCGCGCGGGAGAAGTATATTGCCCGCGGCTTTACGGATTATCTGCCGAAGCCCATTGTCTGCGAGGATCTGGAGCAGAAGCTTCTGGATTACCTTTCTCCGGCGCTGATTCTGAAAGACCCCAAAGCCGCTGCGCTCCCCGAAAAACCCGAGGAAGACGCTGTGCGCGAAACGTCGAAAGAGTCCGTTATCGTGATTGACGCATCGCCCGAAAATCTCCGGCAGCAAAAACAAAAGCTGCAGAGCGTTTACAACGGAACCTATGTGAAAGATGCGCAGAAAGCAAAGCAATACCTGGAAAAACACGAAGTGGACTATATCCTGGTCCGGGCAGACCGCAGCGTTCTGGAGCGGCTGAGCGCGGAACAAAGCGGGGAGTAAAAATCTGCCTGTGAAAACCGATTTACACAGCGCCTTGCGGACGATTTTCGCCGCAGGGCGCTGTGCTGCTTTGCGAAATTGTTCACAAAAGCTTAAAAAGTATGGGGCCGATTTCCGTTGCATGAAAGGGAGAATCGTGGTATAATGGCGGAACATCCCTAAGGCAATTTTGATACGAAATACATAATCTGAAAACAGGAGGAATCTACAATGTCTAAGAAAAACAGCGTAATCGGAACGATCCTTGCCCTGAGCGGTGTTGCTGCGGCAACTGCGGTGGCTTACTACAAGCGCGATGAGATTCGCACTTTCCTTGAAAAAACCGCTGAGCGCTATTTCCCTGCATCCTGCGACGAAGAAGAGGTTGCGGTGGAGGAGATTGCGGACGAAGAATGCGACATCGTGATTGATTCTACCGACGCTGCGGCAGAAATTACCGCGGACACCTGCGAAGAAAACAAAGAGGAGACCGTCGGGGACTGAGCGCTCCGTTTTCGGTTGAAAAGAATTAGAGAGATGCTTGTTTTTTTACCGTTACTGCCTTTTGTTATAGGCGGCGCCGCGATTTCGGCCGCGGTTTGCTTTGCTGTGGGTTATACCGGCGCGGCCTTGCCTGCGATGTTTGCTGTCTGGGGGCTTGCCGGATTTGTCGGCATACAGGTTTTGTATGTGCTGGTGATCGGCGTTTTCACCCTGTTTATTGACAAGAGCAAGCCCCAGATGCAGCCAAATCGGTTTTTCAGCGCCCTGATTACTTACACCTGCGGGTGGCTTTGCGCGCTTTCGCGCGTTCGCATCCATATGAACGGTCTGGAAAAAATTCCCGAGGGCCGCTTTCTGCTCGTGGGCAACCACCGCAGCTGCTATGATCCCATCGTAACGCTGTGGGCGCTGCGTGATTATGCGCTGGCGTTTATTTCCAAGCAGGAAAACATGAAGCTGCCCATTGTCGGCCGTGCAATCCATAAAGCGTGCTTCCTGCCGATCGACCGCGACAATGACCGTGCCGCGCTGCGCACCATTCTCACGGCGGCGGACTATCTCAAGCGCGGTGTTGTTTCCGTAGGAATTTACCCCGAGGGACGGCGCACGGCGGGCGAAGGGATGCAGCCGTTTCGCAACGGTGCGTTCAAAATCGCGCAGAAAGCACGGACCCCCATTGTCATTCTTGCCGTGAAAGCGACAGAGTTTATCAAAAAACGCGCCCCCTGGCGTATTACGGACGTTTACCTGACTGTCTGCGGTGTGATGGATGCCGAAACCGTGGCAGAGAGAAATACCGCCGAGATTGGAGAGGAAGTCGTAAAGTGCATCAATTTCGCAAGCTTCTGACACATGAGCAAATTTTTACAATCCCAAACTTTATGAGCCTGTTTCGGCTCGTACTTGTGCCGTTTATCATCTGGACATACTGGAAAGATGCGTACGATATTGCCGCAGCGATGGTACTTGTTTCCGCGCTGACGGATATCTTTGATGGTATGATTGCCAGAAAGTTCAACATGGTTTCCGATCTTGGAAAAATCCTTGATCCGATCAGCGATAAGGTGACGCAGGCCGCGCTGATGGTTTGTCTTGCATCGCGCTATTCCTTTGTATGGTTTGTGTTTGCTCTGCTTGCCGTGAAGGAACTCACCATGTTTGCCCTCGGCACGATTGCAATCAAGCGCCGCAACACGGTGCACAGCGCGAAATGGTACGGGAAGTTTTGCACCGCCGTTCTGGAAACGTGTATGTTTCTGCTGATCCTGTTTCCCGGAATCCCGGCGAACGTTACGGTGATTATGCTGCTGCTTTGCTGCGCGGTGATGCTGTTTTCCTTTGCGATGTACTTTTGTTTCTTCGTCAGCCAGATTCGCGGCGAGAAGTAAACTATCAGTTTTGCCACGGAGGCATACGAATGAAAAAAATCTTGGCTTTGATTTTAACCGCTGTGCTGTCGGTTTCGCTTTGCGCACCCGCAGGTGCTGCGCACGTTACGGCGACGGAAGCAATTTCCACACTGGAAACGCTCGGCCTGGTGAAAGGCACTGGCAGCGGCTTTGAACCGGAACGTACGGCAACCCGCGCAGAAGCGGTTACGATGCTGGTGCGTCTGCTCGGCAGGGAAGATGCTGCGCTGCGCGCAACGGGCTGGTGTCCGTTTTCCGATGCCGGCTGGGCGGCAAAGTATATCACTTATGCCTACAACAGCGGCCTTGTAACGGGGCAGAGCGCCGGCTGGTTCGGCAGTGCGGCGGATGTTCAGATTCGAGATTATCTCACCATGCTGCTGCGCGCGCTGGGCTACAGTACGGCCACGGGTGATTTTACCTGGGCCGGCAGCATTGCGTTTGCCGACAGGATCGGCCTGACCCACGGGGAATACACCGCGCAAACCCCGATGCTGCGCGAGGACCTTGCGCTGATATCCTACACCGCGCTCACAATGAAAATGAAAAATTCCGAGCGCACGCTGATTGAGCAGCTTTATCTCGACGGCGCCGTTTCCGCGTCCGCGCTGAAGGCCACGCGCCTTTCCTATGCGCTCGCGGCGGAAAAGCCCGTGTATTCTGCGGCGGAAATTCATGAGAAGAGCGTCGATGCGATGTTTTTGCTCAATGTTTACGAAACCGAAGAAGACCTGCAGCACAACCGGCCGTTTTCCAATTCCACCGGCTTTTTTGTCACCGGCGACGGCGTTGCGCTGACATGCTGGCACTCCATTGACGGTGCGGCCTATGCCCGGGCGACAGCCGCGGACGGAAAATGCTACGATGTGACCGGCATCATCTTCTACGATGCGCTCTGGGATATTGCCGTGCTGCGCGTGAGCCGTACGGACACGGAGGGTGCCACGACGCGCTTTTTCCCGTATCTTGACCTCGGCGATTCCGACAGCGCTTATACCGGAGAACAGATTTACACGGTGTCCGACGCGCTCGGACGCATTGACAACCTCACCGACGGTTTGATTTCCAACGCAGGCCGCGTGGTGGACGATCCGGCTTACCGCGTGCTCCAGATTACGGCGCCGATTTCCAGCGGCAGCAGCGGCGGCGCGCTGCTCAACGCCCACGGCGAGGTCATCGGTGTGCTTTACGGTTCGTTTGTCAATGGTGAGAACATGAATCTTGCCGTTCCCGTCAATGTGCTTTCTTCCGTGGCCTTCGCCGGGGAGGGGATGAGCTTTACGGAATTTGACGAAGCGGAACAGGCAAAAATGGATGCTTCCACGCTGAAAGCATCCGACATCACGGTTTCGCTGGCTGTGGATGAAGAAAAAGAAATTGTGATTACGCACGACTGTCCCCGACCGATTACGATCTACTACGAAATTGAAGACAGCGACATCGTTTCCTGCGAATGGGGAGATTTCACATCCAAATTCACCGTGCCGCTGCGCATTTGCGCGCTCGAGCGCGGCACAACGGAAATTGAGGTCAGATTTGCCGACGGTAAGGGCAATCCGGATGCCGTTGCCACAATTCATGTCAATGTTTCCTGAATAATAATTAAAAGAATATAACTATGAAAAGTAACAAGAAATCCAACTCCGTTTATAAAATCACCTTTACGGCGCTGATGGCGGCGATCGTTTGCGTTGCCACATTTTGCCGATTTCCGCTGCTTGAGAGCAAGGTGCATCTGGGTAACACGGCATGCCTGCTTTCCGGCTTTCTGCTCGGCCCCGTCGGCGGCGGACTTGCCGCGGGCATCGGCTCAATGCTCAATGACCTTGTGAGCGGCTACGGCCTGGACGAATGCCTGGTTACATTTGTCAGCAAATATGTGATGGCCATGGTGTGCGCGCTGGTGGCCGGTAAGGGGACAAAACGCTTTGCGGCAGCGGGCGCGGTGCTTGGTGCACTGTCGTACGTGGCGCTTTATATGTGCAAAACCTTTGTTTACCGCCGCTTTGTCTACGGCTATCCGATCGAGGCTGTTTGGGCAACGATGATGAGCAAACTGCCGGCGTCTCTGCTCAATGCCGCTTTTGCAATTATCGTGGCGCCGATCCTGTATGCAGCGCTGCGTCCCGCTTTGGAAAAGGCGGATTTGCTGCGAAAAATGAAATAACTTTTACGCCTGAAAAAACCGGCGCTGCGCTCTTATCGCGGCGCCGGTTTGGTTCTATGGACACATTGGACAAAGCAGCACGGAAACTTTGGGGGAAATCGTGTAAATTACTGGCTTTAAATTTTTTAATGTACTTGATATAATTAAAATGCAAAAGAAGTGCGTGGGTTCGCACAGTATATAAAGAGAGGTTTATTGCGCCATGATTTCACACGGAACTGAACTGAAGGTTTTCGCGGGCAATTCCAATCCAGCGCTTGCAAACGGCATCTGTCAGAGTTTGAGTAAGGAACTCGGAAAATCCGAGGCAAAGAATTTTGCGGACGGCGAATGCTCCATTTCCGTTTATGAGCCTGTTCGCGGTGCGGACGTGTTTATCGTGCAGTCCACCTGCAAGCCTGTCAACGATCATCTGATGGAACTGCTGGTTATGATTGATGCGATGAAGCGCGCCAGCGCAGGCCGCATCACCGCCGTGATCCCTTATTTCGGCTACGCACGTCAGGACCGCAAGGCAAAGAGCCGTGACCCCATCTCTGCCAAGCTGGTTGCAAACCTGATCACCGAAGCAGGCGCGGACCGCGTTCTCACCATGGATCTGCATGCAAATCAGATTCAGGGCTTTTTTGATATTCCTGTGGACAATCTGCTCGGCGCACATCTTTTTGCAAACTACTTTATCAGCAAGTACGGCAAGGGCAATGAGGACGTTATGGTTGTTTCTCCCGACGTCGGCAGCGTTTCCCGCGCACGCACTTTCGCACACAAGCTGGAAGTTGGCATGGCAATCGTGGATAAGCGCCGCGAAAAGGCCAATCAGTCCGAAGTTATGAATATCATCGGCAGCGTGGAAGGCAAAACCGTTATCCTGCTTGACGACATGGTTGACACCGCAGGCTCTCTCTGCGGTGCTGCAAAGGCGCTCGTTGAGCATGGCGGCGCGAAGGAAATCTTTGCCTGCGCCAGCCACGGCGTGCTCTCCGGTCCCGCAATCGAGCGCATCACCGAAAGCCCCATCAAGGAACTCACGCTGCTCGACACCATTCCCTATCCCGCCGACAAGCCTCGCTGCGACAAGATCAGATATCTGCCTGTCGCTCCTGTGTTTGCCGAGGCGATTGAGCGCATTTATGAGGAAGTGTCCATTTCCTCTCTCTTTGACTGATACTCTCACGGAAGGACAAGCACCGCTTGTCCTTCCTTTTCAAATACGCAGGGACATTGTGCCCGGTGCGAATAAATCAATGCAAGGCGGAAAAAGCAATGCTGAAACTATTTACAAAGTCCGGCGGCGTGAGCTGGATCGTTGTGTTTCTCGGCAATCCCGGAACGAAATTTGCGGGAACGCGCCATAATGTCGGCTTTATGACGGCGGACAAATGCGAAAAAGCCACCGGTGCGAAAATCATCAAAATGCGCAGCCGTGCGCTGACCGACCGCATCCGTATCGGCGATGCGGAAGTGCTTTTGATGAAGCCGCAGACCTTTATGAACCTGTCCGGCGAAGCTGTCGGTCCGTCGGCAAAGTTTTTCAAAGTTCCGCCGGAGAAAGTGATCGTTGTTTCCGACGATGTTTCTCTGCCTGTGGGCAAGCTTCGCGTGCGCACAAAGGGATCTGCCGGCGGTCACAACGGGCTCAAGAGCATCATCGCCGCGCTGGGAACGGATGCGTTTCCGCGCGTGAAGGTTGGCGTAGGTTCGCCCGCGCATCCGGAGCACGATATGGCGGACTGGGTTTTGGGCGCGTTCCGGAACCAGGATGCCGTGGATATCGACGCAGCGACAGCCCGTGCATGGGAGGCTGTGGAGAGTTATATCCGCTTCGGACCGGAAAAAACCATGGAAAAATTCAATTAAGTCAAAAAGCGGGATTGTAAAAATCCCGCTTTTGTCATATGATAATAGACAGCAAACGTTTATTTGTCAGGAAGAGGAGTGATCGGCTTTGAAAAAAGAATGTGTTGCCATGCTGCTGGCCGGCGGACAAGGTTCCAGACTTTATGCGCTGACACGCGATATGGCAAAGCCCGGCGTGCCGTTTGGCGGAAAGTACCGCATCATTGATTTTCCGCTTTCAAACTGTGCCAATTCGGGAATTGACACCATCGGCGTTCTGACACAGTACAGACCGCTGCAGCTCAACAGCTATATCGGCTCGGGTGCTGCGTGGGATCTGGACAGCAATGAGGGCGGTACATATATTCTCCCGCCTTATCAGTCTTCCGGCGAGAGCGGAAGCTGGTTTAAGGGAACGGCCGATGCCATATACCAGAACATCGGTTTTCTCGATCTTTACGATCCCGAGTATGTAGTCATTCTTTCCGGTGACCACATCTATAAGATGGACTATTCCGACATGCTTGCCGTGCATAAGAAAAACAATGCCGACTGCACAATTTCCGTGCTGCGTGTTCCGATGGCGGACGCCTGCCGCTTCGGCATCATGACGCTCGATGACGGCGGACGCATCTGCCGCTTTACGGAAAAGCCCAAGGAGCCGGACAGCGACCTTGCCAGCATGGGCATTTATATCTTCACATGGTCGAAGCTGCGTGCTTATCTGATGGCGGACGCTGCAGATCCCAACTCCGAAAACGACTTCGGCAAGAATATCATTCCGAAAATGCTGGATGCCGGTGAGCGCATGTATCCGTATTTCTTTGAGGGGTACTGGCGCGATGTTGGAACGATCGACAGCTTTTGGGATGCCAATATGGACATGCTCTCGGCTACCATCTTCGATCTTTATGATGAAAGCTGGCCCATCCGTGCCAACAGCCCCAAGAACATTCCGCAGTATATCGGCGAAAAGGCCGAAATCAGCCACAGCATCATCACCGAGGGCTGCGAGATTCACGGCAGCGTTGAAAATTCCGTGCTTGCCGCCGCGGTTACGGTTGAAGAGGGCGCGCTGGTGGAATACAGCATCCTGATGCCGGGCGTGCGTGTTGAAAGCGGCGCGAAGGTTTCGTATGCGATCATCGGAGAAAACACGGTGATTGAATCCGGCAGCACCGTTGGCGAAGCGCCGGACGGAACCGCGGACTGGGGTGTTGCCACCTGCGGTCCGAATATCCGCATCGGCAAGGGATTGAGCGTGCCTGCGGGCGCGATGGTGTATGAAACGCCGGAGGTGAAAAAATGAACAACGTTCACGGCCTGATCTATGCCAACCACACGTTTCCCGGCCTTGAGGCGCTCGGCTCTCACCGCACAGGCGCTTCACTGCCGTTTTGCGGACGCTACCGACTGATTGATTTTGCGCTTTCCGGGATGATGAATGCCGGCGTGCGCAATCTCGGCATCATTATGCAGAAGGGTTACCAGTCGCTGATGGAGCATCTGGGCAACGGAAGAAGCTGGGACCTTTCCCGTCATTCCGGCGGTTTGCATCTTCTGCCGCCTTACGGTATGCCCGATGCGGACAAGGGGTTCTATGACGGCTGCATGGAAGCGCTCGGCGCAGTTTACACCTATCTGAAAGACATTCGCGAAGACTATGTTCTGATTGCGCGCGGCGATCTGTGTGCAAATGTGAATATGCGCGCGCTGATCGAAGATCATCTGGCTTCCGGTGCCGATATCACCACGGTGTGCACCCGGGAGAATCCGGCCTATGTGCATCACAGTTTTGTGACGGATGCCGACGGCTA
>SVMK01000093.1 GCA_015067465.1 Oscillospiraceae bacterium
CGCAAACGGTAGTGTAGAAAAAGCGTAGAAACGCCCTCTACCCTGCACAAAAGGATACCCCAAAAATGCAGTAAAATCAAGGGTTAGCGGCAGAAAAGAGAAAACTGACCCACACGATTTCGAATCAGATCACACCACTTCATTCCGTAAGGAGGCAGACCACGGGCTGCATTAAAACATACATATGAAAGAGTGTATTTAGTCACGCTCTTCCTCGGTCTGCGTCAAGGGGAGATTTTGGGTCTTTCCTGGGATTGTGTCGATTTCAGGCACAACAAGGTTGTTATCAAGCAGCAACTGCAAAAGCAGCGCGGAACATGCGGCGAATACAAGAAAACGTATACAAAAGAAAATGACATTCCTCACCTGGTCTGCTCTGAATATGTTGAATATGTTATGACACAGCTTCGAAAACAGAAAGAAGCGCAGGACGCATGGAAAAAAGCCGCCGGATGCGCCTGGGATAACCCACTAAATCTGGTTTTCACCAACGAACTCGGCAAAAATCTGTGTGCGCAAACAGTCTATCTGAAATTCAAAGCCATTGTCAAAGCAATCGGCTATCCATACGCGCGCTTTCACGACCTACGCCACACATTCGCTGTAATTTCAATCTGCAACGGCACAGACATCAAAACGCTGCAAGCAAACCTTGGACACTATTCCGCCGCATTTACGCTGGATACATACGGTCATGTAACTGACCAAATGAAGCTTGACAGCGCAGCAAAAATGGATGCATTTATCTCAACACTATAGCCCCCGTTCACCCCATAAAGGGATCATAAAGGGAATGAGGTATTTTCAAAAAACAAAAAGCCCTTGAAAACATTGCGTTTTCAAGGGCTTTTGTTGGTGCGCGAGGCGGGAGTCGAACCCGCACGCCCGGAATGAGCACTGGCACCTGAAGCCAGCGAGTCTACCAATTCCACCACTCGCGCATATTTGGTTGCTGCATTTCGAATGCTTGATTATAATAGCACTACTCGGGATAAATGTCAACAACATTTTTCTGTATTCCGGAAAAAATATTGAACGAAATCTTTATAAAATCGTAAAACGCTGTCGCACGAACGGATACAGCTTCCGTCCCGTGCGACAGTAATTTTTATTTTTCGCCTTTGAGCTTTCCGCTCAGTTCGGCAAACTGCTCCAGTGAGAGCGCCTCACCGCGAATTGTTTCGGAAAGACACATATCCGCAAGCGCGGCGGCGGTCACTTCCCTGCCGATGCCAAGGCCGTTTTGCAGCGCATTGGTGAGGGTTTTGCGGCGCTGGTTAAACGCGGCACGCACCACGGAGAAGAAAAACTTCTCATCCGCAACCACAGCCGGCGGTGCGCTGCGGCGCACCATGCGGATAACGCTGCTGGTCACCTTCGGCGCGGGAATAAAGCAGTTTGGCGGAACATCAAACAAAATCTCGGGGTCGGCATACCACTGCATCAAAACCGTGAATGCACCGTAATCCGCCGTGTTGGTCTTTGCGCAGATGCGCCGCGCTACTTCTCGCTGGATCATAACCGTGACGCACTCAAACAGGCCCGACTGCACAAACTCCGTCAAAACCGGGGTTGTGATATTGTAAGGCAGATTCGCGCACACGACGATGCGGCTGCAGTCGGAAAATTTCTCGGCTGCCAGTGCTTTCAGATCGGTTCTGAGCACATCGCCAAACACGATCTCCACATTCTCCGCACCATCAAGCGTTTCTGCCAGCACGGGGCGAAGCGCGTTATCCAGTTCCACGCAAACAACCTTTTTCGCCCGCTGCGCAAGCTGAGCGGTCAGGCATCCGATACCGGGGCCAACTTCCAAAACGCCCGTGTGTTCATCAATTCCGGCGCTGTCGGCAATATCCTCCGGCACCCAGGCCGCACAAAGAAAGTTTTGTCCGAGTGACTTGGAAAAGCGGAAGCCGTGGCGGGTAAGCAAGTTTTTGATCTCGTTGATGTCGGTTAAGTTCATGTGTCCTCTTCCCAGAATAATTCGTCCAGAGTTTTGCCGAGCGCCTTGCAGATGGCACGGCAGAGATTGATTGTCGGGTTATAGTCCCCTTTTTCGATGGCATTCATCGTCTGGCGCGAAACGCCAACCATATCCGCAAGCTGCTGCTGGCTCAAATCAAGCGCCGCGCGTGCTGCTTTCAGTTTCAGATTCTTCATAGTCTGCTCCCTGTCCCGGTCAATCCTCATCAATCTCTTCCGCGCGGCTGTCCATGCGCGATTTCACAATCACGGCAATATCAACCACCAGCACCAGAAGACCGACAATCAGATTGATCGCGTTTAAGCTGAGCACGCCGTCTTCCAGAAACGGGCCGTGGATCAGAAAGCGGATTCCGATGAGCAGATTGAGCGCGGCAAGCGCGGAGAAAAGCAGAATGAAGCTTTTGGGGTTTTCAATGCGGGAAAAATACGCGCCCTGGAAAATGCAGATGAGCACATACACGGCAATGGAAAAAATGATGCAGATGAAAATGCCCATAAACGGGTCGATAATCGTCATATCAAACATCAAAGTTGCCCAGCCGTAGGCAAACACCGTGAGCGCCAGCGCCACATACGCATAGCCCGCAGCCCGACCGCGAACGGCCAGCTGACGCTCGTCGTAGTCGCGGTTTCTGCAAAAGCGGAACAGTCGTGTATCGGGATACTTCGCTTTGGCAACGAGCGAAACGATCAGCAGGATCAAATAGACGGACGCAACGCCGCAGATTATACCGAGAACATAAGAAACAGAATGAGTGTTAGCAGACATAGTAAATTTTCCTCCTCGTTTTGGTTACGGGAAGATCATATCATTCATTTTACATCTTGTCAAGCATGTTTTACATTTTATTTTTTATTTTTTACTTTTTGTCGCTATCAAGGACTTTCTCAAACGCCTGTCTGCGCGGATCGTGACCGTTGGTGTCGGTCATGAGAACATTGCCGCGGTAAGTAAATCCGCAGCGCTTGAGCAGCGCTTTCATCGGCTCGTTGCGGCGGTGGGTGTCCACACGCAGGCAGAAAATCCCCTGTTCGCGCGCGAGGGACTCCGCAAAGGAGAAGATATAGTCCGAAAGGCCGCTGCCGCGAAATTCCGCCGTAACCGCGCTGCGGTGGATGGTGCAGTATTCGCCGTCCCAGCGCCATTTCCCGTCCGTAAGGTTTGCGTAGCATTCTTCCGGCTCGGAAGTGAGAACAAAGCTCGCGCCGAACCGTCCGCCGTAGGTGACCACATAGCTGCGCTGCGCAGCTATGTCGGCACGAATCAGCGCCTCCGTGGGGTATTCGCCCTGCCACTGGTCCACGCGGTTTTTGCGCAGATAGTTTCGCGCCTGACGAATCGTGAGCATGATGTTATCCAAATCGCTTTCCTGCGCCAAACGGCAATCCACGGCTTCGGTGAGCTTCATACGCTTTTCATCGCGTGCAATCTCTGCAAGCAGCTTTTCGTCTTCCGTGTCCGGAGCAAAGCGTTCAAACAGTTCCGGTCGCTTATCTCTGGTGCGCAGCAGCATCTGCTTGCGGCGCCAGCGGTCGATCTCCGCCTGATTTCCGCTGCGGAGCACTTCGGGCACCGTTCTTCCCTCCCAAAGTTCCGGGCGGGTATACTGCGGATACTCCAGCAGCCCCTCCCAGTGGCTTTCGCCGGTATAGCACGCAGCGTCCGAAAGCACGCCCGGAACCAAACGGCAAACAGCGTCCGTCACCGCCATGGCGGCAATCTCGCCGCCGGTGAGCACGAAGTCGCCGATGGAGATTTCCTCGTCCACGCATTCTTCGATAAAGCGCTCGTCCACGCCCTCATAGTGGCCGCAGACCAGAACAAGATGATCGTAGTCGCGCACAAGCTCGCGGGCGCGCTGCTGCGTGAAGGTTTTTCCCTGCGGGGACATATACACAACGCGCGTGCGCGCGCTTTTCGGCTGCTCCAGAACGCTGTCCACGCAGGCTTTGAGCGGCTGCGCCATCATCACGCAGCCCCAGCCGCCGCCGTAGGGGTAGTCGTCCACCTGATTCTGGCGGTTGGTTGTGAAATCGCGGATCTGCACGCAGTTGATCTCAAGAATATCCTTTTTTGCGGCGCGGCCGAGAATGCTCTCATGGAGCATGGCGTTCATATTCTCCGGAAACAGGGTTAAGATGTCGATTTTCATAGCATCAGCCTCGCACACCGCGCCCATACCGGCGCAGCGGTTATTTCTAAGAGTTTACATTCCTTCAATCAGCCGGACGGTGACAATGCCGGCTTCCGTGTCGGTGCTGAGGATAAATTCCGGCACGGCGGGAATAAGATGCTCGGTTTCTCCGCGCACAACATAGATATTCTGTGCCGGGTTCTCGATCACTTCCGTCAGCGCGCCGATCTCGTATCCCGCCT
>SVMK01000094.1 GCA_015067465.1 Oscillospiraceae bacterium
TGAGAATATTGGCAACACGATTGATGAGCACCGTCGTCTTTCCGCTGCCTGCTCCCGCCAGCAGCAGCAACGGGCCTTCGGTTGTCAAAACACCTTTGCGCTGCTCAGGATTGAGCCGCTTAAAATCCCGCGCAATACAGGCACGGCGCGCCGCAATGAAGCGGCTTGCAAAATCTGTCATAACTACTCCCAAATTCGTTTTTTCTCACCTATTCTACGCCAAATCCTTCTTTTGGTCAACCGAAATTCAAGAAAAAACGTAAATAATAGAAAATTTGTTCGATTTTCTATTGACAAGTACATTTGTTCGATTTATAATCAAATTCGAACAAGAGTTCTAATGTGTTGGGAGGATTTTACAATGGCTATGTCTACTCTCGTTTTTGTCGCACTCGGTATCGGTACGATCACCGTCAACCTCATGAAGCTCATCTGCTGGCTCGATCAGCCCCAGCCCAAGCGCCGCAGACACGCTGCGTATTGATCGCCATGGAGCTTCTTGACAAGCTCACAATTCTTGCCGATGCGGCAAAATATGACGCCGCCTGTACCTCCAGCGTCGTTCGCCGTGGCTTTCAGGAGGGGAAAATCGGCAACACCTCCTCTTCCCTCGCCGGCTGCTGCCATAGCTTCAGTGCCGACGGCCGCTGCATTACGCTGCTGAAGGTGTTGCTCAGCAACGACTGCTGCTATGAATGCAAATACTGCGTCAATCGCCGCAGCAACGATACGCCGCGCGCAAGCTTTTCTCCCGAAGAACTTGCCGAACTGACCATTCAGTTTTATCGCCGCAATTATATCGAGGGGCTTTTTCTCTCCTCCGGGGTACTTCGTTCTCCGGACTATACCATGGAGCTGATGATCCGCACACTCTCCATCCTGCGTAACGAGTACCGCTTCAACGGTTATATCCATGCCAAGGCGATTCCCGGTGCCGCAGCGGAACTGGTAGAGCAGCTCGGCATGCTGGCTGACCGATTGAGTGTCAATATCGAGCTTCCGAGCGAAAGCTCCCTGCGTCTTTTGGCACCGAACAAAACGAAACAATCCGTGCTGCGCCCCATGCGGTACATTGCCGAACGCGGAGATGAAAACCGGCGGGAACTGGTGAAATATCGCCACGCGCCACGCTTTTCTCCCGCGGGACAAAGCACCCAGTTGATTGTCGGTGCAACACCGGAGAGTGACCGACACATTCTCACCCTCACCCAGTCGCTTTATGACAAATATCGACTCAAGCGTGTTTTCTATTCCGCCTATGTCCCGGTGGTGGAGAGCACGCTTTTGCCATCTCTCGATACGAAACCACCTCTGCTGCGCGAGCATCGTCTGTATCAGGCGGACTGGCTGCTGCGTTTTTATGGTTTTCGCGCTGAAGAACTGCTCGACGATGACGCCCCGGATTTTAACCCTCTGCTTGATCCCAAATGCTGCTGGGCGCTGCGCCACAGAGAGTTTTTCCCTGTGGAGGTCAATCGCGCAGACTATGAAGCACTGCTGCGCGTTCCGGGCATCGGCGTTGTAAGCGCACGGCGCATCCTTGCGGCGCGCCGTGTGGGGTCGCTGCGGGCAGAAGATTTGAAAAAACTGGGCGTTGTGATGAAACGCGCTCAGTACTTTCTCACCTGTAACGGTGCCTTGGCAACCCCCATCCGTTTAAGCCCGGAGGGCGTCATGCAAAATCTGATCGCCACAGAGCAAAAAAGTCTTCCCATGGCGCAAGGCGAACAGTTATCCCTGTTTTAAGCATACCGGAAAGGAGCCTTCCATGTCCTGGCGCGAAATCATCTATCAGTATGACGGCAGTTTTGAGGGGATCCTGTGCTGCATTTTTGAAAGCTACACACAAAAAGAACTCCCCACCGCCATTGTCTGCGATGAGGAGTTGGAGCCGTGTCTTTTTGAAATCCGCCGCATAACAACGGATCGAGAGCACGCAGGCCGCATCTACCGCAGCCTTCGTAAAATCTCGCCGGATGTCGGCCCTTTTCTCCGGCGCGTTTATTTGACCGCACTTGCCGAAAAAGAGCTGCTGATGTACCGTTTCGTTGCCAAGCTTTATCGCGAAGGTGCGCCTTTGCTGCGCCGCTTTACGGACAATGACTACGAGCCGCTGCTCAAAGCCGTGCGGCACATGAATGGTGAAGCCCATCTTCTCAAGGGGTTTATTCGCTTCAGTGAATTTGACGGTGTGTTGGCGTCGGAGATCACGCCCAAAAACCGTGTTCTCCCTCTTCTTCGCAGCCATTTTTGTGATCGCTACCGCAACGAAGCATTTTTCATTTACGATAAAACCCATGCCGAAGCACTGCTGTATTCCCGGGGCGTTTCGCGCATAGTGCCGCTGGAAGCATTTTCCATGGCGCCGCCGTCTGCGGAAGAAGCCACCTATCGTCTGCTCTGGCGGCGGTTTTATGAAACCATTGCCATCCGGGAGCGGGAAAATCCCAGACTTCGCATGTCCAACATGCCGAAGCGTTTTTGGGACAATATGACGGAATTTCAAACCGACGGTTCTCTCATTCCTCCGCCTGAAGGATCTCCCGCAGATGCTGCATTGCCCGCCGCTCCAGCCGCGAAACCTGCACCTGTGACACCTTCAATACGCGGGCCGTTTTTGCCTGTGTGAAACCGCGGTAAAAGCGCAGCGCAACCGTCATTCTTTCCTGCTCCGGAAGCATCGTGACCGCTTGACGCAGGGCGATTGATTCAACCATTTGCTCTTCCGGGCTGTCTGTACCGAGCAGACTCTCCAAAGTCAAGCCTTCCGCGTTTTCCTGTTGGAGCGATTCCGGCGCAGATACCGCAATTTCCGCATAGGCGATCTCTTCTACGCCAAGGCCTGTGTGCTCTGCCAATTCCGTCAATGTCGGTTCTCTTTGCATCTTCGAGCGAAGGCTCTCTCTGGCTGCATAGATTTTCTGTGCCTGCTCCCGCAGCCCCCGCGCCACCTTTACTGTCCCATCGTCACGCAAAAACCGCCGAATTTCGCCTGCAATTTTTGGTACAGCATAGGTCGAAAACTGCGTTCCATATGTAAAGTTAAATCCCTGTACAGCCTTAACAAATCCTACACATGCTATCTGGTACAGATCCTCGGTTTCCAAACCGCGGCCGTAAAATCCGCGCACAACGCTCCAGATCAAGCCGCTGTTCTCAAGAAGCATCCGTTCCCCGGCTTCCCTATCTCCCCGCTGCGCCGCTTCCAGCAGCTCAAGCCCGCCTCCGACCGTCATTTCTTTTCCCGCAGCTCAATTTTTCGAAGGAATGTGACCGTTGTTCCCTTTCCCGGTCTTGAGCGCACTCGCAGTTTGTCCGTAAAACTCTCCATGATGGTAAAGCCCATGCCGCTGCGCTCTTCTCCGCCCGTCGTAAAGAGCGGCGTGCGCGCTTGTGCTATATCCGCAATGCCGCAACCGTAATCACGAACCGTGAATTCAACGCTATGATCCTCAAAAATTTTCCCCTGCAGTCGAATTTTTCCCAAACCGTCGGGATACGCGTGAACGATAGCATTGGTCACCGCTTCGCTCACTGCCGTTTTGATGTCCCCCAGCTCCTCCAGCGTAGGATCCAGCTGCATGAGGAATGCTGCCGCCGCCATGCGGGCAAAGCCTTCATTGACGCTGCGGCTCATAAATTCAAGTTTCATATAATTGGTGCTTTTCATTCTCTTCCCTCATTTCATCGCAATAATCCGGCTTAATCCGGCAGCGTCAAAAACTTTTCTCACCTGCTGCGAAGCGTTGACAATCTGAACCACTCCTCCGGATGAACCGACTCTCCGCTGTGTTTTCAGCACAACGGCTATGCCCGACGAATCCATGAAATCGACTTCGCCAAAATCCAGCACAACACTTCTCGGCAATGCTGCGTCGATTGCATAACCGATCTGTTCCATGGCCTGTTTTGCCCCGTGGTGATCCAATTCTCCTTTGAGGAAAATCGTCAGTTTGCGATCCTGCTCTCTGCTGTGTATTTCCATGGTGCACTCCTCACTTCCGTTTTCTTCCTTGAGTATACCCCGCGGCATGTCCCATCTCATGTCGAAATCTCCCTTGACAAACGATTTCTTATCATACTAATATGAAAAATATACAGGCTGCTTAATCAAACACTCGAAGGAGGGCACGGATATGCGCAGATCCGACCGAGAAATCACTGATATTTCCGAGATTCTTTCCATCGTTGACCGCTGCAAAGTCATTCGTCTTGCTATGATCGACGGTAATCGTCCTTACCTTGTACCGCTGAATTTTGGTTATTCCTACACGGAAGGCACATTTACTTTTTACTGTCACAGCGCCCCTGAAGGCCGCAAACTCAAAGT
>SVMK01000095.1 GCA_015067465.1 Oscillospiraceae bacterium
CATCAGCGTGCCCTGATATGGATCCTGATTGACCATCATGGCGCTCTGGAACACTGCGATGGGACCGCAAACGTCCTTGCCGTGGTCGGGAGAGAGGGAAGCGTCGGCAAGAATGTCGCCGGATTTGCGTCCGTCGGGCGTTGCGCCGGTGCAGGCGCCGCCGGGCTGGTGGGCGGAGATGGAAATGGCGTTGGGCGTCACATGACCGCCGTAAGCGGTGCTGTTTTCCGCGCAGGTGTCGGCAAAGAGCTGATAAACCTGTGCAACAAAGCGGTCGGGCTCTTCCAGATTGTTGCCGTATTTGGGGGCTTTGATAAAGTCCTCATGCATGGCGTCGTAGCCTTCCCAGTCTGCATCGAGTGCGGCAAGAAGCTCTGCCATGGTGTACTTTTTCTGGTCAAACACCAGCGTTTTGACTGCGCACAGTGCGTCGCCGGTGTTTACGCCGCCGACAGCGCCGAGGCAGCTGCAGTTTTCGATGGCGAACTGCTTGTCGAGCAGGTCCTTGCCGTCTTTCACGCCGTTTTCCATCAGAGCGGAGCGGAAAGGATCGGGGAAGAGGTCGCGCTGGATGATGAGCTCAACGTTGTTGCGCTCGGCGGCCATGCTCAGAAGATACTTGAACTGCTTGACAAATGCTGCGTAAAACTCATCAAACGTTTCCATCTTGGTCACGTCGCCGGTTTCGATACCGACGTTTTCCTTCGTGAAGCGGCAGAAACCGTTGTGCATGAAGATGTCGAAGGCCTGCGCGATGATGAAGAAGGTGACAACCTGCGTGCGGGAGCGGGCGGGAACGTTGCCGTCCACGCAGCCGGTCATGCAGTAATCGCGGGCGTTTTCCAGGGTCATGCCGTTGTCGGTGAAGAAGTTGATGTAGCTGTTGTCGCCGACGAAAGCGGGCATGCCGATGCCGGAACGAACAACCTCAAGCGCCTTTTTCATCAGCTCGGGCGGGGTGTTTTCATGAACGCGCAGCGTCACGGTGAAGTGGGGCAGACCGGTATCGCGGCTGGCTTCGAGCAGAAGATAGGTCAGCTCGTTGGTAGCGTCGGTGCCGTCTTCCTTCACGCCGCCGAGCGTCCAGTTGTACCATTTTGCCATACCTGCGTTTTTGGCGCGGTTTGCCTTGCCGGAAACGCGGTTGATCTTCATAACCTTGCACTTCATGATCTCGAGCAGTTCGAGAACTTCGTCGTCGGTGATTTTTCCGGCGTCAATGTCATTTTTATAGTAGGGATACATGTACTGATCGAAGCGTCCCGCGGCAGTGGTGGGAGAAGGCAGGGCCATCAGGAAAGTGAACCAGAAGCTCTGCATTGCCTCGCGGAAGCTCTCGGCGGGATACTGGGGAACCTTGCGGCAGATGCGTGCCATTTCCAGCAGCTCCGCTTTGCGGACGCTGTCGGTTTCTTCGGCGGCCATCTTTTCGGCCAGATCGGCGTAGCGGTTTACAAAGCGGATCCATGCTTCGTAAACGATGATGACAGCTTCCCAGTAAGTGCGCTTTTTGATTGCGTCGCCGGAGGTGTAGCGCAGGTCGTTGATGCACTGCTTTGCCTCGTCAATGATGGCCTGTGCGCCTTCGCGCAGAATGCGCTCATAGTCGATGCAAACGAGGAAGAATCCGGGGCCGAGGCCGTAGCCGCTCATTGCAAAGCCGCCGCCGGAACCGCCTTTGCGGTCCTTCCAGGGGGGGAGAATGGTGCCGGACTTCATAAACGGCCACATGCGCTCATCCATGCCGAGGCTCTTGCTCATTTCACCGACAAGGTTGCTGTTGAGGCAGTTGCCGGCAAAATGCTCGTTGAGACGGTAAAGCTCGGCTTCGTCTTCCGGGTCAATGGTGTAGATCTCGCTTTTGAGCGACTCCACCTCGTCGGGCGTCCAGACACCGTATTCGTACTGCATTTCCAGACCGAAAGGCTTGCTGGCGCCGGAGCCGCAAAGCAGATCCTCAGGCTCAATGAAAATGGTGATGTTGTCGAGAACATGGGCGTGCAGCTTGGCGCGGCGCAGCAGCGTGGGCTCGCCGCCGGTAACGTCCAGGGATTCGTTTGCAAGCTTGAAATACTCAATGCAAAGGGGGTATTTGCTGACTTTCAGGCTCTCTTTCATTCTCTTAACTCTATCGGTCATGATATGCACATCTCCTTTTAAGATTTAGAATTTTCAGGTTTTTCAGGCGCTTGCCGTACTTTCTGATTTTATAGTAGCATGAACGTTTTTTCGGCACAAATGTTTTTCGTTAAAATATTCGCATTATGTGACGGACACACATAATGCCACCCTTGAATTGTGCAGTAGGCACAATTCAAGGGTGGCATTGCTTGAAACTCTTTACTTTTTTGCTATACGGCAGGGGATTGCCTTGTATCCCGGGAAACCGGAGATGGGGTCAAGCCAGTCTGGCGGGAGCAGGGTGTTGACATCCGCTTCGCTGTAGCCCTGATACATATTCACCGTGCCGGGCAGCAGGTCGGTGTCAAAATCCACGGCAACTTCAATCGCTGCAAAAGCTGTTTGCAGCACTGCGCGGTCGCCGCGCCGCAGGCCGAGGGCGTCGGCATCTGACGGATGGAGGTCAACCGCAGCTTCCGGCCGCGCGGCACGGAGCCTGGAAACGGTGTGCACTCTGGTGTGGAAAGCGTGGGCGTAGCGGTCGGTGCGAACGCCGGCCATCAGCGTGAGGGGGTAAGCGTCGGTGTTCTCGCCCGCGAAAACGTCCGTATATTCCGGCAGAGACGGATAGCCGTGGGCGGCGAGAATTTCGGACGCAAGCTCAAATTTTCCGGTTGGGGTGGGGAAACCGGTTTCCAGCGGTTTCGGTGCGGGCTCGGCGGCGGGCAGGGGATAGGGCGTTTCGCGCAGTTTCAGCTGCTCAAGCGTGATGCCGGTGCCCTCGAGCTGCCAGCGCCAGCAATCCTCCTTCCCCGCGCACAGCAGTGTATCATCCGGGGCGATGCGCCTTGCCAGATCGCAGATTATATCCTCGTCGCTGCGCGCGCTTCCAAGGGGCTGCACAGCGCGCGGAGAATACCAAATCTTGTCCTTTGCGCCTACGCGAATCACGCTGTCGCGCTCATAACTCGTTGCGGCGGGCAAAACGATGTCGGCATATTTTGCGGAGTCGGAAAGCCATATATCGCAATCAACGTAGAAATCAAGACGGCTGAGCATTTCGAAAAATCCGTTGCTGTCGGGGAACATGCGGGCGTTCATTCCCAGGGCGAAAATCGCGCGCAGTTCGCCGCGGCGTGCGGCTTCGGCAAAGTCCATGCACTGACATTCGTTGATCAGTTCGTTCCAAACAGGAAACCGCTTTGCGCCGACTTTTTTCGTCATGTCCAGCGGCTGCGGCAGGGCAAAATCATGCTCGCGGAAGCTGATGGGAGTGTAGGCGTCATGCAGCAGCCGTCCGACCGGGCGGTTGCCGCCTTTGCGGCCGTAGCAGCCGGTGACGGCGTTGAGCGCATCCCATGCGCGAAAATTCTGCACACCGTTGCGGTGGTGGATCGAGCCGGAGAAACCGTCGTAAATCGAAAGCGGCAGGTTTTCTGCAATCATCTCGGCCGCGGCCCGGATTTGCTCTGCGGGAACGCCGGTGAGCGCTTCGGCGCGCTCGGGTGTGAAGGAGGCAACGTAGCTGCGATAGGCGTCAAAGCCGTGGACATATTGATCGATATAAGCCGTGTCGCAGCAGCCGGAGGCGATCAGAAGATTTGCAAGCGCATGTGCCAAAGCGCCGTCCGTTCCCGGGCGCGGACGCAGATGGAGGTCGGCGTAGTCTGCAATGTCGCGGCTCGTGCGCGGATCAACAACAAGGATTTTCATACCGCGCTCGTGCGCTGTCTTTGCCGGCTTTGGCAGGCGCGCGCGGGCGAATGTGAGCAGGATACCGGCATTTTCGTAATCGGGCGCGGATTTCAGTCCCGTATCGCAGAAAGACGCTACCACGCAGGCATGATGGCATGAGCTTGATTCCGTTCCGTAATTAACCGAGCCGAAGCTTCCGGCAAGGCGGTGGAACATCGGACGATACCACTTGGAGTAGCCTGTGTAGAACACAACGCTGTCCGCACCGTGCGCCGCGCGCACGGCCAGAAGCTTTTCCGCAATCAGGTCCAGCGCTTCGTCCCAGGAAATCGGTTCAAATTTTCCTTCGCCGCGTGCACCGATGCGGCGAAGCGGGGTGAGGATGCGATCGCTGCGGTATTCATAGTCCGCCGCGCAAGCGCCGCGGGGGCAGGGCTTGGAGCAGCCCTCAAAACCGGGACCGCGTCTCGGCGCGGCACGGACGATTTTTCCG